>JASBUD010000231.1 GCA_030148105.1 Microbacterium sp. | reverse complement strand
CCCGGCACGACCATCCGCACCGGGAAGCCGTGCTCGGGCGGGAGCGGTTCACCGTTCATCCCGACCGCGAGGATCGCATTCCGCTCGTCCGTGAGCGCCTCGATCGGCGAACTCGCGGTGAAGCCGTCGATCGAGCGGGAGAGCACCATGTCGGCATCCGCCTGCGGCACGGCCCGGGCCAGGAGCTCGCGGATCGGGTACCCCAGCCACAGCGCGTTGCCGATCAGGTCGCCGCCGACGGGGTTCGACACGCAGGCGAGGGTCGTGTGGCTCTCTTCGAGCGGGAGCGCGAGCAGTTCGTCCCACGTGAGGGTCACTTCGTTCTCGACCATGCCGTGGATGCGCAGGCTCCACTCCGCCGGGTCGATCTGCGGCACGATCAGCGCGGTGTCGATCCGGTAGAACCGGTCGTTCGGGGTGACCACCGGGTCGAGCCCCGTGATGCCGAGCTCGGCACCTGCCGGGACGGGGGCTGCTGCGACGGCGGGCGTCGGCAGGGTGAGCGCTTCGCGCACCGCCGTCACCGCGCGCGAGCCCGCCCGCGCGACGCTCGAGCCGACGGTCGCGAGCACGCCGACCGCGGCGGTGCCCACGGTCCACAGCAGGAAGGTGCGACGGGATGCCGCCGCCGGGCGGACCGCCGTCTCCTCGGCATCCGATCCGACGTCCTCCGCCGGTGCGGTCGCGCGTTCGGGAAGACGGGCGATCAGCAGGTTCAGCGCGAGCGCCGCGGCCACGCCCGCGGAGAGCGAGGGGACCCAGTCGAGCTGGCCGGGATTCGCGCGCGTCATGGCCGCGAGCACCCCGACACCGCCGAAGACGATCATGAGCGCGAGCCCGAACGGCGGACGCGCGCGTTCGATCAGCCCCGCGATCGCGGCGACGAGGACGAGCACGATGCTGATCCCGACGATGAGCGCGATCTTGTCGGCGGTGCCGAACAGAGCGATCGCCGTCTCCTTCGCCCACGCCGGTGCGAAGTCGATCAGGGCGGAGCCGATCACCGCGACCGGGCTCGCCGCCGGGGCGACGAACACCGCGACGATCTCGCCGACACCCGCGCCGAACAGGGCCGCGGCGATCCCCGCGACCGCCGCCGCGGCGGGAGAAGTCCTCGTTGCACGCGCCACGTCACGAGCCTACGACCGCGCGGGCGCGTGCGGCCGGGAACGGCCCGGATCCGCCCGTGCAGGCGAAACACGCGGGCAACAAGCCCCGGACTAGAGTCGTCGCATGGGTGATCTCTTCGACGGCTACGGCTCCACTCTGGCGCCCCGAAAGACGGCGTCCGGCATCCCCGCGTTCGACGAGATGTTCGGTGCGCCGACGCATCCCGGCGACCCCGCGGAGTCGCGCGCGGCCTACCGCGAGCTGTACCAGGCCCTCGCCCAGATGACGCAGGAGGAGCTCCGCGGACGCACCGAGTCGCTCGCCAGCTCCTACCTCGCCCAGGGGGTCACGTTCGACTTCGCGGGCGAGGAGCGGCCCTTCCCGCTGGATGCCGTGCCCCGGGTCATCACGTACGACGAGTGGTCGCGCATCGAAGCCGGGGTGAAGCAGCGCGTCAAGGCGCTCGAGGCGTTCCTCGACGACGCGTACGGACGTCAGCACTGCGTCCGCGACGGCGTGCTGCCCGCGGGTCTCATCGCCTCGTCGCAGTACTTCTACCGGCAGGCGGCGGGCATCCAGAGCGCGAACGGCGTGCGCATTCAGGTGTCCGGCATCGATCTGATCCGCGACGAGCACGGCGAGATGCGCGTGCTCGAGGACAACGTCCGCGTTCCGAGCGGCGTGAGCTACGTGATCTCCAACCGCCGGGTGATGGCTCAGACGCTCCCCGAGCTGTTCGTCTCCATGCGCGTGCGTCCGGTGGGGGACTACCCGAACAAGCTCCTCGCCGCCCTGCGCGCTTCGGCGCCGGCGGGCATCGAGGACCCCAACGTCGTCGTGCTGACCCCGGGTGTCTACAACTCCGCCTACTTCGAGCACACCCTGCTCGCCCGCCTCATGGGCGTCGAGCTCGTGGAGGGGCGCGACCTCCTGTGCGTGGGCGGCAAGGTGTTCATGCGCACGACCCGCGGACCCCAGCGCGTCGACGTGATCTACCGGCGTGTCGACGACGAGTTCCTCGATCCGCTGCAGTTCCGCGCCGACTCGATGCTCGGAGCGCCGGGGCTCATGCTCGCGGCGCGCTTGGGCAACGTCACGATCGCGAACGCGGTCGGCAACGGCGTCGCCGACGACAAGCTCCTCTACACGTACGTCCCCGATCTCATCCGCTACTACCTGGCGGAGGAGCCGATCCTCAAGAACGTCGACACGTGGCGGCTGGAGGATCCGGGCGCTCTGGAAGAAGTGCTCGATCGCCTGCCCGAGCTCGTCGTGAAGCCCGTCGACGGCTCCGGCGGCAAGGGCCTGGTCGTGGGCCCCGACGCATCGCCCGCCGAGCTCGAGGCGCTGCGTCAGCGACTGCTCGCCGATCCGCGCGGATGGATCGCGCAGCCGGTCGTGATGCTCTCCACGATCCCGACGCTCGTCGAGGACGGCATGCGCCCGCGTCACGCCGACCTCCGCCCGTTCGCGGTGAACGACGGCGAAGACGTGTGGGTGCTTCCCGGCGGTCTGACCCGCGTCGCGCTGCCGGAAGGGCAGCTCGTCGTGAACTCCAGCCAGGGCGGCGGCTCGAAGGACACCTGGATCGTCGGAGGTTCCGCGCCGAGCCACGTCGAATACGGTCAGGGCAGCGGCCTGGCCGGCCTCGTCGCCGATCAGGCGGCCACGGTCACCGCCGCCATCCCGATCATCTACGACGGGCAGCCCCCGCCGGCGCATTCTCCGCAGGACCGCCCGGCTTCGCGCACCGAGCAGCAGGAGCAACAGCAGCAGCAGGCCGATTCACCCGCGAGACCGCATCCGGACGCCGAAACGCAGGGGAATCCCCGTGGTCTCGGCGCGCCGCTGCAGTCTCGCGGACAGAGTGAGGACCGTTCATGCTGAGCCGCATCGCCGAGAGCCTGTTCTGGATCGGCCGCTACATCGAGCGCAGCGACGGCACCGCCCGCATCCTCGACGTGCACCTCCAGCTGCTGCTGGAGGATCCCTGGATCGACGAGGACACCGCCTGCCGGTCGCTCCTGCTCGTCATGGGATCCATCCCGCCTCCGCCGGGCGAGATCGTCCGCCGCGAGGACGTGCTCGCCCGGCTCGCGGTCGACCGGAACAACTCGGCATCCATCGCGTATTCGCTCACGTCGGCCCGCGAGAACGCGCGCCGCGCGCGCGAGATCGTCTCGACCGAGCTGTGGGAGACGCTCAACACGACCAATTCCCGGATGCCGCGACGCCTGCAGACCGACAAGGTGCACGGCTTCTTCCAGTGGGTCAGGGAGCGCTCCGCGCTCGCGGTCGGCATCGTCGACTCTTCGACCAGCCGCGACGAAGCCTGGCAGTTCTTCACGCTCGGCCGGAGCATCGAGCGTGCGGACATGACCGCGCGCCTGCTCGCGACCCGGTCGCTCACCGAGGCCTCCGGTCCGTCCTGGACGACGATCCTCCGCTCGTGCGGCGCGTACGAGGCGTACCTGCGGACCTACCGCGGGATGCCGAGCGCGACCAACGCGGCGGAGTTCCTGCTGCTCGACCGGCTCTTCCCGCGGTCGATCATCTACTCGATCTCGCGCGCCGAGGACTGCATGAGTGCGATCGACCCGCGCGCGGACCGCGTCGGCCACTCCAACCCGGTGCTCCGCGCGCTCGGTCGCATCCGCAATGACCTGGAGTACCGACCGGTGAGCGAGATCCTGAACGAGCTGCCCGAGCACATGGACCGCGTCCAGAAGGTGACGCGCGAGGCGTCCGAGGCGATCAGGGCGCGCTTCTTCCCGACGCAGGCCGAGCCGAACTGGATCGGAGAGACCTCATGAGGCGCCTGAGGATCGAGCATCAGACCGGGTTCACGTACCAGGGCGACGTCTCGGCGTCGTACAACGAAGCGCGGATGCTGCCCGGATCGACCGACAGCCAGTTCGTGCTCTGCTCATCGCTGGACATCGAGCCGTCGGCATCCGTCAACCACTACGTCGACTACTTCGGCACGCGCGTGGCGTCCTTCGACGTCCTCTCTCCGCACTCGTCGCTCACGATCACCGCGCGCTCGCTCGTGGAGGTCAGGCCGCGCCCTCTCGCGCACCCCGACATCACGTGGGACCAGCTGCACGCCGAGGCGGCACGCTCGATCGAGACCGTCGAGCAGCTCGGTCAGAGCGCCCGCACCCGTCCGCACGCCGAAGTGGCCGAGATCGCGCGGGCGATCGCCGCCCAGCACGATCAGCCGGCGGTCGCGGCGCAAGAGATCGCGATGGCGCTGGGCAACGCGGTGGAGTACCTGCACGGCATCACCGGTGGGCACTCCACGGCCGCCGAGGCGTGGGAGGCGCGCAAGGGCGTCTGCCAGGACATCGCGCACATCAC
>JASBUD010000226.1 GCA_030148105.1 Microbacterium sp. | reverse complement strand
GGTCGTCCCGTCGGGCGGATTGTCGGTGCCCGCCGAGAGCGCGCGGATCTGCTCGAGCGTGGGCCGCGGGACGTTCGTGATGACCTCGTAGTTCTGTCCCTGCGTGGATCCGCCCTGCGGCAGGACCGTCCGGTTGTACGGGGCGACCGCCCACGTTCCGCGCAGTCCCTCGACGTCGACCGCGGGGTACGCGACCGGCAGCCACGGCGAGGACAGGTTGGTGACTTCGACGGTTGTGACGTATTCGGTCAGCCGGATGTCGGGATCCACCTCCACCGCCCCGAGGCCCTCCTCACTCGCCAGCGGCACCGTGCGTACCTTGTCGGGCTCCCACACGGTGCCCTCCAGCTGCGAGAGCGTCGTGACCCGCAGGTAGGGGGCGCTCGGCGCACTGCTGCGCACGAGCATGACCTCGACCTCGGTCGGGCGGCGCAGGTCGTCTCCGAGCTGGAGGGTCGCGTCGATCCCCGGACCCGTCCCGATCGTGCCCGACCCCGCGCGGGCCACGGGCTGGGGCAGGAGCGGCGCGGCGGCGACGGCGACGACGACGGCGATCGCCCCGATGCCGAGCGCCGTGGCGGGAACACCCGCCGTGCGGGTGGCCGCGCGGTCCTTCGGCTCCTCGCGCGAGCGCGTGTCAGTCCGGATCAGGAACAGGATCGCCGCGGCCAGCAGCACGAACGCCATGATGTCGACCTCGCCCGGCACGGCGATCGAGGGGATCAGCCAGACGGCGATCAGTCCGATCGCGGCCAGGAGCGGCATCCGTGCGGTCAGGACGACGTGATCGATGATGATCGTGAGCAGCCCCGTCCCGCCGACGATCAGCATCGACAATGCGGTGCTGGCGTCCAGAGGCGCGGCGCCGAGGGCGATCTCCTCCCCGGCGACCTGCACGAGCCCCGGGAGCGCCCGCACCGTCTCGGGTGTCGGGATGATCCACAGCAGCGCCGTGTCCCGCAGGAACACGAACGTCATGAAGACGATCCAGACGGATGCCTCGATCAGGCTCACGGCGAGGGCGGGGAGCCGCAGCCGGCGTGCGAAGAACCCGGCGGCGAGGACGGCTGCGGCGAGGAGGATCGCGCCGACCAGCCAGCCGCTCGGCCGGACGACCCGCATGAGGGGGAGGAGGGCAGCGAAAACCGCGACCAGGACGCCGATCGTCAGCGGCAGGTCCGCGCCGCGCCGCGCCGCTCGGTCATCGGAGGACATGACTGATCCCTCGCTGGGCGGCGCTGGACCACGCGACCGCGAGATCGCCGTCCGGGTCAACCGCGGCGGCATGCCATCCACGGTCCGCGGCACGTTCGAGCGCGTCCCCGACCGGGGCGACCGCCAGCAGCAGCGGAAGGGTGCTGTGGTGCACGACGGGCGCGACGGTGTCGGCATCCGCCGGATCGAACCGACCCACGATGAGCACGACCGGACCGGTCATCATCCCGGCGAACACCCGGGGGAGCTTGCCGAGGTGATCGTCCCGCCGTGCGGTGAGCCCGGCGAAGGAGTTCACGAGCCCCTCGACCTCGCTCATGTCGCCGCCGTCGATGCGCTCGGCGAGCGGGGTGCCGTCCGAGTCGATCACCTCGACCGCGTAGCCGTCGTGCACGAGGCGGGTGACGACCGAGACGCACGTCGACACCGCCGCCTCGAAGCCGGCGTCGGCGCCGGGAGCCTGCATCGCCTCGGGCGAGAAGCGCAGGACGCCGCGATCGATCACGACGGTGGCCTCGGGCGTGGACTCCTGCTCCTCCTGGCGCACCATGAGCTCGTCGCGGTGCGCCGTCGCGCGCCAATGGATGCGTCTCATCGAGTCCCCCGGCGCGTAGGGGCGCGCGATCAGGTTGTCCGCGCCCTGCCCGAGCTGGTTGTTCGTGGTGTGGAGTGTGCCGCCGGCTTCGCCCGCGAAGTCGCTCAGGGCCGGCAGATCAGTTACTGCGGGCGCGACCGTGACGGGGGTGCGTTCGCCGAACACCGTGGTGCGCCGCGCGAGACCGAACGGGTCGGACGTGGTCACCTGCAGCGGGCCGACGGGGTGGATGCCGCGCCGCTCGCCCGTGACGACGTATGAGAACTGCACGACGCGTTCGGCACCGCGCAGCCCCGAGCCGAGGGCGGGGAAGACGCCGCGCGCCTGCGCCGCCAGGCCCCGCGGGATCGTGTCGCGCCACGTGCCCGGGGCCGTCGGAAGCGCGGTGCGCACCCCGACCCGCACGGTCACGAGCGACTCGCGGCCGACAGCGGCGACGTCGGGGGAGAGCGAGCGCGTCACGGTGTCCGAGCGCCGCGTGAGGTAGAGCGAGAGGATGCTGGCCGCGAGCACCGCGACCAGCAGCAGACCGAAATACATCAGCTCGACGATGCCGACCTCGTTCGCCACGACGAAGCACGCGACGGCCAGCACGGCGGCCCCCGTCCCGCGGGCGGTCAGCGGCCAGAGGCGTCTCATCGCGATGTCACTGTCGCGCGGCGATCGGAACCCGCACGCTCGCGGCGATCCGCTCGAGGATCGAGGCTATCGCGTCGGCCGCGGTCCGGGCTCGGGCACCGCCCGCCGAGCGGGTCGGGATCAGCCGGTGGGCGAAGACCGGAACCAGCAGAGCGGTGATGTCATCGGGGATCACGAACCCGCGGCCGTCCAGCGCGGCCCACACCTTCGCGGCGCGCACGAGCTGCAGCGTGGCGCGGGGGCTCGCGCCCAGCCGGAGATCGGAGTGGGTGCGTGTGGCCCCCGCGAGGGCGACGGCGTAGTCCTCGATCGCCGGGGCGACGTGGACGGCGCGGGCCCACGCGATCAGCTGCGAGACACCCGCCGCGGTCGCCACAGGGGCGATGGATTCGAGCGGGTTGACCGTATCGCGCTGGCGGAGCATGAGTGCTTCGCTGCGCGGGTCGGGATAGCCCATCGAGATGCGCATCATGAACCGGTCGCGCTGCGCCTCGGGAAGCGCGTACGTGCCCTCCATCTCGAGCGGGTTCTGCGTGGCGACGACCAAGAACGGGTCCGGCAGCAGGTGCGTCCGTCCGTCGACCGTCACCTGGCCCTCCTCCATCGCCTCCAGCAGCGCGGACTGCGTCTTCGGCGATGAGCGGTTGATCTCGTCGGCGATCACGATGTGCGCGAAGATCGCGCCGGGCTTGAACTCGAACTCGCGGTCCACCGGGTTGAACACGCTGACCCCTGTGACGTCTCCGGGGAGCAGATCGGGGGTGAACTGGATTCGGCGCACCGTGGCGTCGATGGATGCCGCGAGCGCACGCGCCAGCATGGTCTTCCCGACGCCCGGCACGTCCTCGATGAGAAGATGCCCCTCGGCGAGGAGGCACACCAGTGCGCTGCGCACGGCTTCGGGCTTGCCGTCGATCACCCGGCCGACCGAGGCGAGGATGCCGTCGGTGGCCCGGGTGAAGCTCTCGGCCGTCATCGTGGACTCCGTCACAGCGACCCCCTCGTCCACCGTCGCCTCCGGGCGTGGGCGAACCCTTCCGATCCTAATCGCGGGTTCTCGGGGGTGGGCCTGGGAGATCCCTGCACGCGGGTCTCGGCCTCGCCGAAACGTGGGGCTTTGGTCCCGGACCGCGCACGCGCGACGGACCATGATGAACCCATGACCGACGACGCTCCCGCACCGGACCCGCGACGCATGCGGATCCTGCTGATCAGTCTGATCGGCGCGGTCGCGCTCGTCGTGGTGATCGCGCTCGTCGCGGTCTTCGTGCAGCGCGACCCCGCGCAGTTGGACGCAACGACGCCGGAGGGTGTCGTGCAGCGCTACGTGCAGGCCGTGATCGCCGGCGACACCGACACCGCCGTGTCCTATCTCGCGCCCGACGTCGCCGCGGAGTGCGAGCTCATCCCGCTCGACACCCAGGACCGGCGGGTGACGCTGACCGCGACGACGCAACGCGCGGATTCGGCCACCGTCGAGGTCCTCATCGTCACCGTGTACGGCTCGGGTCCGCTGGGCAGTGACGAGTACGAGAGCGAGGGCGCCTTCGATCTCGTCCGCACCGACGACGCGTGGGCGATCCGAACGGCGCCGTGGGAGTTCGCCGTGTGCACCGAGACGGGCCGCGGCTGATGTCCGCTCCCGGTCGCACCCAGACCGCAGTGCGCCGCGTCCTCGTCTACGGCATCCTGTTCGCGCTGATCATCGTCGCGGCCGTCGGACTGTCCGGCCTGCTCGAGCGGGCGGTCTCCGGCGGCATCATCGCCGCCGATGAAGCGGGTCTCGCGCGTTCGCTCGCTTTCACCGTCATCGGGATCCCGCTCGCGGGCGTGCTGTGGTGGTGGCAGCGCCGCCGGTTCGCCGACCCCGCGGAGAAGGATTCGCTCGTCTGGGCGCTGTACGTGGTCGCCGTCTCGACGATCGCGCTCGTCACGGCGACCGTGGCCCTCGCGTCGACGCTCACGGCGGCGATCGAGGGACGGTGGGATGCCGGCGCCTTCGCGGTCGCGCTCGTCTGGCCGGGAGTGTGGGTGTGGCACCGCGCGATGCGACGGAGCCACGTCACCGGCCCGACCCGACTGCCGACGGTCGCGGTCACGATCGGCGCGGTCTACGGACTCGCCGTCCTGACCGTCGGCGCGATCGGCGCGGTCTCGGCGCTGATCGGCGCAGCGCTCGCGGGCGCGCGGCCCGTGCTGGGGGCATCGCAATCCTGGGGGATCGACGCACTGCAGGCGCTCGCCTGGGCGGCGATCGGCGGCTTCGTCTGGTGGTGGCATTGGTACCGCGACGGCGGCGCGGCGGCATCCGGCGGGTTCGCCCAGGTCGCGCTCGTGGTCGTCATCGGCGCGGCGGCCGCGACGACGCTCTTCGCCGTCGGGACGGTGCTGTTCGTCGTCCTCCGCCTGCTGTTCGACGTCGACCCGCGCGCGGACGTGCTCGCCCCGCTGGACGTCGCGATCGCTGCGGTGCTGTTCGGCGGGATCGTCTGGGTCTCGCACGCGGCGGTCGTGGCTGCGCGCCCCGAGGGCGTCCGACGCGGCGCCCGCCTCCTGGTCTCCGGAATCGCGCTGATCGGCGCGGCCAGCGGATTCGGGGTCGTCGTCAATGCGCTCCTCGCGGCGCTCGCGCCGGTGATCGCGGGCGCCGACGCCCGGACTCTTCTGCTCGGCGGCCTGAGCGCGCTCGCGGTGGGCGCGCCGGTCTGGTGGGTCGCGTGGCGCCCGGCCGTCGCGGCGTCCGCCGACGAGGTTGCCGACCGCGCGCGCCGGGTGTACCTGGTCGCGATCTTCGGGGCCAGTGCGGTGGTCGCGATCGTGACACTCCTGCTGATCGGGTTCCGCGTGTTCGAGTTCACTCTGGGAGCAGCGGTGGGCGGGAGCCTTGTGGAGCGGGTCCGGGCCCCGCTCGGGCTGCTCAGCGCGACCGCGCTCGTGTTCGGGTACCACTTCGCGGTCTGGCGCCACGATCGGTCGATCGCGCGCCCCGAGACCGCGCCCGCCGTGATCCGACGGGTGCTGCGCGTCGCCTCGCCCGACGCGGCGCAGCTGCGGCGCGACGTGCGGGCTGCCACCGGAGCGGTCGTCACGATCCTTCCCGCGGTGCCGGAGGACGGCGGTGACGCGCTGGGCGATGACGACGTGCCTGCGGTGGTCGCCGCGGTGGCCGGTGTCGCCGCGCCGCGGGCGCTCGTGCTGCGGGTCGACGGCGATGTCCGCGCGATCGGGCTGCAGGACGGCCCGGCACGGGAGCTCGGGCCGACGGGTTAGACTTGTGTCAGCTCTCCGCGAGGCGGCATCCAGGCCAACTCCCCCAGGACGGAAACGTAGCAAGGGTAACCAGGCTCTGCCGGGTTCGCGGAGAGTCTTACTTTTCCCCGAGGGCTGCCGTCACCGGGCGAACGGGCCGTCGATCGCCGCCCAGTGCAGGAGCATGATCGTCTTTGCGTCCTGGATGCGCCCGTCGCGGATCATCGCGAGCGACTCGTCGAAGTCGAGCTCGAGCACGTCGATGTGCTCTCCCTCCTCCTCCAGTCCGCCGCCCGCACCGTTCCGAGTGCCGGCGTCGTACGGCGCGGCGAAGAAGTGGATGCGCTCGGTCACCGAGCCGGGGCTCATGAAGACGTCGTACACGTGCTCGATCTCGCCGATGCGCACTCCGGTCTCCTCGGAGGCCTCGCGCCGGATCGCGGTGATCGCGTCGTCATCGTCGAGGAGGCCTGCGGCCGTCTCGATCAGCATCCCGTCCGGGTGGCCGTTGACGTACACCGGATAGCGGAACTGCCGCGTCAGCAGCACCGTGCGGCGCGCGAGGTCGTAGAGCAGGACCGTCGCTCCGTTCCCCCGGTCGTACGTCTCGCGCTGCTGCCGGGTCCACTGCCCGTCCGGGCCGCGATAGTCCAGCGTCGTGCGCCGCAGCACGTGCCAGGCGGATGCGACGAGCTCGACGTCGACCACGCGCACATCGGGATTCCCGTTCAGTTCTCGACCGGTCAGGTCGAGCCCGGTCCGCCCGCGATGATCGGGCACGACAGTGCCGGGACGGGGAGCGGGGGAGGCGGCGTCGGTCACGATCCGGAGCCTAGCGGGACGGCATCCGCGCCCTGCCGCAGCCCAGGCGAGGCCCGTAGGCTGGCGGTGTGGCGCAGAGCATCTTCATCACATCGGCCGAAGGCCATTCCGGCAAATCGACCGTGGCCCTCGGAGTGCTCGACGCCCTGAGTCACGCGACACCGCGCGTGGGTGTCTTCCGGGCGATCGCCCGGTCGACCGTGCAGCGCGACTACGTCCTGGAGATGCTGCTGGACCACGACGGCGTGGA
>JASBUD010000225.1 GCA_030148105.1 Microbacterium sp. | reverse complement strand
CGCAACGCTGATCTACACGTCCGGCTCGACCGGCCGCCCCAAGGGATGCGTTCTCACGCACAGCAACTTCGTCGAACTGATCCGCAACGCGACGCGCTCCAACAAAGAGGTCTTCGAGTCTCCCGGCGCGTCCACCCTGCTGTTCATCACCACCGCGCACATCTTCGCGCGCTTCATCTCGATCCTCGACATCCACGCAGGCGTGAAGACGGGTCACCAGCCCGACACGAAGCAGCTTCTTCCCGCGCTCGGCTCGTTCAAGCCGACGTTCCTCCTCGCCGTCCCCCGCGTGTTCGAGAAGGTGTACAACTCCTCCGAGCAGAAGGCGGAGGCCGGCGGCAAGGGCAAGATCTTCCGCGCGGCTGCGGACGCAGCGATCGAGCACTCGAAGCTCCTGCAGGACGGAAAGAAGATCCCGTTCGGCCTGAAGATCAAGTTCGCCCTGTTCGACCGGCTCGTCTACAGCAAGCTGCGGGCAGCCATGGGCGGCCGCGTCGAGTACGCGGTGTCCGGCTCGGCTCCCCTCGGCCCGCGACTCGGGCACTTCTTCCACAGCCTCGGCATCACGATTCTCGAAGGCTACGGACTGACGGAGACGACGGCTCCCGCCACGGTCAACCAGGCGAGCAAGTCGAAGATCGGCACGGTCGGTCCGGTCATCCCGGGCGTCGGCATCCGCATCGCCGACGACGGCGAGATCCAGGTGCGCGGTGTCAACGTGTTCAAGGAGTACTGGCGAAACCCCGAGGCCACGGCCGCCACGTTCGACGGCGACTGGTTCAAGACCGGCGACATCGGAGCCTTCGACGCCGAGGGCTTCCTCACGATCACCGGTCGCAAGAAGGAGATCATCGTCACGGCCGGCGGCAAGAACGTCGCCCCCGCCGCGCTGGAGGACCCGATCCGCGCCAACCCGATCGTGGGCCAGGTCGTCGTGGTCGGCGATCAGAAGCCGTTCATCGCCGCTCTGGTGACCCTCGACAGCGAGATGCTCCCCACGTGGCTCGGCAACAACGGGCTGCCCTCGGACATGTCGCTGACGGATGCCGCGAAGAATCCGGCGGTGCGCGCCGAGGTCCAGCGCGCCATCGACGGCGCCAATGCGCGCGTGTCCCGAGCGGAATCGATCCGCAAGTTCACGATCCTCGACACGGAGTGGTCCGAGGCGAGCGGTCATCTGACTCCGAAGATGAGCATCAAGCGCAACGTGATCATGGCCGACTTCGCCGGCGACGTCGACGAGCTGTACAGCGTCCCGGTCTCCACGACCAACGTGTCGCTGGGCTGACGCGAGGACGGATGCGGAAAGCCCCGAGGCTCGGCCTCGGGGCTTTCCGCGTCGTAGGTCAGAACCAGTCGCTTTCGCGGATCTCCCGCATCGCCGTACGCCGGGTCTCGGCAGGCAGGCGACTGAGGTACAGCATGCCGTCCAGGTGGTCGGTCTCGTGCTGCAGCGCCTGAGCCAGCAGGCCGTCGCCCTCCAGCACGACCGGGTTGCCGTCCAAATCGATGCCCTCGACTCGCGCGTGCGGGTGGCGCAGCGCCTCATGCCACAGCCCCGGGACCGACAGGCAGCCCTCGCCGACGAGTTCGGCCTCCCCCTCGACGGCGACCAGCACCGGATTCAGGACATAGCCGATGTCGCCGTCGATGTTGTAGCTGAACGCGCGCAGACCCACGCCGATCTGCGGGGCGGCGACGCCGGCGCGACCGGGCAGCTCGACGGTGTCCAGCAGATCGCGGACGAGGGACCGGATGCCGTCATCGATCTCCCCGATCGGCGCGCTGGGCGCTCGCAGGATGGGGTCGCCGAAGACGCGAATGGGTCGGACGGTCATGCGTTCAGGCCGCCGACGCGAGCGAGCGGAGCCCCTCGACCACCGCGGCGGCGAGTTCGCGTGCAGCCTGGCGCGTCCCCGGCTGCAGCTCGCGGTACGAGATCGCGCTGCCCGCGGCGATGTGCGGATCGTACGGGACCCGCACGACCGTACGGACCCGGCTGCGGAAGTGCCCTTCGAGCTCGTCCTGACGCACGAGCGGCGCACCGGGCCGGGCGTTGTTGATCACCACGACAGCACCGCGGACCTGCTCGGCGTAGCCGTTCGTCTCCAGCCAGGTGAGGGTCTCCGAGGCGAGGCGGGCCTCGTCGACGCTCAGCCCCGCGACGACGACGATCTGGTCGGCGAGGTCGAGGGTCGCGCCCATCACGGAGTGCACGATCCCCGTGCCCGTGTCGGTCAGCACGATCGAGTAGTAGTGCGCGGCGACGCCGGCGACGTCGTGGTAATCGCGGTCGCTGAGAGCCTCGGAAACCCGCGGATCGGCATCCGATGCGAGCACGTCCAGCCGGGTCTCGTCTCGGGCGACGATGTTCGAGATGTCGTTGTAGCCCGAGACCTCGGACCGCACCTTCACGAGGTCTCGCACCGTCTTGCCGCTCGAGCGCGAGATACGCTCCGCGAGCGTGCCGCGATCCGGGTTCGCGTCCACGGCGATCACCCGGTCGTCGCGCGCGTCGGCCAGAGCCATGCCGAGGAGGGTGGTGACCGTGGTCTTGCCGACCCCACCCTTCCTCGAGAGCACCGGCACGAATCGCGCTCCCCCGCTCAACGGAGCCGAGATCCGCCGATCGAGCTCCTTGCGATCCCGTGCACGCTTGCCGTCGCCGAGGTTGATGCGACGACGTGAGATCGAGTAGACGAAGTGCTGCCACGCGCCCTCGGGCTCGGGGCGGACGATGTGCTGCGGGTCCAGCAGCCGATCGGCGGTGAGCAGATCCGCGGTCTCCCGATCCGCCTCGAATTCACCCAGGCGCTTGGAGGTCATCGCGACCTCGGTGCGCGGCTGCATCGCGGGCTGCGGGCGGACGGCCTCGCCGGGGTGGTGCGCCTCCCGTCGCGTGGTCGGCACCGATCCGGTGTCCGCGACGGCGGTGGAGGGGGCGTCGAGGACGGGTGCAGCCGGGCGAGGGGGGATGTCATCGACGACCACCGCGTCCTCGACGTCGCCGGTCGCCGGCGCGTGCACCGACTCCGGGACGACGGTGTCGTCCTCGATGACGGCTTCCGCGACGATCTCCGGATGCACCTCGGGCGCGGCCTCCACCTCGGATTCGTGGATCTCGATCACGAGAGGACCGTCTTCGGTGAAAGCGCGCACATCGTCGACCACGTCGTCGTCGACGAGGTCGTCATCCTCGTGCGGGGGCAGGACGACGTCCACTTGCGCGGTGTGTCCGCCCAGGATGCCGATGCCCGAGGTCTCGACGCTGGCCGCGTCCGAGAGCACGGCGTGCTCGCCGGTGTCGTCGTGCGTCGGGTCGTTGCGATCGGGCGTCACGGGTATCTCCAAGACAGGAAGGGAAGGTGCGCGAAGATCAGCGCATCCTCCAGGCTACTGTCCGGTGCGGATGACGACCAAAAGGTCGCCGGCCTCCACCTGCTGCGTCGCACCGATCGCGAGACGCTCCACGACGCCGTCCACCGGCGCGGTGATCGCCGCCTCCATCTTCATCGCCTCGATCGACGCGACCGGCTGACCGGCCTTGACCGTCTCCCCCACCGACGCCTTGAGCGTCACGACGCCGGAGAACGGCGCCGCGACCTGACCCGGCTTCGTGGTGTCGGCGCGCTCGGCCTGTCGCTCCTGCACCGCGATGCTGCGGTCGCGCACATACACCGGGCGCAGCTGGCCGTTGAGCGTGGTCATCACGGTGCGGATGCCCTTCGCGTCGGCTTCGCCGATGGCCTCGAGTCCGACGTACAGCTGCACGCCGGGATCGATCTCGGCCACGTGCTCCTCGCCGGGCTTGAGCCCATAGAGGTAGTCCGGGGTGCCGAGACTGGACAGGTCGCCGTACGTCTCGCGCGCCGCCTCGAACTCTTTCGCGGGGCCGGGGAAGAGCAGGCGGTTCAGGGTACGACGGCGGGATGCCGCGTCCCCAGCGAGACCTTCGCGCTCGGCATCCGTCAGCGGAGGGATCTCGATCGAGACCTGACGACCGGCGAGGACCTTCGTGCGGAACGGCTCCGGCCAGCCCCCGGGAAGGTCGCCGAGTTCGCCGGCCATGAAGCCGACGACCGAGTCGGGGATGTCGTAGTTCTGCGGGTTCTCGGCGAAGTCGGCCGGATCCGCCTTCGCTGCCACGAGCGCGAGGGCCAGATCGCCGACGACCTTCGACGAGGGGGTGACCTTCGGGATCCGGCCGAGGATCCGGTCGGCGGCGGCGTACATGTCCTCGATGAGTTCGAAATCATCCGCCATGCCCAGAGCGATCGCCTGCTGGCGGAGGTTGGAGAGCTGACCCCCGGGGATCTCGTGGTGGTACACCCGGCCGGTGGGCCCGGGCAGGCCCGACTCGAATGGCGCGTACAGGTGGCGGACGCCCTCCCAGTACGGCTCCAGGTCGCTGATCGCGGCGAGGTCGAGACCCGTGTCGCGGTCGGTGTCGGCGAGAGCCGCGACCAGCGCGGACAGGGAGGGCTGGCTCGTGGTGCCCGACAGCGGCGCGGCCGCGGCATCCACGGCGTCCACGCCGGCAGCGCTCGCCGCGAGCAGGGTCGCGAGCTGGCCGCCGGCCGTGTCGTGCGTGTGCAGGTGCACGGGCAGGTCGAATCGCTCGCGCAGTGCGGTGACGAGCCGGGCCGCCGCGGCGGGACGCAAGAGTCCCGCCATGTCCTTGATCGCGAGGATGTGCGCGCCGGAAGCCACGATCTGGTCGGCCAGACGCAGGTAGTAGTCCAGCGTGTAGAGGTCTTCCGCGGGGTCGAGCAGATTGCCGGTGTAGCAGACGGCGACTTCGGCGACGGCGGTGCCCGTGTCCAGGACGGATTCGATCGCCGGCCGCATCTGGTCGACGTCGTTGAGGGCGTCGAAGATCCGGAAGATGTCGACGCCGGTCGCGGCCGCCTCCTTCACGAAGGCATCCGTCACCTCGACCGGGCGCGGCGTGTAGCCGACGGTGTTGCGTCCGCGCAGCAGCATCTGGATCGGGATGTTGGGGATCGCCTCGCGGACCGCCGCCAGACGCTCCCAGGGATCCTCGGCGAGGAAGCGCAGCGCGACGTCGTACGTCGCACCACCCCACGCCTCCACGGACAGCAGCCCCGGGGTCATCCGCGCGACGTGGGGACCGACGCGGACGAGATCGCGCGTGCGCACGCGCGTCGCGAGGAGAGACTGGTGGGCGTCGCGGTAGGTGGTCTCGGTGACGGCGAGCGGCACCTGGGCGCGCAGCGCCTGCGCGAACCCGGCGGGGCCGAGCTCCCTCAGTCGGTCCAGAGTTCCCGCGGGAGCGGGAGCCGACAGGTCGATCGCCGGAAGCTTGCTGCCGGGCGAGGTCGCCAGCGGCTTCTCTCCGTAGGGGCGATTCACGGTGACGTCGGCGAGCCAGTTGATGAGCTTCGTCGCGCGGTCGCGGGACGGGTTCGTGGTCAGCAGCGCCGGACGCTCCTCGATGAACGCGGTGCTGAGATCGCCCACCACGAACGACGGATCATCGAGCACCGCGCGCAGGAACGGGATGTTGGTCGCGACACCGCGGATGCGGAACTCCGCGAGCGCGCGCTTGGCCCGGGCGACGGCGGCGGGGAAGTCCCTCCCGCGGCACGTGAGCTTGGCGAGCATCGAGTCGAAGTGAGGGCTGATCTGGGATCCTGCGGCGGTCGTTCCGCCGTCGAGACGGATGCCGGCACCGCCGGGCGACCGATACGTCGTGATGCGTCCGGTGTCGGGACGGAACCCCTGCGACGGGTCCTCCGTCGTGATGCGGCACTGCAGCGCCGCCCCGCGCAGGACGATGTCCTCCTGATTCAGACCGAGGTCGACCAGGGTCTCACCGGCCGCGATGCGGATCTGCGACTGCACCAGGTCGACGTCGGTGACCTCTTCCGTGACGGTGTGCTCGACCTGTATGCGGGGGTTCATCTCGATGAAGACGTGCTCCCCCGCCCGCTCCCCCGCCGTGTCGACCAGGAACTCCACCGTTCCGGCGTTCGCGTAGCCGATCGACTCCGCGAACGCGACGGCGTCGCGGTGGATGCGGCGACGCAGCTCCTCGTCCAGGTTCGGTGCGGGCGCGATCTCGATCACCTTCTGGTGCCGACGCTGCACGGAGCAGTCGCGCTCGAACAGGTGCACGGTGTGCCCGGTCGCGTCCGCGAGGATCTGCACCTCGATGTGGCGCGGGCGGACGACGGCCTGCTCCAGGAAGACGCGCGAGTCGCCGAACGCAGCACCCGCTTCGCGCATCGCCTCCGCGATGGCCGGCGGAAGCGCCCCGGGCGTCTCGACACGGCGCATGCCGCGACCGCCGCCACCGGCGACGGCCTTCACGAAGATCGGGAAGCCGATGTCCGCGGCCTGGGCGACGAGGACGTCGACGTCCTCCGAGGCCTCGGTCGAGCGCAGCACGGGGACGCCCGCGGCGATCGCGTACTGCTTCGCGGTCACCTTGTTGCCCGCCATCTCCAGGGCGGCCGAGGGCGGCCCGATGAACGTGATGCCGTTCTCGGCGGCCCGTGCGGCGAGCTCGGGATTCTCGGACAGGAAGCCGTAACCGGGGTAGATCGCGTCCGCGCCGGATTCGAGTGCGACGCGGATGATCTCGTCGACGTCGAGGTACGCGCGTACCGGATGCCCCGGCTCGCCGATCACGTAGGACTCATCGGCTTTCTGCCGGTGCAGCGAGCCCCTGTCCTCGTAAGGGAAGACGGCGACGGTGCGCGCCCCCAGCTCGTATGCGGCACGGAACGCGCGGATGGCGATTTCACCGCGGTTGGCGACCAGGATCTTGCGGAACATTCACACCTCGCTGGGTGGCCCGTCGATGAGGCCTGGGGTCGGGCTGAGTGTGCTCTCAGCCTAGGGGACGGTAACGTGGTGGATTGTGCACGTACTCTCCGTCAGCTCGCTCAAGGGCGGGGTCGGCAAGACAACCGTGACTCTGGGACTCGCCTCCGCGGCATTCGCGCGGGGAGTTCGGACTCTCGTGGTGGATCTCGACCCGCAGTCCGATGTCTCCACCGGCATGGACATCCAGGTCGCCGGTCGCCTCAACGTCGCCGACGTGCTGGCGAACCCGAAGGAGAAGGTCGTCCGTCAGGCGATCACCTCGAGCGGCTGGGCGAAGGTGCACCCCGGAACGATCGACGTGATGATCGGAAGCCCGTCGGCGATCAACTTCGACGGGCCGCACCCCTCCGTGCGCGACGTCTGGAAGATGGAGGAGGCGCTGGCCACGATCGAGGCCGACTACGACCTCGTGCTGATCGACTGTGCGCCGTCGCTCAACGCCCTGACCCGCACCGCGTGGGCGGCATCCGATCGGGTCATCGTCGTGACCGAGCCCGGTCTGTTCTCCGTCGCAGCCGCCGACCGCGCTCTGCGCGCGATCGAGGAGATCCGCCGTGGTCTCTCGCCGCGCCTGCAGCCCCTCGGCATCGTCGTCAACCGCGTGCGGCCCCAGTCGATCGAGCACCAGTTCCGCATCAAGGAGCTGCGCGACATGTTCGGCCCGCTCGTGCTCTCGCCGCAGCTGCCGGAACGCACGTCTCTTCAGCAGGCGCAGGGCGCCGCGAAGCCCCTGCACATCTGGCCCGGCGACTCCGCGCAGGAGCTCGCCGCGGACTTCGACGCCCTGCTGGACCGCGTCGTCCGCACCGGGCGCATCCCGGTCGCCGGCGAAGCCCGCGCCTGAACCCGTCCCCCGCGCACGGCTCCTCCGTCGCGCGGAGCCCGCGTCTGGCTGAGCGTCAGGCGGTGCGGGCGGCGCGGCGAGCGGAAAGCTCGTCCATCGCCTCGGGCGCCTGCGCGTCGAAGTCGACGAGCGTCGACTCGACCTCGTGCAGCACCTTCCCGACCGCGATGCCGAAGACGCCCTGCCCGCGGCTGACGAGGTCGATGACCTCATCGTTCGACGTGCACAGGTAGACGGACGCGCCGTCGCTCATGAGCGTGGTTCCGGCGAGGTCGCGGATGCCGGAGGCTCTCAACTGCTCGACGGCGGTGCGGATCTGCTGAAGGGAGATCCCGGTGTCCAGCAGTCGCTTCACGAGCTTGAGCACGAGGATGTCGCGGAAGCCGTACAACCGCTGGGATCCCGAGCCGTTCGCTCCCCGCACCGTGGGTTCCACCAGTTCGGTGCGGGCCCAGTAGTCCAGCTGACGATAGGTGATGCCGGCCGCGCGCGCTGCGACGGCGCCGCGGTAGCCGACCTCGTCATCCATCGCCGGCAGGCCGTCCGTGAAGAGGAGGTCGGTCACGAACCGGGGTTCGCCCTCGTCGTGCGCGTTCATACGCCTCCTCCTTGATGATCGGACATCTCAACGTTAGATGGGCCACGGCCCTCGGGCAACGACATCCGCTCCGGACCGGCGGCGTGTCGCTGATCAGGAAAGAATTCGATCCAGCGCCGCACGGGCGAAGATCGCCCGCACATCGTCGAGACGCTGAGCGAGTTCGGGCGCCAGTTCGCTCGCGCGGGCGCGGGATCCGGCACCCTAGCGCCGTAGTAGCGGCGCGCGCGCCGACTCTACGAGGGCGACATCGCGTTCGGCGCTCTGGCGGAGCGTGCGGACGTGGCGCGGCTCGATGCCGTGCCGGTCGAGGGCGACGAGGGCCCGAAGAATCGCCACGGCCTGGTCGTTGTACCCGTCTGCTGCCGTCAGGACGCCCGTGCTGATCGCGTCGTTGAGCAGCTGCGGAGCCGCTCCCGAGGCCGCGAGCAGCTCCTCGCGACGGTAGCGGCGCGGAGCCGCGACGATTGACGGCGGCACCGTCGTGGGCAGTGCCGGATCGCGCCCGGCGTCGAGGTCTGCCAGGTACTCGCGGATCACGACGAGAGGCATGTAGTGGTCGCGCTGCAGCGTCAGCGCGAGTCGCAGTCGTTCGAGATCGCCCTGCGAGAACTTGCGGTAGCCGGACTCGGTCCGGGTCGGCATCACGATGCCCTGCACCTCGAGGAAGCGGAGTTTGCTCGAGGTGAGATTCGGGAACTCGGGGCTCAGCCGCGCCAGCACCTGGCCGATGCTGAGCAGACCCGCGGACGACGAGCGTTCGCGGGCGGACGACGCCGGCATCAGGCGTCCGCCGCCTGCGAAAGGTCGGCGGGCGAGACGAAGAAGTTGAGGCGGAACTTGCCGACGCGCACTTCCGAGCCGTTCGTGAGCACGGCACGGTCGACGCGCTCGCCGTTGACGTACGTCCCGTTCAGCGAACGCTGGTCGACGAGCTCGAAAGACGTGCCGCTGCGCGTGATCTCGGCATGACGGCGGGACACGGTCACGTCGTCGAAGAAGATGTCGGCCTCGGGGTGGCGGCCCACGGTCGTCACGTCGGTGTCCAGAAGGTACCGGGCTCCGGCTGTCGGGCCGGAGCGGACGAGGAACAGCGCCGAGCGCGTCGGGAGAGCCTCGATCGCGTCGAGCTCGGCTTCGCTCAGGTCGCTGCCGAAGGGCACGAACGACAGGTCGGAGTCGTGCCCGAAGGTCTGCGTCGTGTCGGCACCGTGCGAGAAGCCCGCGTCGGCGCCCGTACCGGGAGCCTTGCGGATGTCATCCGGCTCGGGGCGGCGGTTGTCCTCCACGGTGTTCCTCTCGTCCATTCCAGCGTAACGGATCGGGCGCCCCTCGAAACGGCCGCATCGGGGGGATGAGGGCGCCGGACGCAATGTTGCGTCGTGTGTCGCGTGACGTGTCCGCCGGCGGCATCGCGCCTAGCCTGACGGATAACCGAACCTACCTGTCAGGAGATCACCGTGTCGAGTCCGCACCGCCACCTTCCGCCCGTTCCGGTGCGTGAGCGTGCGGCGTGCATGTGCATCCACGGCGCCTCCTGCTCGTCCTTCGCCCCCGGGCACGCTCTGCACCTGATCCAGGCGCGCCTCTCGGCGGCGACGCCGTCGGACTGGGTCGACGGCATCGTCGAATCCGCGGATGCCGGCACCGGCGTGATCGCGGTGCGCACGCTCGTCGAGGGTGAACTGGTCGAGCTGTGGAGCGGCGCCGGCGCCGCGGCGGAAGCCGTCACGGGCACACCGATCGCGCTGCACGGGCGGTACGACGTGCTCGCCGTGGGAGCGCGTCGGTTCAACGTCCTGCGCGGCTGATCCGCCGGACGCTCACCGGGTGTGCGGCGTCACGCCGCCTTCATCATGCTGTCTTTGAGGGCCATGCAGGCATCCATGCAGGCCTGGCACGCCTGAGCGCACATCTTGCAGACGTCGCCGGAGTCCGCGTGCTCCATGCACTCGTCCATGCACATCTGGCACATCGCCATGCACGCGTCGAGCATCGACATCATCACGGCGGGGGTCATGCCCTGCATCCGCAGCATCGACCGCATCATCGTGTTGCACATGTCCGCGCAGTTCATGCACGCCGGCGCACACGACATCATCTGCGTCGAGCAGACGGTGCACGCCTGCTCGCATGCCGAGCAGGCGTCCATACACGCCTGCATGAGCTGCATGTCCATCATGGCCATGCCGTTCTCGGCCGACCCGCTCGACATCATCTCCTTGGACATCATGTCCATCATCATCGCGTCCACGGCGCTCTCCTTCTCTTGACCTGAAAGCGGCGTGCGCCGCCCGATCCGCACGCTACTCCTCGATCACGACGGCGTCACCGGGTTCTGAGCACGCCCAGCTCGAATTCACACGGACGTCACACGCCGAGCCTCGGGCGTAGCCTGAAACGGATGACTACTCTCTCTGCCTCCTCCGCTTCCGACCGTCGGGGGCCCGTGCGCAGTCTGCGCTTCGCGGTCGCGATGCTCGTTTCCCTCCTGCTCGCCGCGGGCGGCGTCCTCGTCGCGGCTCCCGCGCACGCACACGACGAGCTCGTGTCCTCCGACCCGGCCGCTGACGCCGCCGTCGACACGCTGCCGGCGCAGCTGACGCTCACCTTCAGCGGCGAGCTCGCGACCGACCCGGGCGCGACAGAACTCGCCGTCACCGACGCGACCGGCGCCTCACTTGCCGATGGAGAGCCGGTCGTTGCGGGAACCGTGGTGACCCAGGCACTCGCGGGAGCGGCATCCGGCGTCGTGACCGTGCTCTGGAAAGTGGTCTCGAGCGACGGCCACCCGATCTCGGGCGAGTACGCCTTCACCGTCACGGCAGCGCCGTCGCCCACCGCGACGCCGACGGACGAGCCCACGACGGAGCCCACGGACGAACCGGACGAGATCGCGACGCCGGAGCCGCTCGTGACGGCGACGCCCGCGAGCGATGACTCGACCTTCGGCGACGTGTGGCCCTGGGTCGTGGGCGGCCTCCTCGTCGCCGGCATCGGCGGCGCCGTCGTTTACCTCCTCGTGTCGCGGGCACGTCGCGAGAAGGAACTCGAACGGACGCGTGCCGACGCCCTCTCGGGCGGCGGCTTCACCGTGACGGCGCCCCCTGCCGACGCCCCCGCCGACCGATAGGCTGGAATCAT
>JASBUD010000218.1 GCA_030148105.1 Microbacterium sp. | reverse complement strand
CGGCGGGATCGTGCCGAGGAGATTGGATGCCGCCGTGACGGCGACCAGCCGCGTGCGCTCGTTCACGACCCCGTCGAGGTCGCTCACATCGAGTTCTGCCGTGGCCGGATCGAGGCGCAGCCAACGGACGGTGACCCCGCGGGCTTCGGCCGCTTGGATCCAAGGGCGGACGTTCGCGTCGTGATCGAGCTCGGTGACGACGACTTCGTCGCCCTCGACCCAGGTCTTCGCAAGCGCGCGGGAGAGGTCGTACGTGAGCTGAGTGGCGCTGCGGCCGAAGACGACCCCGCGCGGGTCGGCGCCCAGGAGGTCGGCGATCGCCGCGCGGAATGCGCCGACGGCCTCGTCGGCGTTGCGCTCGCTCGCCACCGAGGTACCGCGGTTGGACAGCGGCCCGGTGAGCGTGCGTGCGATCGCCTCGCCGACCGCGCGGGGGGTCTGCGTCCCGCCCGGCCCGTCGAAGTGGGCGATGCCCGATCGCAGGGACGGGAAGCTCTCACGCAGGGCGGCGACGTCCAGGCTCACGGTGCGGTCTCCTTCTCGGTCTGGTTCCTCCGTGCCCGAGCGTATCCCCGCCGAGATGGTGGCTTCGCCGCCGAAATGGTGCGTTTCCGCGCGAGATGGCGACCGACGAAGGACCCGACGGTCAGCCGCGCACGAGCGTATCGCCGTCCGCGAGGAACGCGACGGCCCGCACCGGGGCGCCGTCGACTCCGAGCTTGAGCGGGAAGAACCCGATCGTGACCCGGGACGGCAGCCCCTCCAGGCCGCACAGGTTCTCCACGATGAGCCGGTCCCGCCCGAGGACTTCCTCGTGCACCGGGAACTCCTCGCCTCCGGTCGGGTCGGGACTCAGCGTGTCGACGGCGAGCACGCACATGCCTCGGGCGACGAGTTCGCGGGCGGCGGACGCCGCAAGCGCGGGGTGACGGAGCCTGCGCTCGTCGTCGAACCACCGCGCCCACCCGGTGTCGATCACGACGATGGGCGGCACGACCGCGGGGATCGCACCGGACCGTTCGAGCCGGGCCCAGTCGTAGGTCTCGCCGTCCGCGAGTCCGTCCACCCGGATGACGAGCGCCTCGCCGTACAGCTCCGCCAGCGCGATCTCGGCCATCGTCCGCCCGCCCGGGATCGTGTGCGATGGGGCGTCGAGATGGGTGCCCGTGTGCGAGCCCATCCGGACCTCGGCGACATCGACGCCGTCATGACCGACGGTCAGGGCCGCGCCGACGTGGACGGACGGGTCACCCGGGTACACCGGCATCCCGTCGACGATGGCGTGACTGAGGTCGCGCAGCAGGCGGGGCGCTTCGCCGTGCAGCTCAGCGCTCATGCTGAACCGTCGCGAGGCTCTGCGCCGGCGCGAAGCCGCCCGTCGTGCGACCCGGAAGCGAGAGGAGCAGGTAGAGCACGAACGTCACGACGAACGAGGGCAGGGTCGCACCGAACGGCAGCGGCCAGACGTAGGCCCACACGTACGCCAGCACCGCGCCGACGAGCCACGCGCCGACCGCGAGCCAGTTGACGCCGCCGCGGTACCAGTAGCGTCCGCCCCTGTCACGCAGGATGTCCTGGGTGTACGACCCGCGCTTGATCAGGTAGTAGTCGACGATCATGATCGCGAACACCGGCGCGAACAGCGCGCCGATCGTCACCAGGAACGTCGTGAACTGCGCGAGCAGTCCGAAGAAGGTGGCGCCGATGATCGAGATGACGCCCAGAATGAGGGCGGTCGCAAGGAACGGCACCCGGCGCCCCGGGATCGCATTCACGACGGTCGTGACCATGCCGTAGACGACCATCGTGTTCGTGGCCATGACCGACAGGAAGATCGCGACGGCGAACAGTGCACCGAAGGGCTCGATGATCGTCACCGGATCGAACGCGACGGGTTCGCCGCCGCTCAGGACCACATAGCCGATGGCGGTCGCACCCAGCGACATCGAGATGACCGTGGACAGGGTGTAGCCGACGCCGGATCCGATCGCACCCGCGCGCGTGCTGCGGGCGAAGCGGTTGAAGTCCGCCGACAGGACGGTCCATGAGATCGCGGTCGCCAGGACGACGTCGAAGACGAGACCCGGCGAGTAGAACGGCTCCGCCGGCGCCGGGATCGCCGCGAAATCGGCGGGTCCGAACGACGTGAACGCCACGAAGAAGACGTATGCCGCGATCGCGAGGATGATCGCCGCGAACCACGGCTCGACACGCGCGACTCCGGCGTGGCCGAAGATCGCGAGGATCATCACGATCGTCTGACACAGCACCGCGAAGATCACCGGGCTGGAGAACCCGGTGAGCGTCGCGACGATGTAGTCCAGCGAGATGCCGGCGAGCATCGCCTGCACCCAGCTCCAGCCCATGAGGATCACGACGTTCGCCGCCACGGGCAGGAGGCTCCCGCGCGTGCCGAACGGGCCCCGGGTGAGGGCCATGGTCGGCAGGCCCGTACGCGTGCCGATCGCGCCGATCAGCACCAGCACGGCTGCGCCGAGGACCGTGCCACCGACGATGAGCGCCAGCACGAGTCCGTACGGCACGTCCGGAACGAAGAGCGTTCCGGTCAGCAGAGTGGTGACGACGAGGTTCGCGGCGAGCCAGATCATCAGCATCCGTCGTCCGGAGTACGTGCCGCGCACGGCTCCGGCATCATCGGACTGCTCCGCGAGTCTGTTCTCGAGGCGGGTGTAGAGCGACATCTTCGGGCTCCTTCAGGGGGTCGGTGCTATCGGGACGCCGCGTCGGGCAGCGGCGACAGGTGCTCGTGGACGGCGACCAGGCCGCCGTCCTGGGTGGTGAAGACGATGGTTTCGCGTTCGCGGTACGACTCGGGGCCGTCGGGGGTCTCCACAGAGGTGGCCACGGCGTGGGTGAACACCGCGCCGCCGGGGAAGGACTGCACGTGCTGGTCCGTGGACCGGCACGATGAGACCCGCCACCCCTCGGCGAGCCAGCCCGCCCAGAGCCGCTCGTACTCGGCACGGCTGTTCAAGCGCGCGGACTCGGTGTGGAAGACGAACGTCGCCTCCGGCGCGAAGCCGCCGAAGTAGGCGTCGGTGTCGGTGCGGGCGAAGGCGTCGACGATCGCGGATGCCGCGTCCAGGACGTCCTGCTCGGACGGGACGGTCGCGCTCATCGCGTCTCCTCCGCGCCGCGCGGCGCCATGGCGCTCAGCAGTTCGTACACGACATGGCTCGCGGCGACCGCGGTGAGCTGCGCGTGGTCATACGCCGGTGCGACCTCGACGACGTCGGCCCCGACGATGCGCAGATCGGTGAGCGCCCGCAGCATCCGGAGCAGTTCACGACTCGTGAGTCCGCCGGCCTCAGGGGTGCCGGTGCCGGGAGCGTGGGCGGGATCGAGCACGTCGATGTCGATCGAGATGTACAGCGGCGCGGTGCCGACGCGGGCGCGGATGCGGTCTACGGCGGCGGCGACGCCGTTCTCCTCGACGAACTCGCTCGTGATGATCGCGAAGCCGAGACGCGCGTCGTCCTCGAGGTCGCCCTTGTCGTACAGGGGTCCGCGGATGCCGACGTGCATGCTGGCCGTCAGGTCGATCAGCCCTTCTTCCGACGCGCGGCGGAAGGGTGTGCCGTGGGTGGTGGGAGCCCCGAAATACGTGTCCCACGTGTCCAGGTGCGCATCGAAGTGCAGGACGGCGACGGGACCGTGCTGCGCGTGGATCGCCCGCAGCAGCGGGAGCGCGACCGTGTGGTCCCCACCGATCACGACGAGCCGGTCGGCCCGAGCGCCGAGCTCGCGCGCGCCGGTCTCGATCTCGGCGACGGCGGCCGAGATGTCGAACGGGTTCGCCACGAGGTCGCCGGCGTCCGCAACCTGCTGCGCTCCGAAGGGGAAGACGTCCTGCGCGGGGTTGTACGGACGGAGCAGGCGCGAGGCCTCCCGGACGTGCGCGGGCCCGAAGCGCGCGCCGGGCCGGTAGCTGACCCCGCTGTCGAAGGGGATGCCGACCACGGCGATATCGGCGTGGTCGACCTCGTCCAGCCGCGGGAGCCGGGCGAAGGTCGCAATGCCGGCGAAGCGAGGAACGAGGCTGGCGTCGACCGGGCCCCGGGGGGCGGCATCCGATTCCGACGACGTGCCGTTCGGCGAGGGTTGCATATTTGGCAACTTTCGATACTCTGGAGACAACATCTGAGGGGACGATACGCGCACACCCCGGGCGCGTCAAGAGTCCGCTCTTCGTCGAGGAGGCCTGGTGCGCGCGATTCACCCGACCGCGGACGAGAACGCGCGACCGATCGGCGCCAAGCTGCGTGCCGCCAGGACGTCGCAGGGCATGTCGCTCGCGCAGGTCGCCGAGACGACCGGGCTGTCCAAGGGATTCCTCAGTCGCGTGGAGCGCGATGAGACCTCGCCGAGCGTGGCCACGCTCGTGCAGCTCTGCCAGGTGCTCTCCCTGCCGATGGGCGCTCTGTTCGCGGAACCCGAAGTGCAGCACGTCGCCTACGATTCGGCGCCCCGGATCAACCTCGGCGGGTTCGCCGCCGACGAGCGGCTCATGTCGCCCCGGAGCGAGCAGCGCGTGCAGCTGCTGCGCTCCGAGCTTGCGGCGGACGCCCACGGCGGCAGCGACCTGTACACGATCAACTGCGACGTCGAGGTGCTGCACGTCGTCTCCGGGACCCTGACAGTGCGCTTCTCCGACCGCAGTGTGACGGTGCACGCCGGCGACGCGCTCACGTTCCCGGGCCGGGAGCCGCACACGTGGCAGGTCGAAGGCGGCCCCGCGACCGTGCTGTGGGTCATCGTCCCGGCTCCCTGGAGCGGCTCCGCCTGACCCTGGTCACCGCCCCATCCCGCCTCATCCCGCCCCGCCCCGCCCCGCCCCGCCCCGCCGAGATGGTGGGTTTCCCGCCGAGATGGTGGGCACCACCTCGGCAGAAGAAGCACCACCTCGGCAGAGAAGCCACCACCTCGGCGCAGAAGCCACCATCTCGGCCCCACTTGTTCCCGGCAGCCGGGTGCTCGGGATCAAGCTGGAACGGCGGCGTCTCGGCGTACATCACCTGCAGCGAATACGGGTGCCCCGGCTCGGCGAAGGGGATG
>JASBUD010000213.1 GCA_030148105.1 Microbacterium sp. | reverse complement strand
CTCGCGCGCCCAAATTTTCCGGCGGTGTGTGAGCGGGAAGTTCAATGGCCTCCCGGAGCACGCGCGCCCAAGTTTCCCGGCGGTGTGTGAGCGGGAAGTTCAACGGACTCCCGGAGCACGCGCGCGAAAAATGCGGGCCGGCGTCCGCTCAGGTCGCCGCGAGCCGCGCCTTTTCCGCCTCGACGTCGAACGACGCAATCGGCCACTGCGGGTCGATGCCGCGCAGGGCCCCCAGTAGCTGGTGCTGCACAGCTAGCCGGGCGTACCACTTGCGGTTCGCCGGCACGACGAACCAGGGCGCATACGCGGTCGAGGTGCGCTCGAAGACGGTCTGGTACGCGTCCATGTAGTGCGGCCACCGCGCGCGCTCGTCGACGTCGCCCGGGTTGTACTTCCAGTGCTTGTCGGGGCGGTCCAGCCGCTCCATGAGCCGTTCGCCCTGCTCGTCGTACGAGATGTGCAGCATAACCTTGATGATCCGGGTCCCGGCCTCGGCGAGACGCTGCTCGAAGTCGTTGATCGCGCCGTAGCGCCGTTCGATCTCGTCGGGCGAAGCGAGCGCACGCACCTTGCCGATCAGTACGTCCTCGTAGTGCGACCGGTCGAACACCCCGATGTATCCCGGTTGCGGGACGCGCTTCTCGATCCGCCACAGGAAGTCGTGCGCGAGCTCCTCCGCCGTCGGCTTCTTGAACGCGGTGAGCATCACGCCCTGCGGGTCGACCGAGCCGACGACATGCCGGATGATCCCGCCCTTGCCGGCGGAGTCCATCGCCTGCAGCACGAGCAGCACCGAGGCGTTCGAGGCCTCGCTGCGACTCTGCGCGTACAGCCGCTCCTGCAGTTCGTCGAGGTCGCCCGCGCCCGCGGCGAGATCCCGGGCAGCGGCATCCTTGTCATCCGCGTAGCCCGGAGTGGATCCGGGGTCGACGCCGGACAGGACGAATCCGTCGCGCACACGCAGCAGATCGGCGACCTCGCCGGTCCAGTTCTTCTCCGAATTCGGGGGCACCGTGTTCTGGGTCATGGAGCCCATCATGCCGAAACCGGGGTTCAGCGCGGCAGAGGAACCTCGATGAGCTGCCGCCCGCCGACCGGCGCGGTGAGCGCCTGATCGAGCGCAGCGCGAGTCGTCACGCGCGTGTACTCCCACCCGTACGCCAGCGCGAGCTGCTCCAGCCGCGCAGTGTGGGGGGTGTACAGCACGCGGTCCATCGCCTCATCCGAGGCGACATCGCGCACCTCGAGCGAGTCGAAGATCGTGCCGCCGCCGTCGTTGCCGACGATCACCTGGAGCCGCGGCTCAGTTTCGGTCGGCGGCAGCAGCAGCGCGCCGACATCATGCAGGAGCGCCAGGTCTCCGAGCAGCACGCGCGTCACCCCCGGTCCGTCCTGCGATGCCAGCGCGATCCCCGTCGCCGTGGCGATCGTGCCGTCGATGCCGGCGAGCCCGCGATTGCTGTGCACCGGCACCTTCTTACCGCCGAGCACGGTGTCGGCGACGCGCACGAGACGCGACGACCCGAACACCAGGCGGTCGTGGGGCCACGTGGCCCGCCAGACGGCGTCCACGAGGCTCTGCCGGTCCAGGGGCGCGCGGATCGCCGCCATTTCGGCCTGGATCGCACCGAGTCGCTCGGCCGGGACGCCCGAGGCCAGGCCGTCGGCGTCGGGAGCTGCCGGACTCAGATCGACGGATGCCGCACGCGACGCCTGCACCCACGCACCGAGCCACTCCCGGTCCGCCTCCCCCACCTGCACCGCGATCGCATCGAGTGCCGTCGTCGAGCCGTTGAGGTTCAGCGGCTCGCCGGGTCCGCGCATCGCGAAGACCTCGATCTCGGGATCGGAGAGGAGCGCGGTCACCTCGCGGCTGAGCGTGGGGTGCCCGAGTACGACGGCGCGCTCGATGCGCCCGCCGAGCTGCGGATCCGCCAGCAGCCGCCGGTATCCGTGAACGAGGTTCCGCCCGAATCGCGAACCGCTCACGATCTCGGCGATCAGGGGCCAGCCGCCGGCGTGGGCGAGGGTCTCGGCGTCCGGTCCCGCGTCGGCGCCGGCGACGACGACCGTGCGCGGTCCGCGCGGCAGCACGAAGGGCAGCTCGTCGGGCTCGGCGGGCAGGTCGGCCTCGCCGATGCCGCCGCCGCCCTGATACAGGGCACCGGAGGCCTCCTCGTCCGCCGGTTCGTCCACCGGTGCGGCGTCGGGGTCGACGGTCACGGCGGCGTCCAGCTCGGCGACGGGTGTCACGAGCCACCCCGGGATCACTCCCCCGAGCGGCTCGCGGAACGGCAGATTCAGGTGCACCGGGCCGGCCGCGCGCGTCCCCTCGCCGAGGGCCGCGGTGACGGCATCTGCGGCGACCTGGCGCAGCATGAGGCTCTGCTCGCCGTCGCCGTCCGGATCCACCGCCTCCGGAACGGGCAGGTCCGCTTCAAGCCGTGTACTGGGCGTGAACATCCCGAGCTGGCGCGTGGTCTGGTTCGCGCCGACGCCGCGCAGCTCGGGCGGGCGGTCCGCGGTCAGCAGCAGCAGCGGGACGCCGGAGTGGTGCGCCTCGAGCGCGGCGGGCAGCAGATTCGCCGCCGCCGTCCCCGACGTGCAGATCACCGCCGCCGGCATCCCCGTCTCGCGGCCGATGCCGAGCGCGGTGAACCCCGCGACCCGCTCGTCGATGCGGACGTGCAGACGCACGGCGCCGAGCCTCTCGAGCTCGGCCGCGACGAGCGCGAGCGCCTGCGACCGCGAGCCGGGGCTCACCACGATGTGGCGGATACCGAGCTCGACGAACGCACCCAGCAGAGCGGCCGCGGCGTCGGTCGCCGGCGCGGAGCGGTCGTGCACGATCAGCCGACGGCGCCGCGCTGGCCGCGGGTGTCGTCGTCGCCGTCCGTCGGGCGCTCGGCGGACTTCGGCGGAGTCTCGGCTGTCGCCGGCGGAGTCTCGGGCGTGGCGGTCGACGCGCCGGGGCTGTTCCAGCGCGGATCGTCGTCCTCGGCATCCAGCATCGCCAGCTCTTCCTCCAGGCGGCGGATGCGCTCGTCCTGGTCGCTCAGCGTGCCGATCTTCTCGAGGAACTCCGGATCGTCGTCGGGCGCGCGGCGCGCGGCGATCGTGGAGTTGCGGACGCGGCCCACGGCGAACCAGAGCAACCCGCCGAGGACGGGGACGAGGACCACGATGAGGATCCAGATCGGCTTGCTCACGCCGCGGTGCCGGTTCGCGGGCTGCACACTGCAGTCGACGATGGTGTAGACCCAGAAAGCGGTCAGGACCAGCGCCAGAATGAGCAGCACCCGAGTCACATCTCCCATCCTAGGCGCGCTATGCCGACGCGGCCCCGTCCGGGCAGAAGGCTGTGACCGGACCGAGATGCGTTCGGCGTGAGTCTGCGCCGACCTACGATGGAACGGTGAAAGCCCGCTCCGCTCTCGTCTATACGGTGTTGAGGCTCCTGGCCTTCCTGGTGCCGTTCGGCATCCTGATGCTTTTCCCGGTGTTCCAGAGCCTGTACTGGCTCGCTGCGATCTTCGCGGCGCTGATCGGGTTGAGCCTTTCGCTGCTGTTCTTGCGCCGACCCTTGACCGAGGTCACGACAAGCCTCGCCGAACGGCGCGCGAAAGACACGTCGGCATCGACCGACGAAGAGGACGAGGATGCCGCCGCGGACGCGGTCATCGACCCGGCTCCGCCGACCGACTCAGCCGACGAACGCCCAGAGCAGGAACGCACCGTACGCGAGTGACGTGAGCGAGGTCACGCTCAGGGCCACGACGAGCTCGCGCGGCAGCCGGTAGGTCCAGACGATCAGGATCGCCGGAAGCGCTCCGAGCAGACCGAGCAATGCGAGCCACGCGATCGGGTAGAAGAGCCCGAGATACCCGGCGATCACGAACGGCACGAGTACGAAGACCGTGAACAGCACACGCGTGCCGCGGCGGCCGATCAGCACCGTGAGCGTGCGCTTGCCTGCCGCGCGATCCTGGTCGATGTCGCGCAGGTTGTTGGCCAGCAGTACCGCGCACGCGAGGAGCCCTGCGCCGACGCCGCCGAACCACGCCTCCTGCGGGACGGACAGCACCTGTACGAACGTCGTCCCGACCGTGGCGACGAGCCCGAAGAAGACGAACACGAACAGTTCACCGAGGCCGTAGTAGCCGTAGGGGCGCTTGCCGCCGGTGTAGAACCATGCCGCCGCGATGCAGACCGCGCCGACGAGCAGCAGCCACCACTGGGCGCTGTGGATCACGAGCGCGAGGCCCGTAGCGGCGGCGATCGCGAAGAAGATCCCGGCCGCGGCGAGCACCGCGCGGGGAGACGCCTTCTTCGACGCCGTCAGGCGTGCGGGACCCACCCGATGGTCGTCCGTGCCGCGGATGCCGTCGCTGTAGTCGTTCGCGTAGTTCACCGCGATCTGCAGGCTCACCGAGACCACGAGGCACAGCAGCGCGAGCACCCAGTGGAACAGCCCGTCCACCAGGATCGCCGCGCCCGTGCCGATCAGAACCGGCGTGACCGCGAGCGGCAGCGTGCGCAGCCGGGCCGCGCCGATCCAGTCACCGACGGTCGCCTTCTCGACGTGCCGTGGATCGCGGGACACGTGGGCCTTCTGCGGATTACCGCGGGGCGTGTTCTTGCGGGGAGCCGGACGCTTGCGCTTCTTGCTGGGGGTGCCTGCCACGAGCAGTCATCCTATGGCCTCGGTACCGGCGCGACCTGCGCTCAGTGGAACGCGGCGACCGCGGCCCTGACCGCCTCCCGGTCGGGCTTCCCGCTCGGGAGCGCGGGCACCTCGTCCACCAGAACGAGACGGGCCGGCCGCGCGTGCGCGCCGATCTCGGCGGCGACAGCGTTGCGGGCGGCCTCCAGCTGCGTGGACTCGCTGCGCCGGAGCGCCTCGCGGCGCGCCACGACGACCACGGACGCCTCGCCCCACTTCGGATCAGGCACCCCGACCACCACGGCGGACTGCAGACCCGGGATGCCGCGCACCACGTTCTCGACGCGGTCCAGCGACACGTTGATGCCGCCGGAGACGATCACGTTGTCGATGCGCCCACGCACGCGCAGCACGTCGTGCTCGATCACTCCGACGTCGCCGGTGCGGTACCACCGGGTGCCGTCGCCGTCGCGGACGAAGGCATCGGCCGTCCGCTCGGGAGCGCCGAGATACCCGTCCGCGAGCGTGGGCCCCGCGATCCGGACCTCGCCGTCCTCGATGCGCACGTTCACGCCGCGCAGCGGCACGCCGTCGTATACGCACCCGCCGCTGGTCTCCGTGGACCCGTACGTGCGGACCACCCGGGCTCCGGCATCCGTCGCCCGCTCGAGCATCGCCGCGGGGATCGCCTGCCCGCCCACGAGAATCGCCTCGAACGAGCGCAGTGCGGAGAGCACGGCGGAGTCGTCGGCGGCGGCATCCAGCAGCTTCGACAGCTGCGCGGGCACGAGCGACGTGAAGGCGGGCACGCGCTCACCCCGCACCGTCGAGACCATGGTCGCCGCGACCGCGGCGAAACCCTGCGCGGTGAAGGCTCCGGTGAGCCAGGCGGGTTCGCGGTCGGCGACGACCGAGCGGACGAGCACCTGAAGGCCCGCGACGTACGTCGCCGGCAGCGCGAGCAGCCAGGTCCCGTCGCCGATGCGGTCGACGGTGGCCAACGCGCTCGCCGTGAGCGCGTCGCGACTGAGCACCACGCTCTTCGGGACGCCGGTCGAGCCGGAGGTGGTGAGCACGACCGCCGTGCCGGCCGGCACTTCGGCGGGCGCGTCGCCGATGAGCCCGAGGCCGAGGGCGGGACCGGCGCCGTGCAGAGCGCCGCGCACGGCGCGCAGGATCTCGCGCGGGTTCTCTCCCGTGACCGGTTCGAGCCTCATGGGCGTGCAGAACTCCTCAGATCCATGCGGCGAGGCCGCCCTGCAGGCACGAATCGCGGCGCCGCTCCGCGAATCCGAGGAGTTGTGCACACGGCGCCGCGCATCAGTAGTGCCAGGGGTACGGCGACCAGTCCGGATCGCGCTTTTCGAGGAACGAATCCCGGCCCTCGACCGCCTCGTCGGTGCCGTACGCCAGCCGCGTGGCCTCGCCGGCGAAGACCTGCTGCCCGACCATCCCGTCGTCCACGGCGTTGAAGGCGAACTTGAGCATGCGAATCGCGGTCGGCGACTTGGTCAGGATCGTCCGGGCCATCGCGATCGCCTCACGCTCGAGCTCGGCGTGCGGCACGACCCGGTTCACGGCACCCATCTCGTACGCGCGCTGGGCGGAGTACTCCTCGGCCAGGAAGAACACCTCCCGCGCGAACTTCTGCCCGATCTGCCGGGCGAAGTACGCCGAGCCGTATCCGGCGTCGAACGAGCCGACATCCGCATCGGTCTGCTTGAAGCGGCCGTGTTCGGCGGACGCGATCGACAGGTCGCACACGACGTGCAGTGAGTGCCCTCCCCCCGCCGCCCACCCCGGGATCACCGCGATCACGACCTTCGGCATGAAGCGGATGAGCCGCTGCACCTCGAGGATGTGCAGGCGTCCGAGCGCGGACTGCGACGGGTCGCGATCGTCGCCCGTGTACTGATAGCCCGAACGCCCGCGGATGCGCTGGTCGCCGCCGGAGCAGAACGCCCAGCCCCCGTCCTTCGGACTCGGGCCGTTGCCGGTGAGCAGGACGACCCCGATCCGGGCGTCCTGGCGCGCGATGTCGAGCGCTCGGAAGAGCTCGTCGACGGTGTGCGGACGGAAGGCGTTGCGCACTTCGGGACGGTCGAAGGCGATTCTCGCGATCCGGCCGTCGCGAGAGACGTGCGCGGTGATGTCGGTGTACGCCTCGGACCCGGGGGCCGGCATCCATTCGTTCTCGTCGAACAGCTCGGAAACACTCACGCGCCCAGCCTACGCGCGGGGGTTACGTCATCCGGCGGCGGCTCGGGGCGCGCTCGCCTACGCTGATCCGGTGACTTCCGTGCCTCGTCTGCTGTCCGTGACCGCCGCCGCGCTGCTGGTCGCGGCCCTCGCCGGATGCGCCGACGGAGGGACAGCAGCGCCGACCGCTTCCGCCGACATCGTGATCCCGGCGTTCGCGGGAACGTGCGAAGACTCCGAAGGCGTCACGGTGGTCGTCGACGCTGCTGCGCTCGGCGACGCGGACGAGGCGTCGGCGACCTGGTGCGTGCCGACCGAGGAGACGATCGTCGGCTCCGATGCGCTCGACCTCGCTCGCATCCCGGTCGAGGGGACCGATGAGTACGGCGATCAGGTCGTCTGCCGCGTGGACGGCGTCCCTGCCGCCGATCTCGTGCTGACCGCGGAAGACGGGTCGGACTATCGCGAGGAATGCGCGTCGATGCCGGCCGCGTTCGCCTATTGGGCGCTGTGGGTCAAGCCCGCCGGCGGCGAGTGGGACTACGCGCAGGAGGGCCTGTCGACCCTTGCGCTCGAGCCCGGCGACACGCTCGAGCTCCTGTTCACCCTGAACGGCGAGCCCGCCTCCCCCTGAGCATGACCTTCCGCCCCGCACCGCTGAAAGCGGCGGCCGTCCTCGCCGCCGGGTTCGTCGTGGTGCGGGTCGTGTACCGCGTGCTGTTCCACGGGGCGGACGGGGCGGGACAGGTCGTGCTTCCGCTCCCCGAACTGCGTCTGCCTCCGCCGTTCGGGCATGTGGTGATGTTCGGGCCCGCCACGACGCAGGGCCTGGGGGATGCCGCTGCGAGCGCGATCCCGATCGCGCTCGTGATCCTCGTCTTCGGCCTGCTGAACGCGATCGTGGACATCTCGCGCCTGTTCGGGCGGGGTGCACGCGGCGGCCCCCTCCGCGGCATCGCCCGGACGCTCGCGGTGGCATGGGCGACGCTTCCCGCTCTGGTCGACGGGGTGCGCGCGGTGCGCTCCGCCCAGCGGCTGCGCGGCGAGCGGGCCGGGGTGCGCATGCTCGCGCCGCTGCTGCAGCGCACGCTCGAACGCGCGACCGTGGTCGCCGCGGCGCTCGAGCTGCGGGGGCTGGCGGGCGTACCGCGTGAGGGCGATTGCGCGCGTCCCGTCGTGGTGCGGGATGCCGAGATCGGGCACCGCGGGCGCACGATCGTCCGTGCGTCGGACCTCCGGCTCGCGCCGGGGACGCTGACCGTGCTCACGGGACAGACGGGATCAGGGAAGACGACCCTTCTCCGCGCGCTCAGCGGAGTGCACCAGCACCTGGACGGCGGAACCGCGGCCGGCCTCGTCACCGTCACCGGACACGACCGGTCGAACGTGCCGCCGCGCGACATGGCGCGACTCGTCGGCGTCGTGCTGCAGCATCCGCGGGAGGCGTTCACGACCGAACGGGTCTGCGACGAGATCGGTCTTTCGCTGAGCCTGCGCGGCGTCGCGCCGGAGATCATCCGCGCGCGGGTGGCAGAGGTCGCCGATCGCGTGGGGATCACCGCGCTGCTGGATCGGCGGCTGTCCGGGCTGTCGGCCGGCGAGGCGACACTCGTCGCGGTCGCGGCCGCGATCGTCGAGCAGCCCGTCCTGCTGCTCGTGGACGAGCCGCTCGCCGACCTCGATGC
>JASBUD010000153.1 GCA_030148105.1 Microbacterium sp. | reverse complement strand
GCGACGCCGGCGAGCTTCGAGCCGACGCTGGACTACGTCGTGGTCAAGGTCCCGCGCTTCAACTTCGAGAAGTTCCCGAACGCGGACACGACGCTGACGACGACCATGAAGTCGGTCGGCGAGGCGATGGCCATCGGCCGCAACTACACGACCGCTCTGCAGAAGGCGCTGCGCTCGCTCGAGAAGCGCGGGTCGAGCTTCCACTGGGGCGAAGAGCCGCGCTCGGTGGAGGAGCTGCTCGAAATCGCCCAGCGGCCGACGGACGGGCGCATCGTCGTGCTCCAGCAGGCGATGCGCAAGGGCGCCACGATCGTGCAGGCTTTCGAGTCCACCAAGATCGACCCCTGGTTCCTCGACCAGATCGCCCTGATCAACGAGGTCGCCGAGTTCGTGCGGAGCGCGCCGGAACTGGACGTGCAGACCCTGCGCCTCGCGAAGGAGCACGGCTTCAGCGACGCCCAGCTCGCCCAGCTGCGCGGCGGGAGCGAGGCCGAGATCCGCGGCGTGCGGTGGGGCCTGGACGTTCGACCGGTGTACAAGACCGTCGACACGTGCGCGGGGGAGTTCCCCGCGCTCACGCCGTACCACTACTCCAGCTACGACGTCGAGACCGAGGTCACGCCGTCCGAGCGGACGAAGGTCGTCATCATCGGCTCGGGCCCCAACCGCATCGGGCAGGGTGTCGAGTTCGACTACTCGTGCGTGCACGCCTCGTTCGCCCTCTCGGACGCGGGGTTCGAGACGATCATGGTCAACTGCAACCCCGAGACGGTCTCCACGGACTACGACACGAGCGACCGCCTCTACTTCGAGCCGCTCACGCTCGAGGACGTGCTGGAGGTCCTGCACGCGGAGGCGCAGTCGGGCCGGATCCTGGGCGTCGTCTGCCAGCTGGGCGGGCAGACCCCGCTCGGGCTCGCGAAGGGCATCGAGGAGGCCGGCTACACGATCCTGGGCACCTCTCCCGCCGCGATCGACATCGCGGAGGAGCGCGAGCTGTTCTCGCAGCTCCTCGACCGCGCCGGGCTCGTCGCCCCGCGTCACGGGACCGCGATCGATGAGGCCGGCGCGATCACGATCGCCGAGGAGATCGGCTACCCGGTGCTCGTCCGCCCGAGCTTCGTCCTGGGCGGGCGCGGCATGGAGATCGTGTACGACACCGAGAGCCTGCGGGACTACTTCGTCCGCACGGCCGGCGAGGTCGTGATCGAAGAGGGCAAGCCGCTCCTGGTGGATCGCTTCCTCGACGACGCCGTCGAACTCGATGTCGACGCCCTGTACGACGGGCACGAGCTCTACATCGGCGGTGTGATGGAGCACCTCGAGGAGGCCGGCATCCACTCCGGCGACTCGTCGTGCACCCTCCCGCCCATCTCGCTCGGACGCACCGAGATCGACCGCGTGCGCACCGCGACCCTCGCGATCGCGGAGGGCGTGGGGGTGCGCGGTCTGCTCAACGTGCAGTTCGCGGTGTCCGCCGGCGTCCTCTACGTGATCGAGGCGAACCCGCGCGCCTCGCGGACCGTGCCCTTCGTCTCCAAGGCGCTCGGCATCCCGCTCGCGAAGGCCGCGAGTCGCATCATGGCCGGTGCCACGATCGCGGAACTGAAGGCCGAGGGGCTCCTCCCCGCGCAGGACGGTTCCCGCGTGCCGCTGGACGCCCCGGTCGCCGTGAAGGAGGCCGTGCTGCCGTTCAAGCGCTTCCGCACCGCCGACGGACACACCGTCGACTCCGTCCTCGGACCGGAGATGCGCTCCACCGGTGAGGTCATGGGGATCGACCGCGACTTCCCGACCGCGTTCGCCAAGAGCCAGGCCGCGGCGTACGGCGGGATGCCGACCTCGGGCACGGTGTTCCTCTCGGTGGCCGACGACGACAAGCGCGCCGTGATCCTGCCCGCTCACCGGCTGCAGGAGCTCGGCTTCCGTCTCATCGCCACCGAGGGCACCGCGGAGATCCTCGCGCGCAACGGCATCCACGTGGACGTCGTGGGCAAGTACTCCGCGACGCACGACTCCGGCGAGCCCAACATCGTCGACCTGATCAACGCCGGCGAGGTGGACATCGTGGTGAACACGCCCTCGGGTGGTCTCGCCCGTGCGGACGGCTACGAGATCCGCGCGGCCGCCGTCGCGGCCGACAAGGCCCTGTTCACCACGATGGCCGTCCTCGGCGCCGCCGTGAGCGCGCTGCCCGTGCTGCGCGAAGGATTCGCGGTGCGGAGCCTGCAGGAGTACGCGCAGGACCGGAAGGAGAGCGCGTGACGGCGTTCGGCACCCGTCTTCGCGAAGCCGTCCTCTCGGGGGGACGCCTGTGCGTCGGCATCGACCCGCACGAATCGCTGCTGCGGGAGTGGGGGCTGCCCGCCTCCGCGGAGGGAGCGAGGGAGTTCGGCCTGCGTGTCGTGGAGGCCGCGGCGGGGCGGGTCGGCACGGTCAAGCCGCAGGTCTCGTTCTTCGAGCGCTGGGGAGCTGCGGGCTACGCGGCTCTCGAGGACGTGCTCGCCGCCGCGCGCGCGGCAGGCCTCGTCGTGATCGCGGATGCCAAGCGCGGCGACATCGGGACCACGATGGATGCGTACGCCGCGGCGTGGCTCACGCCCGGGTCACCCCTGGAGGCGGACGCGATGACGGTCAGCCCCTACCTGGGAGTCGGCGCCTTGGCCTCGACGTTCGACCTGGCGCTCGCTCACGGGAAGGGCGTCTTCGTCCTGGCCGCCACGAGCAATCCCGAGGCGATCACCACCCAGACCGCGCGGGCGGGTGGCACGACCACCGCCGCTCTGATCGCCGAGCAGGTCGCGGAGCGCGCCGAAGCAGAGCCGCGGCAGGACTGGTCCTCACTCGGGCTCGTGATCGGGGCGACGGTCGACCTCGCCACGGTGCAGCTCGCCCCTGTCGGCAGCCGGGTCCTCCCCGTGCTCGCCCCGGGATTCGGGACACAGGGCGCTGAGCCGGGCGACCTCGCGCGCGTGTTCGGCGGCTTCTCCGCGGGTGTGCTGGCCAGCGAGAGCCGCAGCATCCTCTCCGCCGGCCCCGACGGCCTCGGAGCCCGGATCCAGGAGCGCGCCGCGCTGTACGGAGGTGCCTGAGATGACCGATCCCCAGACCCCGGCGACCCCGCGCGCGCAGTCCCGCCCGCCCGAGGTCGACCGGGTGGCGGCATCCCGGCGCGCGGTCGAGGCGCGCCGCGCCCGCGCGTCGCTAAAGCGCGACGTCGCGATGCGCGTCATCACCCCGCAGGAGCTCTTCCGCCGCGCGTTGGAGGATCCCACCTCACCGGCCGGCACGATGCGGGTGACGGAGTTCCTCACGAGCCTTCCCGCGATCGGCGAGGGCAAGCGCGACCGCATCCTCGCCGATCTCAGCATCTCTCCCGTCAAGCGCCTCGGCGGTCTGGGCGCCCGTCAGCGGCGCGCGCTGCAGGAGTTCCTCGACTCCCGCTGGCCGACGCCCGCGGCGCGCGACGGCCGCAGTCGCCTCGTCGTGCTCGCCGGACCCACCGCGGTCGGCAAGGGCACGGTGGCGGCGCACATCAAGGAGCACCACCCGGAGATCCTGCTGTCGGTCTCGGCGACGACCCGCTCTCCACGGCCGGGGGAGGTGCACGGTGAGCACTACTTCTTCGTCGACGACGCGGAGTTCGACCGCCTCATCGCCGACGGCGAGCTTCTCGAGTACGCGACGGTGCACAACGCCTCTCGCTACGGCACCCCCCGCGGGCCGATCGACCGCGCGCTCGCCGAGGGCCGCACGGTCCTGCTGGAGATCGATCTGCAGGGCGCGCGTCAGGTGCGGGCGGCAGAGCCCTCCGCGATGCTCGTGTTCCTGCTGCCCCCCAGCTGGGACGAACTCGTCCAGCGACTGGTCGGACGCGGCACGGAGGACGCGGAGGAACGGGCCCGGAGACTGCGCACCGCGAAGGGCGAATTGGCCGCCCAAGAGGAGTTCGACTATCGCGTCGTGAACGGCGACGTCGCCACGGCGGCCCGCGAGGTCGTAGAATTGGCGGAGGTGCCCGCACGCCCGTCGTCGTGAGTCGCGGCGCCGTCCTTCTTCCACCGACATCCGTCGCCCTCGAACCCAGGAGGTTTCACCATGGCCGGAACGAACCAGGGGATCATCGATCCCCCCATCGACAGCCTTCTCGAGAAGGTCGACTCGAAGTACCAGCTGGTCATCTACGCGTCCAAGCGCGCGCGTCAGATCAACGACTACTACTCCGACCTGCACGAAGGCAACCTGTTCGACAACGTGGGCCCGCTCGTGGACTCGACCGTCGAGGACAAGCCCCTCACGATCGCCCTGCACGAGATCCACGAAGACAAGCTCCGCCTCCGCGCCGCCGAGTGATCTCGCGGTCCACGCGCGACCACGGAAGAGATCGATGACACAGCTGCGTCTGTTCACCTCCGAGTCCGTCACCGAGGGACATCCCGACAAGATCTGCGACCAGATCTCGGACAGCATCCTCGACGCCCTCCTCGCTGAGGACGCCGGAAGCCGCGTCGCGGTCGAGACCCTCGTGACGACGGGTCTGGTCCACGTCGCGGGGGAGGTGCGCACGAACGGCTACGTCGACATCCCGGGCATCGTCCGCGGTGTCGTCAACCGCATCGGCTACACCTCGAGCGACACCGGCTTCGACGGCGACTCGTGCGGAGTCAGCATCTCCATCGGCGAGCAGTCCTCCGACATCGCCACGGGGGTCGACACCGCCCAAGAGCACCGCGAGGGCGGGTCGATCGATCCGCTCGACGCGCAGGGCGCGGGCGACCAGGGGATCATGTTCGGCTACGCGACGAACGAGACCCCGCAGCTCATGCCGATCGCGATCTGGACGGCGCACCGCATCGCCGAGCGACTCTCCGCCGCGCGGCGCAGCGGTGCTCTGCCGTTCCTGCGCCCCGACGGCAAGACGCAGGTGACGATCGGATACGACGGCACGATCCCGCGCACCGTCGAGACCGTCGTGCTGTCCACGCAGCACAACCCCGACATCTCGCTGACGGCGCTCCGTGCCGCGGTGAACGCCGAAGTGATCGCTCCGGTCCTCGCCGAGACCGGCTTGGACACGAGAGCCGCGGAGTCGATCATCAATCCGGCGGGACCGTTCGTGATCGGCGGCCCGAAGGGCGATGCCGGTCTGACGGGACGCAAGATCATCATCGACACCTACGGCGGCGCCGCCCGTCACGGCGGCGGCGCGTTCAGCGGCAAGGATCCGTCGAAGGTCGACCGGTCGGCGGCGTACGCGATGCGCTGGGTCGCCAAGAACGCCGTCGCGGCGGGCCTCGCCGATCGACTCGAAGTGCAGGTCGCCTACGCGATCGGCCGTGCGCGACCGGTCGGGCTGTACGTCGAGACGTTCGGCACCGGACACGTGGCCGACGAGGCGATCACGCGGGCGATCCTCGAGGTCTTCGACCTGCGCCCGAAGGCGATCATCGACGATCTCGACCTCCTGCGCCCGATCTACGCCCAGACGGCGGCGTACGGTCACTTCGGGCGCGAACTCCCCGACTTCACCTGGGAGCGCACCGATCGCGTCGACGACCTGCGCGCAGCCGCCGGACTCTGAACGCGCCGCCGCGCCTCGTCGCGCGTGTGCTGATCGATTCTCCGCTGCCCCAACTGGACCGTCCGTTCGACTACGCCGTCCCCGCCGAGCTGCGTGACGACGTCGCTCCCGGCATCCGGGTGCGCGTGCCGCTGCGCAGCGCCGGACGGATGCTGGACGCGTACGTCATCGAGATGGGCGAAGCCGATCCGGTGGATCGCCCGCTCTCGGACGTGGACGCGGTGATCTCACCCGTTCCCGTGCTTCCGCGTCGGCTCTACGACCTGGCCCGCCGCGTGGCCGACCGCGCGGCGGGATCGGCGACGGACATCCTCCGCCTCGCGGTGCCCAAGCGCATGGTGAGGGCGGAGAAGGCCTGGCTCGCGGCCGGCGGCGCCGTCGCCCCGGTCATCGACGACGCGGCGCAGACCTGGGCGGCGGGGGTCCTTGCGGACCAGCCGGCGTTGGTGGACTGTCTGGACCGCTCCGGCCGGGCAGCCTTCGACGCACCGCCCGAGCCGGTCGCGGTGTCGGCGGAGGTGACGGTCGGGTCGTGGGCCGTGCTCCTGGCGGCCGCCGCCGTCCGCACGCTGGCTGCGGGACGCAGCGCGATCCTCGTCGTGCCCGATCATCGCGATCAGGCCCAGCTCGAAGCCGCGCTCGCCGGGCGCGCGCCCGCCCACGCGATCATCCGCAACGACGCCCGACAGAGCTCGCCCGAGCGCTACGCCGCCTACCTCCGTGTGCTCGCGAGTGAGCCGTGCATCGTGATCGGCAATCGCTCGACCGTCTACGCGCCGGTTCACGACCCGGGGCTCGTCGCGATCTGGGACGACGGCGACCCGCTTCTGGGCGAGCCCCTCAGCCCCGGTGTCCACGCGCGCGACGCGGCCCTGGTCCGTCACGAGCTGGAGGGCGGTGCGCTCGTGTTCGCCGGACACACCCGGACGAGCGACATCGAGAGGCTCGTCGGGATCGGCTGGCTCACGGATGTCTCGTCGGCCCGGCGGCGCTCGCCTCGCGTCGTGCTGAGCGCGACGAAGGAGGGCGAATCCCGCGGAGCGCGCGTGCCGTCGGCGGCGTTCGCCGCAGCGCGCGAAGCGCTCACCGCCGGTCCGGTCCTGGTCCAGGTCGCGCGCCCCGGGTACGCGCCGGTGCTCGTGTGCGCCGACTGTCGCACGCCCGCGCGGTGTCCGCACTGCGCCGGCCCGCTGCACGCCGCACGACGCGGCGCTGTGCCGACCTGCGGGTGGTGTGGTCGCTCCGCGACCGCCTTCGAGTGCCCGAAGTGCGCCTCGACGCGCGTGCGGATGGCGTCTTCGGGCAGTGAGCGGACCGCGGACGATCTCGGGCGCGCCTTCCCCGGCATCCGGGTGATCGTCGCCGACGGCGAGCACCCCGTCCTCGACGTGGACGAGCGGCCCGCGCTCGTGATCGCGACTCGCGGAGCCGAGCCCATCGCGCGGGGCGGGTATCGTGCGGTGATCCTCCTCGACGGCGATCGGATGCTGCAGGCCGAGGATCTGCGGATCGGTGAGTCGTGCCTGCGCTGGTGGTCCAACGCCGCAGCGCTGGCCAGCCCCGGTGCGCCCGTGCACCTGGTCGGGGTCACCGGTTCCGTCGCGCGCGCCCTCGCGACATGGACCCAGCCGGCGTACGCGCGAGCAGAACTCGCCGACCGAGCGCCCCTGCGGATGCCCCCCACCGTGCGCGTCGCCGCACTGGAGGGGAGCAGGATCGCTGTCGAGACCGCCCTGACCGAGCTCCGCCAGGCGGTGCCGTCGCTGGACGACCTCGCCGTGCTCGGTCCCGTGGACCGCCCGGTCGACGCGGGCGATCGCCGGGGGCCCGCGCGCGCACTCGTGCGCTTCGACTACGCGCACGGCGCCGCCGTCGCCGAGAGCCTGCGCAGCTCGATCGTCGCGGACGCCCTCCGCGCGCGGAAGAACCCCCGGACGCGGGGTCCCGTCGTCGGCAATACACTCAGAATCCGGGTCGACGTGCCCGATCTCGACCTGTGAGGAGCGCCATGCGCCTCGTCTTCGCCGGCACGCCGGATGCCGCCGTGCCCGCCCTCCGCGTCCTCGCGGCATCCCCGCACGACATCGCTGCCGTCATCACGCGCACGGATGCGCCGATCGGCCGCAAGCGCGTGCTGACGCCGTCCCCGGTCGCGCGGACCGCGACCGAGCTCGGGCTCGAGGTCATCAAGACCGACCGCCTCGACGCCGGTGCGACGGCGCGGATCGCGGAGCTCGAGCCCGACCTCGGGGTGATCGTCGCCTACGGGGGCCTGGTCCGCGAACCGCTCCTCTCCACGCCCGCGCACGGGTGGATCAACCTGCACTTCTCGCTCCTGCCGCGCTGGCGGGGCGCCGCTCCGGTGCAGCGGGCGATCATGGCGGGAGACGAGGTGACCGGCGCGTCGGTCTTCCAGCTGGTCCCCGCACTCGACGCCGGCGACGTCTTCGCCGAGCGTCGATACCCGATCCCGGAGGACGCGACCGCCGGCGATGTCCTCGACGCCCTCGCCGGCTCCGGTGCCGACCTGCTCCGCGACGTGGTGGACGCGATCGCCGCGGGAACGGCCACGGCGACCCCGCAGGCCGGTGAGCCGACGCCCGCCCCCAAGCTCGGCGACGAAGACGGACGCATCCGCTGGGACGAACCGCGCACAGCCGTGCTGGCGAGGCTGCGCGGCGTCACGCCCGAGCCGGGCGCCCACACGACGATCGAAGGAGCACGCGTGAAGATCCTCGCCGCCCGGCCCGCGGAGGCCGACGTCGCCCTCGAGCCCGGGGCGATCGCCCTGCACGCCCGCGAGGTGCTCGTCGGCACGGCGAGCGCGCCGGTCGCGCTCGACCGCGTGCAGCCGGCCGGCAAGAACGCGATGGCGGCGGCGGACTGGTGGCGTGGACGACGAGCGGATGCCGCGACGAGGTTCGACGCGTGAGCTCGGCGAACACGTCACGTCGGGTGGCCTTCGAGACCATCCTTGCGGTGAACGAATCGGACGCGTACGCGAATCTGCTGCTGCCGAAGGCGATCGCCCGCGCCGCACTGGACACCGCCGATGCGGGTCTCGCGACGGAGCTCACGTACGGGACGCTGCGCAGGCTGGGGACCTACGACGCGGTCATCCGCATCGCCGCGGACCGGCCCGTGCAGGAGATCGATCCCGCGGTGCTCGATGCGCTGCGCCTGGGGACGCATCAGCTGCTGTCCACACGCGTGGCCTCGCACGCGGCGGTGAACGAGTCCGTCGAGCTCGCCCGCAGCGCAGGGAGCCGGGGAGCGGCGGGGTTCGCGAACGCGGTCCTGCGGCGCATCTCGCGCGACACGCCGGGGGAGTGGATGGACCGCGTGGCGGCGAGCGCCCGTTCGGACGACGAGCGTCTCGGCCTGGTGTTCTCACACCCGGTCTGGATCGTGCGGGCCTTCCGACGAGCGCTGGCCGCCGAGGGTCGCGCGGACGAGCTCGAAGCCCTGCTGACGGCGGACAACGCCTCGCCACGCGTCACGATGGCCGCCCTTCCCGGACTCGCCGAGATCCCCGACGCCGCGCGGCGCACGCCCTACTCGCCGGTCGGCTTCCGGCTCGGCGGCGGGGATCCGGAAGGACTCGTGCGGTCCTCCGAAGGTCGTGTGCGCGTCCAGGACGAAGGATCCCAGCTCGCCGCGCTCGCGCTGGTGAACGCGCTGCCGGTCGCGGACGGCGAGCGCTGGCTCGATCTGTGCGCCGGCCCCGGAGGCAAGACGGCGCTGCTGGCAGCGGAAGCGCGCACCCGCGGCGCGGCGTTGGAGGCGAACGAAGTCTCCTCCGCGCGCGCCGGTCTCGTCCGCCAGGCGGTCGCCGGCATTCCGGAAGGCATCCCCGTCTCCGAGGAGGACGGCCGCACCCGCGCCGGGGAAGACGCGTACGACCGCATTCTGGTCGATGCTCCGTGCACCGGACTCGGTGCGCTGCGCCGGCGCCCCGAGGCACGTTGGCGGAAGTCCCCGGCGGATGTGCCCGAGCTCACGCAGCTGCAGGGCGAACTCCTCGCCGCTGCCGTCCGCGGCCTGCGCCGCGGGGGAATCGTCGCCTATGTGACGTGCTCACCGCATCTCGCGGAGACGGCGGGTGTCGTCGCCGAGGTGCGCCGCGAATTCGACGGGACGCTCGAGGAGCTGGATGCCCGCGCGGTCGTGTCGTCGCTGTCCG
>JASBUD010000145.1 GCA_030148105.1 Microbacterium sp. | reverse complement strand
CACCGCGAGCCGGAAGGCGAACAGGCCCGCCCACGCGATCGCGAGCCAGAAGAACACCCTCCGCTTGCGCTTGTCCGACCGCCACCGCGTCCCTTCGTTCATGAGGAACCCGACCGCCAGACCGATGAGCGACCAGCCGATGAGGGCCGACACGAGGAACGCGGTGCCGTAGGCGGCGTTCGTGATGAAACCGAAGACGAAGTTGTCCTGCCCACGTCCGGTCAGAAGGGCCAGGGCCGCTGCGCCCGCGGTGGCGACGAGGCCTCCGATCGCCGCGCCGGCGGGTGACCTGGTGAGCAGCCGGATGAGCGTGAACACCGCGGCGAGGCCCACGGACAGTCCGAGCGAGAGCCAGAGGTCGCCGCGCTGGGTCTCCGGGTCGTACGTGACGGTGAACAGGATCACGAAGACGAGGCTCGGCAGCACCGATTCGAGGATGCCGCGCCATCCGCCCATGGCCCGCCAGACCACGTGCCCGGTCGGTCCGCCGGCGGACGGGTCGAGCCCGGCCCGGCGCGCGGCGTCGCCGAGCGCGGCGCCGACCAGCTCCGAGGCGGAGGGAGGCGTGAGGGAGGGAGCGCGCTCCGGCTCGGGCCCGGCGGACTCGGGCGAGCGCGGGGCGTCGGTCACGCGGAACCCGGGGTCGCGGGCATCTTGAGTGGGATCAGGTCGCGGGGCGGCATGGGCGTCCCGCCCCGGACGACGACGATCGACCGGAACAGGTCCTCCACCTGCGCTGCGGCATCCACGTCGGCGGTCGCCGCGCCGCCGATCACCCCGCGGAGGAACCAGCGCGGACCGTCCACGCCCACGAACCGCGCCAGACGCTTGCCGGCCGGTGCGTCGGCGGTGGCGGCCACGGGCACCTCGGCCAGCAGCTCGGCGCCGAGGGGGCCCTCGCGCTCTTCCACACGCCCGCCCTGCTGGCGGATCTGCTGTCGGATCTGCTCGCGCGTCTCCTCCCACAGTCCGCTCGATCGGGGCGCCGCGAACGGCTGCACCTGCAGGGTCGAGCCCGCGTAGTCCAGTCCCACCGCGACGATGCGCTTCGTCTGCTCCTCGACCTCGAGGCGGAGGTTCAAGCCTTCCCGCGGAAGGATCTTGATGCCGCCGAGATCGATGTAGGGACGGACCGGATTGGCTTCGGACTCGTCGAACGGACCGGTCACGGCCCGCTCCCCCGAACTCTCCGGCTGGGCGCTCTGCGCGGGTGTCGCGTCGGTCATGCTCGGACTCCGTCCTTCTGCTGGTAGCCGGTCGAGCCGAAGCCGCCGTCCCCGCGCACGCTCTCGGGGAGGTCGTCGACCGGGATGAATCGGGCACGTGTGACCGGCATGACGATCAGCTGGGCGATGCGGTCGCCGACCGCGATGTCGTACGCCTGGCGGGCATCCGTGTTCAACAGGGTCACCTTGATCTCGCCACGGTAGCCGGCATCGACCGTGCCCGGACTGTTGACGATCGTGATGCCGTGCTTCGTCGCCAGACCACTGCGCGGAACGACGAACGCGGCGTAGCCGTCGGGCAGGGCGATCCGCACCCCGGTTCCGACAAGCGCGCGTTCGCCGGGCTCGAGGCGAAGCGCCTCGGCGGAGACGAGGTCGGCGCCGGCGTCGCCCGGGTGCGCGTACGCCGGAACGTCGGGGGCGATAATGAGGACGTCCGCAGTTTCAGCCACGCAACGAGGGTAGTCCAGAACACCGTGACCGATGTCCGAGGTGCCACCGCCGTCCGCTACCGCGAGCGGCTCAGTCCGTCGCTGTGGGCGATCGTGAGCGCCGCGGTCGCTGCGCCCATGGCCGCGCTCGTGCTCACGCGCATCGACACGACGCTCGCGCTGGTCGGCGGCATCCTGGTCGGCGTCGCGATCATCGCGCTCATGATCGCCGGCTCGCCGTCGGTCGGCGTGCAGGACGGTGTACTGACCGCCGGCCGGGCGCACATCGACCTCGCGCACACGGGCGAGGTCGTCGCCCTCACCGGCGACGAGGCGCGCTACGCGCGGGGACCGGGACTCGAGCCCCGCTCGTGGCACGTCATCCGCGGCGGGATCGACGGCGTGGTGATCGTTCAGATCACGGATCCGGACGACCCGGCGCCCTCATGGGTGATGTCCTCGCGGACGCCCGATCGACTCGCCGCGGCGGTGCGCCGTGCGCAGGCTACGCCGCGCACTCCTTACAGATAGGGCCGTGTGCACCGTCGTGGTCCAGCTGCGAGCGGTGCTTCACCAGGAAGCAGTTCGAGCAGGTGAACTCGTCCTCCTGCGCGGGCAGGACGACGACGTCGAGCTCGAGGTCCGACAGGTCCGCACCCGGCAGCTCGAAACCCGACGGGTTGTCGGCGTCCTCCACATCAACCGCGCCCGAGAGCTTGTCGGGCACGCGCTCCTTCAGGGCCTCGATCGACTCGCTGTCGTCTTCGGTCTTGCGGGGGGCGTCGTAATCCGTAGCCATGCGTGAACGTCTCAACTTCCGGGGAATAGCAGGGGTGCCTGACCCTCTCGGGCGGCGATAGTTTGCACGACCTGAACCTGATTCGCAAATGCGCGGTCCGATCCCGTCCTGCGTTGCCGTGAAACTCGCGGCGCGCGCGGGATATTCCCGGCGAGCGGCGACCCCTGTGACACCATGAACGCACACCGCTGGATCGGAGGGGCGTTTCGCATGGAACAGCTCAAAGTCATCGGAACCGAAGACGATGTGCTCGTCCTGGTCACCGAGTCGGGTGATCGGTTCTCGCTCGCCGTCGACGATGTCCTGCGCGTCGAGCTGCG
>JASBUD010000137.1 GCA_030148105.1 Microbacterium sp. | reverse complement strand
CAGCGGGCCACGGTCGTGCACAGGAACGCCTTGCCCGCGTAGTACACCTCGACACGGGTGCCGGTCGGCGCGAAGGCCGAGCGGAAGACGTCGCGCACCGTGCCCGCCCGGGCGCGGAACTCGTGCTCGTCGACGACGTACAGCGGAGTGCCGAACTCACGCTGCAACTGCGAGACCGGAACACCCGCAATCGAGAGGACGCCGCGCTCGTCACGACGAGCGGATGCCGGCCACACCGACTCGGCGAGCGCGTTCGCGTCGGCGGGCGGCCGGAGCCACTCGGGGGCGAGCGTGGTGGAGGCGGACAACTCGGACCAATCGTGGGAAGGAGGCTTCAGCGCGACTGTTGCGGGCGGTGCTCGGTCGAGCGGGATGCCGCGGCAGCGGTGCATTCACGCGCCGGGCGGTCCCTGAAGTCTAGAGCACGCCGTATGCCGTGCTCGGACTGCGCTCCGGCGGTCAGGGACAGGTCCCGTTCTCCTGCAGCGCGGGATCCGTGACGATCGCGGGGTCGATCACGAGGTCGGCCGTCACCTGCTCGCCCGTCACGGCGATCGACGACAGGGTGACCCCCGCCGGGACGTCCTTTGCGATGCACACCGTCCAGTCGCGGAGGACCGTGTCGGCGAGGCCGCCGAACTGCTCTTTCAGCGCCGCCGCCGAGATGTCGCTGCCCGCGAGCTGCAGCGACGTGGGACTCAGCACGATGTCCCCGTCCACGGCGCTCGGCGTCAGCGCGACGCCGACCGGCAGGGTTAGTCCGAACAGGCTGAGGGCGCTCGAGAAGGTCACATTCGGCTCGGCGAGTCCGAGCGAGTCCACCGGGAAGTTCTCGACGGTGGACATCAGGCCCCGCAGTTGCTCCTCGTCCAGGATCACGGTGGCGGATGCCGATCCCGTACCGGCATCGCCGCGGATCGCGATGTCCTGCGCGTGCACGGTCACGTCGCCCGCGAACGCCTGCAGCTGGACGTCCTCCGACGAGATCGTCACATCCTGCAGAGTGCCCACGATCAGCTGCGGCAGGACGGCGCCGGCGACCTCGACGTCGATCTTCTGGTCGGCAGGCAGGGAGAGCTGCGTGATGACCTGCTCGCGGATCGTGTTGGTCACGACGTTCCGGGCGATCGCCTCACCGGCGAACCAGGCCCCGACAGCGAGGCCCGCCACGACGATGAGAGCGACGATCCACGGCCACGCCCGGCGCCGACGACGCGGGGCCGTCGGGGCCGGTGCGTTGCGGGGCAGCGGCAGGGTCGGCTGGGCGTCGCCGGATGTCATGGCGGTCCTACATTCTCTCGGGCGCGTCGACGCCGAGGAGGGTCAGGCCGTTGCGCAGCACCTGTCCTGTCGCGTCGTTGAGCCACAGCCGGGTGCGGTGCAGGTCTTCGATCGGCCCGTCGCCGAGCGGGATCACGCGGCTGTTGTCATACCACCGGTGGTACAGGCCGGCGAGTTCCTCCAGGTAGCGTGCGACCCGGTGCGGCTCGCGCACCTCGGCCGCGAACGCGACGATCCGCGGGAACTCCTGCAGGGCGCCGAGCAGAGCGGACTCCGTCTCGTGCGCGAGCAGCTCGGGTGCGAACGCGGAGCGGTCCACTCCGGACGCCGCGGCGTTGCGCCCCACGTTGTGCGTGCGCGCGTGCGCGTACTGCACATAGAAGACGGGGTTGTCGTTCGTGCGCTTCTGCAGCACGTCCAGATCGACGTCGAGGTTCGAATCGGTCGAGCTGCGCACGAGCGCATAGCGGGCGGCATCCTTCCCCACGACCTCGACGAGGTCTTCGAGCGTCACCACCGTGCCCGCGCGCTTGGACATCCGCAGCGGCTGACCGTCCTTGACGAGGTTGACCATCTGCCCGATCAGGATCTGGAGGTTCACGCCCGGCTCGTCCCCGAAGGCTGCTGCCATCGCCATCATCCGCTGTACGTAGCCGTGGTGGTCGGCGCCGAGCATGATGATGCAGCGGTTGAAGCCGCGCTCGCGCTTGTTCAGGTAGTACGCGAGGTCTCCCGAGATGTAGGCCGGCGTACCGTTGGAACGGATGATGACACGGTCCCGGTCGTCACCGAAGTCGGTG
>JASBUD010000135.1 GCA_030148105.1 Microbacterium sp. | reverse complement strand
ACCTTGACGCCGGCGGCCTCGAGGGCCTCCTTCTTGGCCTGCGCCGTGCCCGCCGAGCCGGAGACGATCGCGCCGGCGTGGCCCATCGTCTTGCCCTCGGGCGCGGTGAAGCCCGCGACGTAGCCGACGACCGGCTTCGTGACATTCGCCTTGATGAAATCGGCCGCGCGCTCCTCGGCGTCGCCGCCGATCTCGCCGATCATGACGATCGCCTTCGTCTCGGGGTCGGCCTCGAACGCGGCGAGCGCGTCGATGTGCGTGGTGCCGATCACGGGGTCGCCGCCGATGCCGATCGCGGTCGAGAAGCCGATCTCGCGCAGCTCGAACATCATCTGGTACGTCAGGGTTCCGGACTTCGAGACCAGACCGATCGGTCCCTTGCCGGCGATGTTGGCCGGAGTGATGCCGACGAGCGACTCACCGGGAGTGATGATGCCGGGGCAGTTCGGACCGATGATGCGGGTCGTGTTGCCCTTGGACTGCGCGTACGCCCAGGCCTCGGCGGTGTCGCCGACCGGGACACCCTCGGTGATGACGACCAGGAGCGGGATCTCGGCGTCGATGGCCTCGACCATCGCGTCCTTCGTGAATGCGGGCGGGACGAACGCGATCGACACGTCGGCGCCGGTCTTCTCGATCGCCTCGGCGACCGACGCGAACACGGGCAGCTCGACCGGGTTGCCCTCGGCGTCGCGATGCAGCACGGTCGTGCCGGCCTTGCGCGCGTTCACGCCGCCGACGACCTGGGTGCCGGCCTTCAGCATGAGCGCGGTGTGCTTCGTGCCCTCGCCGCCGGTGATGCCCTGGACGATGACCTTGGAGTTCTTGTCAAGAAAAATCGACATGGTTCGTGTCCCTTACGCGTTCGCGAGCTCGGCGGCCTTGTCGGCGCCTTCGTCCATGGTGTCGGCGAGCGTGAGCAGCGGGTGGTTCGCGTCGCGCAGGATCGCGCGGCCCTCCTCCACCTTGTTGCCGTCCAGGCGCACGACGAGCGGCTTCGAGGCGCTCGAGCCGAGCTCGGCCAGCGCACCGACGATGCCCTTCGCGACCGCGTCGCACGCCGTGATTCCGCCGAAGACGTTCACGAAGACGCTCTTGACCCGCGGGTCGCCGAGGATGACGTCCAGCCCGGCGGCCATGACCTCGGCCGAGGCGCCGCCGCCGATGTCGAGGAAGTTCGCGGGCTTCACGCCGCCGTGGTTCTCACCGGCGTACGCGACGACGTCGAGCGTGGACATGACCAGGCCCGCGCCGTTGCCGATGACTCCGACCTCGCCGTCGAGCTTGACGTAGTTGAGGTCGTTCGCCTTGGCCTTCGCCTCGAGCGGGTCGGCGGCATCCTTGTCCTCGAGCAGGGCGTGCCCGGGGTGACGGAAGTCGGCGTTCTCGTCGAGCGACACCTTGCCGTCCAGGGCGATCACATCGCCCTCGTCGGTCAGCACGAGCGGGTTGACCTCGACGAGCGTGGCGTCCTCGCCGGTGTACACCGCGTACAGCTTGACGAACACGTCGCTGACCTTGTCGACCAGCTCGGGCGCGAACCCGGCGGCCTCGGCGATCTCGACGGCCTTCTGCTTGTCGATGCCGGTGAGCGGGTCGACCGTGATGCGGGCGAGGGCCTCGGGGCGCTCGACCGCGAGCTCCTCGATCTCCATGCCGCCCTCGACGCTCGCGAGCGACAGGTACGAGCGGTTGGCCCGGTCCAACAGCACCGAGAAGTAGTACTCCTTGTCGATGCGCGCGCCCTGGGCGACCATGACGCGCTTGACGACGTGGCCCTTGATGTCCAGGCCGAGGATCGCCTTCGCGGCCTCGTACGCCTCATCGGGGGTCTTCGCGACCTTGACGCCGCCGGCCTTGCCGCGGCCTCCGGTCTTGACCTGCGCCTTGACGACGACGACTCCGCCGATCTTCTCCGCGGCCGCGCGCACCTCCTCCGGCGTGTCCGCGACGATGCCGGCGAGCACCGGCACCTCGTACTTCTCGAAAAGGTCTCGTGCCTGGTACTCGTACAGATCCACAGTGATTTCCTTCGCAGTGGCGACGGGGAAACGACGCGAAAGCGTCTTGATGTCGAGATATCTCGACCGCCGTCCAGCCTACTACCGCCGCTCCCCGGCTCCTGACCGGGCCTGGAGTGACGACCCACGGATGCCGTGATCCGCGTGCACGCACGGGTCTAGGCTTCTGTCGATCATGAGTGAGTCACCGTCCGCCTCCACCGCGCGCACCGCCGTCGTCGCCGCCGCGCTCGATCTGTTCGCACGCCAGGGTTTCGACGCGACCTCCGTGGAGCAGATCGCCCAGGCCGCGGGCGTCTCCCGCAGCACGTTCTTCCGCCAGTTCGGCGGCAAGGAGGACGTCGTCTTCGCCGACCACGAAGCGCTTCTCGACGACGTGCGAGAGTACTTGGCCCGCGGCCACGCCAACCCGTGGGTGGCCGTGTGCGAAGCATCCGAGCGGGTGTTCCAGCATTTCGCGCGCGATCCCGAAGTCGCGCGGCTGCGCTACCAGATCGTCCGCCAGGTGCCCGCACTGCGCGAGCGCGAGATCGTGACGGTGTTCCGCTATGAGCGTCAGTTCGACGAGTACCTGCGCCGGTCGATCCCCGACATCGACCCGCTCGACGCGGTCGGGTTCGCAGCGCTGGTGACCGCACTCCACAACCACGTGCTGCGCCGGCTCCTCCGCGGCACCCGACGCGTCCCGCTCACCGCGCTCCGCCGCGCGCTCGACGACGCCCTGCGCCGGTACGGCGTGCATCCGCACGGCACGTCGGCGGCATCCGATGACGTCGTCGTCGCCGTCTTCCCGCGGTCGATGCCAGCCGCCGAGGTGGCCAGACGCGTGCGTTCCCAGCTGGACGCCTGAATCGCTCCCGCGGTGGGATTCAGTTCCACCCCACGCGGGACTGAGTGCCGGTACGATCGTCGTCATGACCCACACCCCGGTGCCCGGCGAGCGCGTCGCCGGCTATGACGTCTCCGATCGCCTCGACACCGATTACTACGGCGTCTTCGACGACATCCCGGATGCCGACCGCGCGGTGTGGCAGCGGGCGAAAGGCTTCATCGACGAAGTGCTCCCCCGCATGGACGCGCTGTGGGATCGCGCCGAGTACGACGTGAGCCTCGCCCGCCGCATGGGCGAGCTCGACCTGTTCGTGGACGGCATCGAGCACGAGGGGCTCGGCTACTCCTCCCCGCTGGCCGCGGGCCTGGTGAACATGGAGATCTCGCGCGGCGACGGGTCGCTCGGAACGATCGTGGCCGTCCAGGGGGGTCTTGCCCTGCGCTCCCTCGCCCTGTTCGGCAGCGCCGAGCAGAAGTCCCGCTGGCTCGGCCCGATCGCCCGCGGCGACGTACTCGCGGCTTTCGCGCTGACCGAACCCGACCACGGCTCGGATTCCGTCTCGCTCGAGACCGAGGCCCGACGCGAGGGCGACGAGTGGGTGCTGAACGGCGCGAAGAAGTGGATCGGCAACGGCTCGTCGGGCGGGCTGACCGTCGTCTGGGCGCGGGTCGACCACGAGGGCGACGCCGACCACGGCGCCGTCCGGGCGTTCCTCGTGCCTCAGGAGACCCCCGGCTACGACGGGCAGCCGATCCTCGGCAAGGCGTCCCTGCGCGCGATCCACCAGGCCCACATCACGCTGACCGACGTGCGACTGCCGGCGGATGCCGTCCTCCCGGGATCCCACACGTTCAAGGACGCCTCCACCGTGCTGTACGCGACCCGCTCGGGAGTCGCCTGGTCGGCGCTCGGGCACGCGACCGCCTGCTACGAAGCCGCACTCGCGTACGCGCAGCAGCGCGTGCAGTTCGGCAAGCCGCTCGCGAAGTTCCAGATGGTGCAGGAGCGGCTCACCCAGATGCTCGACGAGCTGACCGCGATGCAGCTGTACTGCCGGCACCTCGCCGACCTGGAGACGGGCGGCGTCCTCCGGCCCACCCAGGCCTCGCTCGCGAAGTACCACAACACGCGCGCCGCACGCCGGATCGCGGCGGTCGCGCGCGACCTCCTCGGCGGCAACGGCATCCTGCTGGAGAACCGGGTGATGCAGCACATGGCCGACATCGAGGCGATCCACACGTACGAGGGCACCGAGAGCATCCAGGCGCTGCTGATCGGCCGGGACATCACCGGGATGAGCGCTTTCGTCTAGCGCTCGGCGGGCCGCGCCGTTTAGCGGTCCGCGGGCGCGCCCGCAAGCGGCGGGAGCGGTCACCGGGGTCCGGATAGCCTCTTCGACATGGGACTGTTCCGCAATGATCCGCAGACCGTGCGTCTGGAGTCGCAGGACGTCGAGCTGAAGGCGAGCAAGGCTCCGTGGAGCCTGTGGGCCGACGGGTTCGGCAAGCTCGGCATCCGTGCGATCCAGATCATCGTG
>JASBUD010000133.1 GCA_030148105.1 Microbacterium sp. | reverse complement strand
CGCCGCTGCGACGAGCTCGAGCCCGTCGTCTTCTGCGCGGCAGATGCCGTGGTCGGCATGCTCCTCCTGAGCGTGAGTGCCGGAAAGGTCCGGCGTTGACCGGTCGGGACCGGTGAGGTCGGCGTGCTCCCGCGGGCGGCGTGAGCCGTCACGGACGCGGGACGGGATGTCGGCCCCTCCGGGTCGCGGGCACTCGCTTCTGCGAGCTGCGACGATGGCGAGACGAGATCCTCGGCATCCACTCTAGCGGAATACCGCGGGAATCAGCCCCACAGCGTCGTCACGACGTCCTCGGTGTAGCCGGGCACGTCGAAGTTGATCGTGTAGCTGCTGATCCACACGTCGCCGCGGAAGACGTGGGTCTCGGTGAGCTCGGCGATCTGGTCGTCCTGACTGACCATGCTCTGCGCGGAGCGGCACACGGTCCCGCCGAGTTCGTCGCCGCAGCCGAAACCGGCTTCGGCGAGCGCGGTGGTCAGCGCCGAGGACTGCTCGGCGCTCAGGATCGTGACGTTCGTGGCCATGCCGGAGTCACTGGGCACGCCCCACGAGCAGCGGATCGTGGCGACACCGGACGAGAGCAGCTCGAGCGCGGCGACGTTCTGAGTCGAGGTCATGGTGACGCCCGGATCATTCAGCGGACCGCGACCCTGCAGGGCCGCGAGCATCTCGGGCGAATACAGCTGCTCGCACGAGGCGGGCAGTTCGATGCCGGCATCCGCCTGGGCCGTGGGCGACGGCGACCCCGTCGGATTCGCCGAGGCGGACGGCGACGCGGATGCGCTCGGCGCGGGCGCGGTTGTCGTGGCGGGCTCGGGCTTGCAGCCGGCGAGCGAGAGGCCGAGCGCGAGCGCGGCGATCACCACGGCGGTGGCGCGGCGGGAACGAGCGGACGACATGGGACCTCCGGGGTGCACTGTCCCGCCCGTGCGACCGCGGGTTATCTCTGACCCGCGACGCCCTGCTGCCACAGCGACAGCGTGGCGGGATCGTCGGTCACGATACCGTCCACCCCCAGCGCGGTGACCTCATCCCACTGCGTGTCGTCGTTCAGGGTGTAGACCACGACACGGATGCCGGCGGCGTGGAGCTCCTCGACGATCTCCGGCCGATCGATGACGGCGCGGCGGGCCACGACGAGACCTCGCACCCCCGCCTCCTGCGCCGCGGCCACGACGTCATCGGGAAGGTGCCGCAGGATGAACAGGCGCGCCACGACGCCGGACGCGGCACCCGTCATCGCGAGGGTGCGCGCGTCGAAGCTCGAGACGGCGACACGACGCTCGAGTCCGCGCGCGGTGATCTCGCCGACGGCGCCCGCCACGGCATCGGCATCCCACTCGCCCTTCAATTCGACGATCGCGCGGTGCCCGGATTCGTCGAGGAGGTCGAGCACTTCGGTGAAGGTGGGTACGCTCGTGCCGGCGAATTCGGGCGCGAACCACGACCCGGCATCCAGCGTCTTGACCTCTGCGAGCGTGAGCGCGGACAGCGGCCCGGGCCCGTCGGTCGTGCGGTCCACCGTGGCATCGTGCATGAGCACGGGGACGCGATCGGCGGTGAGGGCGACGTCGATCTCCACGTAGTCGAACCCGCCGGCGAGCGCGGCGGAGATCGCGGGCAGCGTGTTCTCGGGAGCGGTCGCACCGCCGCCGCGGTGACTCGCGATGAACGCCGAGTCACCCGCCGCGCGGGCCTGACCGAGCATCTCGGTCGCGCTCACCCGTGCGGGGGTCGCCCCCAGGAACGCGATGATCAGGCTCAGCGTGGCAAGCACGCACACGATCGCGAGCGGCCGGATCCGGTCGTCCGTCGGTGCTTCTTCGGGCATCGGGCATGTCCTTGGAGGTGACGCACGTCGCCGTCGACGTGTGCCCCCACCCTACATGCCCCGTTACCGTTTCGTTACCTCTTCGGCAGGAGGTTTCAGATCGTGCTCTTGGTGTGCCAGACGGTCTTGGTCTCGGTGAACGCCGTGATGCGATCCAGCGTCGGCGCCGCAGCGCCGGGCCCCTCTTCCGGCGGCAGAACGCGCGTGAGGGTGTCGGCGGCGGCGATCTCGAGGTCGATCCAGTCGAGGGCGCCCGCGCCGACGAGATCCAGCGCGTTCACGTCGGCGTGTGCCGCGAGCCACGGGGCGATCTCGGCGAGCGAGCCGGTGAGGACGTTGACCACACCCCCGGGGACGTCCGAGGTCGCCAGCACTTCCGCGAGCGAGATCGCCGAGAGCGGCAGCTTCTCACTGGCGACCACCACGACCGTGTTGCCGGCCACGAGCGGCGGTGCGACCGCGGAGACGAAGCCGAGCAGCGACGAGTCCTGCGGAGCGATCACCGCGACGACGCCCGTCGGCTCGGGGACGGAGATGTTGAAGTACGGGCCCGCGACGGGGTTCGCGTTGCCGGCGACCTGCGCGTGCTTGTCCGTCCACCCCGCGTACCAGACCCAGCGGTCGATCGCCTCGTCGACCTGCGCCTGCGCGGCGGAGGCGCTGACGCCTTCGAGCAGGACGATCTCCTCGACGAACTGGGCGCGACGACCCTCGAGCAGCTCGGCGATGCGGTACAGCACCTGACCGCGGTTGTAGGCGGTTGCTCCCGCCCAGCCCGACAGCGCCGAGCGCGCCGCGACGACCGCGTCGCGGGCGTCCTTGCGCGAGGCGAGCGAGGCGTTGGCGAGGAAGTCACCCTTGGCGCTGCGAACCTCGTACGTGCGCCCGGACTCGCTGCGCGGGAACTTGCCCCCGATGTAGAGCTTGTAGGTCTTCGGGACGGCGAGGCGGGTCATGCCTTCTTCTCCTTGCGAGCCGCGGCGAGGCGGGCGGTCGTGGGGCGTGCGGATGCCGGAGCGAGGTAGGCGGCGAGGCCGTGCCGGCCGCCCTCCCGGCCGTAGCCGGACTCCTTGTAGCCGCCGAACGGGGAGGCGGGGTCGAATCGGTTGAACGTGTTCGCCCAGACCACGCCGGCGCGCAGCTTGTCGGCGACGGCGAGGATGCGGGATCCCTTGTCGCTCCAGATCCCCGCCGACAGGCCGTACGGGGTGTTGTTCGCCTTCGCGATCGCCTCGGCGGGCGTGCGGAAGGTCAGGACGGACAGCACCGGACCGAAGATCTCCTCGCGGGCGATCCGGTGGCTCGCCTGGACGTTCGTGAAGATCGTGGGCGCGAACCAGAAGCCGTTCTCGGGGATGACGCAGTCCGCGCTCCAGCGCTCCGCGCCCTCCTCCTCGCCGACCTGCGACAGCGCCCGGACGCGCTCCAGCTGGGCACGCGAGTTGATGGCCCCGATGTCGGTGTTCTTGTCCAGCGGATCGCCCATGCGCAGCGTCGACAGTCGTTCCTTGAGTCGGTCCACGACCTCGTCGTGAATGTTCTCCTGGACGAGAAGGCGGCTGCCGGCGCAGCACACGTGGCCCTGATTGAAGAAGATGCCGTTGACGATCCCCTCGATGGCCTGATCGATCGGCGCGTCGTCGAAGACGATGTTGGCCGCCTTGCCACCGAGCTCGAGGGTGAGCTTCTTGCCCGATCCGGCGATCTCCTTCGCGATCGCGCGGCCGACTCCCGTGGATCCGGTGAAGGCGACCTTGTCGATGCCGGGGTGCGAGACCAGCGCGGCGCCGGTCGCACCCGCGCCGGTGACGATGTTGACCACACCCGCGGGCAGCTCCGCCTGCTGCAGGATCTCGGCGAAGATCAGGGCCGACAGCGGCGTGGTCTCAGCGGGCTTGATCACGACGGTGTTGCCCGCCGCGAGCGCCGGGGCGATCTTCCACGCGAGCATGAGGAGCGGGAAGTTCCATGGGATGACCTGCCCCGCGACTCCCAGCGCGCGCGGCCCGGCGCCGAGCCCGGCGTAGTCGAGCTTGTCGGCCCAGCCCGCGTAGTAGAAGAACCATGCGGCGACGAGGGGCACGTCCACGTCGCGGCTCTCCTTGATCGGCTTGCCGTTGTCCAGGCTCTCCGCGACGGCGAGCTCGCGGGCCCGCTCCTGCACGAGCCGCGCGATCCGGAAGAGGTACTTGCCGCGGTCGCGGCCGCTCATCTTCGACCAGGTCTTGTCGTAGGCGCGGCGCGCGGCACGGACGGCGAGGTCGACGTCCGCTTCGGACGCGGCGGACACCGTCGCGATGTGGGACTCGTCGGCCGGCGAGATCGTCGCGAACGACTCGCCGGTGCCGTCGACGAACTCGCCGTCGATGAACAGTCCGTAGCTGTCGCGCAGGCGGAGGATGCTGCGCGACTCGGGAGCGGGGGCGTATTCCAGGAAGCTCATGGGGTCCTCAATCGATCGTCACGTAGTCGGCGGCGGAGTACGCCCCGGTGCGCAGCTTCTGCCGCTGCAGCAGCACATCGTTCAACAGGCTCGATGCGCCGTATCGGAACAGGTGCGGCTGCAGCCACTCCTCGCCAACGGTCTCCGCGACCGTGACAAGGTATTTGATCGCGTCCTTCGAGGTGCGGATGCCGCCCGCCGGCTTCACGCCGATCTTCTCGCCGGTCGCGCGGTGCCAGTCGCGCACCACTTCGAGCATGAGCAGCGTCGTCGGCAGCGTGGCCGCC
>JASBUD010000132.1 GCA_030148105.1 Microbacterium sp. | reverse complement strand
TCCTCATCATCGTCGGTGTCGGTCTCGAGACCGTGAAGCAGATCGACGCGCAGCTCCAGCAGCGCCACTACGAAGGGCTCCTCCGATGACGCGTCTCCTCATCGTCGGCCCGCAGGGCTCGGGCAAGGGCACGCAGGGCGTGCGCATCGCCGAGGCGTACGGCATCCCCGCGATCTCCACGGGCGACATGTTCCGCGCGGCGGTCAAGAGCGGCTCCGAGCTCGGCACGAAGGTGACCGAGATCATCGAGGCCGGCAATCTCGTCCCGGACGAGCTGACGAGCGCCGTCGTGCGCGATCGCCTCTCGCAGGCGGATGCCGAGGGCGGCTTCCTGCTCGACGGCTACCCTCGCAACCTCGGCCAGGTCGCCGACCTCGATGCGTTCCTCGGTGGACGCGGCGAGAAGCTCGACGCCGTGATCGAGCTCGTCGTGCCGCGTGAGGAGAGCATCGAGCGCCTCACGCTGCGCGCGAAGGAGCAGGGACGCACGGACGACACCGAGCAGGTCATCGAGAACCGCCTGGCGATCTACGAGCGCGAGACCGCTCCGATCCTGGATGTCTACCGCGCGCAGGGCATCGCGCTCGAGGTCGACGGCGTCGGTTCGCTCGACGAGATCACCGCCCGCGTCATCGCCGCCCTCGAGGGTCACGGTCTGACGCGCTCCGCCGCCGCGTGAGTCCGCTGCTACCGGGGCGCCGGTCGATCTACAAGACGCCGGCGCAGCTGCGCGCGATGATCGAGCCCGGGCTCATCACCGCCGCCGCCCTCGACGCCGCCCGGGCGCTCATCGCCCCCGGGGTCACCACGCTCGAACTGGACGCAGCGGCATCCGAGGTCATCGTCGCCCGCGGCGCGATCTCGAACTTCCAGATGGTGCGCGGCTACCGCCACACCGTCTGCACGTCGGTGAACGAGCAGGTCGTGCACGGTATCCCGTCCGGCCGCGTCCTCGAACCCGGCGACATCGTGTCGGTGGATGCCGGGGCGGAGCTGCGCGGCTGGAACGGCGACTCTGCCTTCACGTTCGTCGTGCCCGATGACACGCGTCCTGAGCTCGTCGCGGAGCGCGAGGAGCTCTCCCGCGTGACCGAGGGGTCGCTGTGGGCGGGGATCGCGGCGCTCGCGACCGCGTCGCACCTCGGCGAGGTGGGCGCCGCCATCCAGGACCACATCGACGCATCGGGCCACGGGTACGGCATCCTTCGCGAGTACGTCGGCCACGGCATCGGGCGGAAGATGCACGAGTCGCCCTCGGTGTTCAACTACCGCACGCCCGACCGCGGCGCCGAAGTGCGCCCGGGCCTCGCGGTCGCGATCGAGCCGATGGTCGTGATCGGCGACCAGGCGACGTTCGTGGAGGACGACGACTGGACCGTGTCGACCCTCGACGGCACAGCCGGCTCACACTGGGAACATAGCGTCGCCGTGCATGATGACGGTATCTGGGTGCTCACCGCGCCCGACGGCGGCGCAGCGGGCCTGGCGCCGTTCGGCATCACCCCGCGCGAGATCGGATAGGAACCTCCATGGCAGCCCCTGCACGCAAGACGAACTGGTTCGCGATCTGGGTGAGTGTCGCCGTGGTCGTGCTGCTGGTCGCGGTCGCCGGTCTCGTGGTGTGGATGAACAACACCGCCACCGCACCCGACCCGGTCAACACGCCGGACGCCGCCGTCATCAACCAGGAGACCGGTGCGATCACCGTCGGTGACGGGGCGGGCACGATGGACACCTACATCGACTTCATGTGCCCGGTGTGCAACCAGTTCGAGCAGGCGTACGGCGAGGCGATCCAGTCGCTCGTGGACGACGGCACGATCACTCTGAACATCCACCCGATCTCGATCCTGGACCGCGCGTCGCAGGGCACCGAGTACTCCACGCGCGCGGCGAGCGCGATGTACTGCGTCGCGGCCGCCGACGGATCGGCCGCGGTGCCGTTCATGCAGGCGATGTACGCCAATCAGCCCGCCGAGGGATCGACCGGGCTGACCGACGAGCAGATCCTGGCGATCGCCGCCGGTGTCGGCGTCACGGGCATCGACTCGTGCGTGAACGACGGCACCTATAAGGGCTACGTCACGGCGATGACCGAGAAGACCCCCGTCGCGCCGAGCGCACAGGGGATCGGCACGCCGACGATCGCGATCAACGGTCAGGTCATCGACAACTCCTCGCTGCCGGCGCCCGCCGACCTGGCGACGCTGTTCCAATAGGGCGGGAACCGCGACACGCCCGGTTTGCCGGGTGCTGCAATATCACGTATGCTTGATCTTTGGTGCGTTATGCCTTATCGGCGTGTCTGCGCACCGACTCCCACCCAAACCGCAGACCGACCGGTCTGCTGAGCGTTAGCGAG
>JASBUD010000130.1 GCA_030148105.1 Microbacterium sp. | reverse complement strand
AGGCTCTGGGGTCATACCCGCCTGTTCTCCCCGTGGAGGCACCTGATCGATCCGGCTTCCCGTCGCCTTCTCGAAGCAGAAGGCCGATGGGTTCCACCCGCGGACGAGGACCGCGCGCCGACCGGTCAGGAACTGGTGGATGAGTATCTCGCGCAGCTGGCCGAACTGGACGCTCTGCGCTCCCACGTCCGCTACGGCGCCCGGGTCGTCGCGGTGACCCGGGAGGGAATGGACCGCACCCGCACCGCCGGTCGCGCGCAGACGCCGTTCCTGGTCCGGGTTCAGGTGGAGGACGGGCGTATCGAGGAGCTGACGGGGCGGGCGGTGATCGATGCGTCCGGCACCTACACCACCCCGAACCCGCTGAGCTCGTCAGGCCTGGACCCGATCGGGCAGGCTGAGGTTGCGGAGCTGGTGATCCATGCCCTACCGGACGTGCTCGGCGCAGACCGGTCGCGGTTCGTCGGCCGCCACACCACCGTGGTCGGGGCGGGGCACTCCGCGGCGAACACGCTGATCGGCCTGGCCGAGCTTGCGGAGACTGCAGCGGGGACGCGGGTGACCTGGCTGATCCGCAACGCATCCGCGGCCCGGGTGTCCTCCTCGCCCGAGGATGAACTGGCCGACCGGGCCCGACTCGGATCCCGCGTCGACCAGCTCGTCCAGGCCGGGACTATCCGGAAGATCGATTCCTTCGAGATCTCCGCCGTGAGCCGCCGGGGCAAAAAGGTCCGGCTGGCCGGATCCCGGAACGGCGAACCAGCCGCGCATGACACGGATCTGGTGGTGAACGCGACCGGGTTCCGGCCGGACCTGGCGATGCTGCGGGAGGTTCGGCTTCAGTTGGATGACATCGTGGAAGCACCGATGCGGTTAGCGCCGCTGATCGACCCCAACCTGCACTCGTGCGGGACGGTCGCCCCGCACGGGTTCGATGAGCTGCGACACCCGGAGCCCGGGTTCTTCCTGGTCGGGATGAAGTCCTACGGCCGCGCACCGACGTTCCTGCTCGCGACCGGGTATGAGCAGGTCCGCTCCGTGGTCGCCTGGCTGGACGGCGACATGCGCTCCGCCGGCCGCGTCCAGCTCACCCTCCCGGCAACGGGGGTCTGCTCGACCGACGCCGGCGGCGAATCCTCCTGCTGCTCATGACGGAGCTGCGACCGATGACGGCGGAGGATTGGCCGGACGTCGAGGCGATCTTCGCCGCCGGCATCGCCGACGGTGAGGCGACGTTCGAAAAGGAGACCCCATCGTGGGCACAGTTCGACGCCGGGAGGATCCGAGATGCCCGCCTGGTCGCCGTCGATGACACGGGCGCCGTCCTCGGCTGGGCGGCCGCGTCGCGCGTCTCCACCCGGAACGCATACCGCGGCGTCATCGAGCACTCGGTCTACGTCGCGTCCGCCCATCACGGCCGAGGCATCGGGCGAGCGCTGCTGACCGGGTTCGTTCAGGCGGCGGAGGACGCCGGGTACTGGATGATCCAGTCGAGCATCTTCCCCGAAAACCTCGCCAGTCTCCGCCTCCATGACTCCGCAGGATTCCGGGTCGTCGGCACCAGGGAGCGGATCGCCCGTTCACCCCTCGGTCCGCACGCCGGGCACTGGCGGGACACGGTCCTGGTGGAGCGGCGCAGCCGGCGCAACGGAATCTGATGCACGACACCCGCCACCCGAGGTATCCGACGGCCGCACGAGCCGAGTCATAGACTGAGGTCTATGACTTCACGGGTCGGAGTGTCGGAGCTGGCCGCGCTCGCCGATCCGACGCGGGCGCGCATCGTGCAGCTGATCGACGCCGCACCGGATGGTCGCGCGCTGGTCGGACAGCTCGCCGAACGCCTTTCGTTGCGACAGCCCACGGTGAGTCACCACATGGCCGCTCTCCGCGCGGCCGGCATCGTGGTCCGACAGCCCGAGGGGCGGCGCGTCTGGTACTCCGTGCATCCCGACCAGCAGAACCGGGTCACCGCTCTCCTCGGTCGCGCAGCCACGCCGATGGAGGACCCGGACTGGGACCGCGTGATCGATGATCTCGCCGCCCGCTACCGTGGCACCTTCAGCCGGGAAACCGTGGCACGCTACGTCACCGACAGCAGAGACCACCTCGCCGCGAGCGGGCCAGCGCCGCTCCTCGCGTCCCGCACAGCCACGTTCGCGGCAGCCCGACTCGACGACCTGCACCGCGCCGATCACCCTGATGCGAAGATCCCGACGGTGCTGTTCGTCTGCGTTCAGAACGCCGGTCGCTCCCAGCTCGCAGCGGGGATCCTCCGTCAGCTCGCCGGCGATCGGGTCATCGTCCGCACTGCCGGTTCGGCACCGGTAGGGCAGGTCCGCCCGGCCATCGTCGCCGCGCTCGACGAAATCGGTGTCACTGTCGGCGCCGAGTTCCCCAAGCCTCTCACTGACGACACCGTTCGGGCGGCGGATGTCGTCGTCACGATGGGATGCGGCGACGCATGCCCCGTCTACCCCGGCCGCCGTTACCTCGACTGGGACCTCGAAGATCCCGTCGACAAGCCGCTGGCAACGGTCCGCCGAATCCGCGACGACATCGACACCCGGGTCCGCATGCTGCTGTCCGAACTGTTCACCGAAGTGACACCGGAGCCCTCTCACAAAAAATAGACAGTGATCTATGCTTTCAGTCAAGAGGAAGTGAGATCACCCATGAGCAAGCCCACCGTCCTGTTCGTCTGCGTCCACAACGCCGGCCGGTCGCAGATGGCCGCCGGCTATCTGCGTGCCCTGGCCGGCGACCGGGTGGAGGTGCTGTCGGCCGGTTCCGCACCGAAGGACCAGATCAACCCGGTCGCGGTCGCCGCGATGGCCGAAGAGGGCATCGACATCGCCGGCAACACCCCGAAGGTGCTGACCGTCGACGCGGTACGGGAATCCGATGTCGTGATCACGATGGGCTGCGGAGACGCGTGCCCGATCTTCCCTGGCAAGCGTTACGAGGACTGGGAGTTGGATGACCCGGCCGGCCAGGGGATCGAAGCGGTGCGCCCGATCCGTGACGAGATCCGCCGACGCATCGAGTCGCTGATAGTCGAGCTGGTGCCGGCCGGAGACCCGTCGTGACCGTCACGCGCGGGCAGGACGGTCTGCTGTCTGCGGATCAGGTGCTGCAGCGGGCGGCGGAGCGTCTCGCGCAGCAGTTCTCGGGGTTGGTGAACGCGGAGACGGTCGAGCGGGTCGTGTTCGAGTCGTACACGGCGCTGGCCCGCACCGCGAGCGTCTCCACGCACCTCGCCTCCATCGCCGAGAAGTTCTCCCGCGATCGGCTCACCGCGCTCGCGCAGTCCCGGGGGCTGATCGCCAAACCTGTGCCTGAGATCCTCTACGTCTGCGTGCAGAACTCCGGGCGCTCCCAGATGGCCGCTGCGATCACACGCCACCTCGCCGGAGCCCGGGTGCACGTCCGCTCCGCCGGCTCGCAGCCCGGCTCCGGCATCCTCCCCGAGGTTGTCGCTGTGCTCGCCGAAGCCGGGATCGACGTGGGAGAAGAATTCCCCAAGCCCCTCACCGACGACGTGGTCCGCGCCGCGGACGCCGTGGTGACCATGGGCTGCGGCGACGCCTGCCCGTTCTACCCTGGCAAGCGCTACCTCGACTGGGACCTCAAGGACCCTGCAGAACTGGACCTGGACGGCATCCGCGCAGTCCGCGACGAGATCCGTCGACACATCGAGGCCCTGCTTGCCGAGCTCACCCCCGCCGCGACGGCCGCCGACCGGTGACGATCGACACCCCCGTCCTCGTGCGCGCCCCCCTCTGGCGGCGCTGCCTCGCGGAATTCGTCGGGACCGGGCTCCTTGTCACCGTCGTCGTCGGTTCCGGCATCGCCGCACAGCGGCTCTCCACCGATTCTGGGCTGCAACTCCTCGAGAACTCCCTCGCCACCGCCCTGGGTCTCGGCGTCCTCATCCTGATGCTCGCGCCGGTCTCGGAAGCGCACTTCAACCCGGTGGTCTCGCTCGCCGACGCGGTCCTCGGCCGCCGCTCGCGCACGGGCCTCACCCCCGGCGCTCTGCTTGCCTACACCGCGACGCAGATCCTCGGCGCGATCGGCGGCGCGGTC
>JASBUD010000116.1 GCA_030148105.1 Microbacterium sp. | reverse complement strand
CCCGTGGACGCTCGCGCCGTACCTCTTCGCCGCGACCGAGCACCTGGGCGTCATCCCGACCGCGAACCCGGCCGGCTGGCACCCCTACACCGCGGCACGGCAGTTCGCGTCTCTGCAGCACCTCTCCGGCGGCCGGCTCGGCCTCAACGTCGTCACCGACGTCGGCTCCGCTCACCACTTCGGCCAGGAGCGCCTGCCGCACGACGCCGCGTACGACCGGGCGCAGGAATGGCTGGACGCCCTGCGCCTGCTCTGGCGCAGCTGGGACGACGACGCCCTGATCGCCGACCCGGAGACCCAGATCTACGCCGACGGCACCAAGATCCGCGCGGTGCAGCACCGCGGGCAGTACTTCTCGTTCGACGGACCGCTCAACGCGGAGCCCCTCCCCTCCGAGCCGGTCGTGGCCTCCCCCGGGGGGTCGCCCCGCGGCATCCGCTTCGCCGGGGAGAACTCGCAGATCCAGCTCGCGCTGTCGAACCTCGACGTCGGTGCCGTGCGCGCCTACCGCGAGAAGGTCCGCGCGGATGCCGTCGCGCACGGGCGCGATCCCGCCTCGATCAAGACGCTGTTCGTGTTCAAGCCGATCGTGGCGGCATCCGTCGAGGAGGCCGACCGCATCGTGGCGGCATCCGCGAACCCCGACGAGGCGGCGCTGCGCGCTGTCGCGGAAGCGTGGTCGAGCGATCTGGAGACCGATCTGACGACGCTCGACCTGGACGAGCCGCTCGATGAGGGGATCTTCGGCGAGCACGTCTCGCGCGGCACGATCAAAGGGCTGCGCGGCCGGTTCGATTCGTTCGAGGGTGTCCCGCTGCGTGAGATCCTCGCGGGCAAGGCCCGGCTCGGCCGCATCGGCGACGGCATCAGCGGCACGGTCGGCACCGCCGACGAGCTCGCCGACCTCATCCAAGCGCTCGGGGACGACGCCGACAACGACGGCCTGATCTTCTCCGGCGACCTGCATCCGGTCACGCTGCACCGCGCCCTGGACGACCTCGTGCCGATCCTGCGGCGCCGCGGGATCCTGCGCTCGGAGTTCGTGCCCGGCGGCCTGCAGGCGAACCTGTCCGCGTTCTGACCCGGTCAGCGCTCGTGCAGGCGAGCGAGCGTGCTGACGACCTCCGCGTGCCAGCGGCGAGCAGCGGGCAGCGCCCCGGTGAACATCCACGTGTCGTGCGTGACCCCGAGATAGCGCACCGCGCTCGCCTCGACCCCGGCCGCGCGCAGCTTCGCCGCGTACGCCGCCCCGTCGCCGCGGAGCGGGTCGTACTCCGCGGTGAGGATCACCGCCTCCGGAAGGCCCGCGTGCGAGGCGGCCCGGAGGGGTGAGGCGAGCGGATCGCGCGCATCCGCCGGCGAGGCGAGATACGTGCGCGCGACCGACCGCAGCTCGCGCAGGGCGATCACGCTCGGGATGCCGAGCGCCCACGTCGCGCGCAGATCCAGGTGCCGGCCGGTGAGGTCCGTCACCGGCACCTCGAGCAGCTGCAGGCGGATCGGAATGCCGCTCCGATCGCGGTTCGCGATCGTCAGGGCGGCGGCGAGGGACCCGCCCGCCGAGATACCCGCGACGCCGATGCGGTCGGCATCCACCCCGATCTCGGCGGCGTGCGCGTGGATCCACGCCAGCGCCGCATGCGCCTGTTCGATCTGCGTCGGGAACCGGTGCTCGGGGGCGAGCGCGTAGTCGACGGCGGCGATCGCGACGCCCGCCTCCGCGGCCCGGCGCCGGTTCGCGGCGTCCGTCGTCGGATAGTCGATGCCACCGATGCGGAACGCGCCGCCGAAGAACGACAGCCAGACCGGCGGGGTCTCCGCGGTCGGCGGGTGGTAGATCCGCACCCGGACCGAGGGGTATCCGGGGACCTCGACCGTGTGCTCGCTCGTGCGCAGCTCGGGGCCGGGCGTCCCGACGGTCTTCAGCTCGGTGCGGTCCCACGCGAGAGCAGCGCGTCGGTGCCGCTCGCGCGGGGTCAACGCGCGGCCCCGCCGCGGGGCGGGGGCCGCGGCATCCGTTTCCCCCCGCAGCCGCCGCCACCACCGCGTCACGCGGGAGCGCAGCGGCGCGATCCGCTGCCCGATCAGGTACCGCCGGTGCACGCGCAGGCGCTCGGCGAAGAAGGGATCGAGCGGCATCGTCCCATCCTGCCCCTTCGAGCGGACGGTGGATGCCGCGGCACAGCATACGGCGGGCGGATGCGCAACCCTCCGCCGGTTCTCAGGCGGCGGGTGTTGCCTCGCCCTGTGTCCGCCCATCACTCCCCGCCCCACGTCAGCGTGATCGTCCCGGTGTACGAGCCCGGCCCGACCTTCGACGACCTGATCGCGTCCCTGGATCGCCAGACGATTCCGCCCGGTGCTTTCGAGGTTCTCCTGTGCGACGACGGATCCGGCGAGACGACGCGCGCGCGGCTCGCGGAGGTCGCCCGCACCCGGCCGCACGTGCGTGTCCTGACGCTGCCGCACACCGGCTGGCCGGGGACGCCGCGCAACCACGGGATCGACGCGGCGCGCGGGCGGTACGTGTTCTTCGCCGACCAGGACGACCGCCTCTATCCCGACGCCCTCCGCGCGCTCGCCGCGTACGCCGACGCGCACACGTCGGACGTGGTGATCGGCCGGGTCGTCGGGATCGGCCGGGACATCCCGCGCTCGGTGTTCCGGCGGGACATCCCTCGCGCCGAGCTCGGGCGCGACCCGTTGCTGGCGCTGCTGACGCCGCACAAGCTCTTCCGGACGGCGTTCCTCCGAGATGGCGGCATCCGCTATCCGAACGGCCGCGTGCGGCTGGAGGATCATCTGTTCGTGATGGAGGCCTACTTCCGGGCACGGACGATCTCGATCCTCGCCTCGACGCCCTGCTACGCGTGGCTGAAGAACGCCGGCAGCGCGAGCTCGTCGCGCATCGACCCCGAGACGTACTTCCCGCACCTGGAAGCCGTGCTCGACCTCGTGGAGCGCAACACCGAACCGGGAGCCCTGCGGGACACGCTGCTGCGGCATTGGTACCGCGGCAAGATCCTCGGGCGGCTCGGCGGAAAGCGGATGCGGCGCTACCCGGCCGCCTACCGCGAGCGGTTCCTGGACGCGGTGATCCCGCTCGCCCAGCGCCGGTTCGGGTCTTCCGTCGAGGACGGACTGCCGCTTCCGCTCCGGGTGCGCTCGAGCGTGCTGCGGGCGGGCCGTCGCGAGGACCTCCTGCGCCTGGCCGACTACGACGCCGGCCTGCGCGCCGACGCCCGCATCGTGGCGGCGGAGTGGACCCGCGGCAAGATCGCGCTCACGATCCGCGCGCGCGTGCTCGACACGGACGGCGAGGACCTCACGCCGGACGGCATCGGGCGTACGCTCGGCCTCGTGATCCCGCCGGGCACGGCGGCGCCGGCGGATCGGGTCGAGCTGCGGCTCGAAGCGTCGCCCGACGCCTTCGAGCGCCGCATCCCCGGTGCGTCGGCGCCCGGGCTGCGCGACGCGCGCGTCGTGATCGACCCGGTCCGCGTGTTCGCGCGTCAGGATCCCTCGGTCGGCGGACGCCTGCGCGCACACGTGCGACGCCTGGGGTGGACCTTCGATGTCCCGCTGCATGCCGATCCGGGGATACTTCGCGCCCTCGGGCCGTCACCGGTGTGGGCCGGGCGCCGGTGCGCCCTCGTCGAGGGCCGCGACGGCGTGGAGCTGCGCCGTCAATGGCCCGCCGGCAGTGCGCGCGATCTGATCGCGCGCGGCGCGCGGCGGGCGCGGGGCATGCTCAGCGCATCGCGGCGGGCGCTCAGCGCAGCGCCGCGGGCGTCCACGTCCCCGGGGTCGTGAACGGCGCATCGCGGACGTCGAACTCGGCATCCCCGATCGAGGCGACGCACACGAGCAGCGAGTAGGAGGGGACGCCCTCGAAACTCTGCCGGCGGATGATCGCCGCCGGGTCGTCGCCCGGCAGGTCGGCGGTGCGCTCGACGATGTCCAGCCACGGCTTCCACCATGCGGCGCCCGCGGGAGCGGCATCCTGGAATTCGGGGAGCCACCGGGCGATCCTCGGCGTCTCGGGGTCGTCGACGTCGTCGTGCGCGACCATGTGGATGCCGGGCGGCAGCTCCGTCGTCCGGGAACACAGTCCGTCCCACGCGGTGACGCGGGCGGTGTGCGCGGTCACCTCGACGAGGTTGAACCCGCGCGTCCGCGGGCTGTCGCCGACGGCGCGCCCGGCGGCGGCATCCAGCGCCACCGCACCCCGGGTCGTGACCTCGTCGTCACGGCGGTCGGACAGATCATGGCGGTTCAGCAGGACCGCGAGCGTGCGGGCCTGTTCGTTCGCGGCGAGCCAGGCTCCGCCCGCGCGCGCGTCCCGGATGCCGATCACGGCGGGGTGTGTCTGCGGCCACCACGGGCCGAGGCGATCCCAGGGCCGTCCCGGATCCTCGTCGCGGACGGCGAGGAGGCGGACCGAGCTCGACGAGTCGTCGGGGACGCTGATGATCATGGTGCACACGTCGGCGCCTTCCTGCGTGGGACAATCGGGCCGTGTACGTCATCGTCGGAGTGACGGGCGGGATCGCCGCCTACAAGACCGTGCAACTCGTGCGCCTGCTGGTGCGGGACGGACACGAGGTGCACGTGATCCCCACCGAGGACGCGCTGCGGTTCGTGGGCACGCCGACGTGGGAGGCCATCAGCCGTCATCCGGTCACCACCTCCGTGCACGACGACGTCGCGAAAGTCCGCCACGTCGCGCTCGGGCAGGCGGCCGATCTCGTGATCGTGGCGCCGGCGACGGCGAACTTCCTTGCCAAGACGGCCGCCGGATTGGCCGACGACCTGCTGGGGACGAGCCTACTCGCGACGACGGCACCGGTCGTGGTGGCCCCCGCGATGCACACCGAGATGTGGCGGCATCCGTCGACCGTGCACAACGTCGCCGTCCTCCGCGAGCGCGGCGTGCACGTGGTGGGCCCCGAGGACGGACCGCTCACCGGCGGTGACGTCGGCCCCGGACGCATGACCGAACCCGAGGCGCTGCACGCATATGCCTCCGCACTCATGAACCGCAGGCGCGACCTGTCCGGGCTGCGCGTCGTGGTCTCCGCGGGTGGCACGCGGGAGCCGATCGATCCGGTGCGCTTCCTCGGCAACCGCTCGAGCGGGCGACAGGGGGTCGCCGTAGCGCTAGCTGCAGCCGACCGCGGCGCGTCGGTCGCGCTCGTGGTCGCCCACGCGGATGCCGACGCCCTCGCCCCCGCGATCGGTCGCGCCGGCATCGAGCTCGTGCGGGTCGGCACGGCGGCCGAACTCGGCCGTGCCGTCACCGAGCGCGCGGTGGACGCGGATGTCGTGGTGATGGCGGCGGCGGTCGCCGACTATCGGGTGGCCGAGACCGCGGACCGCAAGCTCGCGAAGGAGGACACCGGCGGGGTCCTCACGCTGCAACTCGTCGCGACCGAGGACATCCTCGCCGGCCTCGTACGCGGTCGGCGCGACGGGCAGACGATCGTCGGGTTCGCCGCCGAGACCGAGACGGATGCCGATGCCCTGCTCGACCGCGCGCGCCGGAAGCGCCGCCGCAAAGGTGTGGACCTGCTCGCCGTCAACGAAGTGGGCTGGCAGAAGGGGTTCGAGAGCGCAGAGAACGCCCTGACGATCCTCGGTGCCGAGGACGAGGTGGTCGCCCAGGTCTCCGGGAGCAAGCGCGAGGTCGCCGACGCGCTCTGGGACGCGGTG
>JASBUD010000111.1 GCA_030148105.1 Microbacterium sp. | reverse complement strand
CCTGACATCTTCAACTCGCTGCTGCAGATCCTCGAAGAGGGTCGTCTCACCGACGGTCAGGGTCGGATCGTGGACTTCAAGAACACGGTCATCATCATGACCACCAACCTCGGTGCGCGCGACATCGCCGGCGGTCCCGTGGGCTTCCAGATCGAGGGCAACGACTCGACCAGCTACGACCGGATGAAGGGCAAGGTGAACGAAGAGCTCAAGCGGCACTTCAAGCCCGAGTTCCTGAACCGTGTCGACGACATCATCGTGTTCCCGCAGCTGTCGAAGGAAGAGCTGGTGCAGATCGTCGATCTGTTCACCAAGCGCCTCGGCGAGCGTCTGCTGGACCGCGACATGACGATCGAGCTGTCGCAGGCCGCGAAGGAACGTCTCATCGAGATCGGCTTCGACCCGACCCTCGGTGCGCGGCCGCTCCGCCGCGCCATGCAGCGCGAGGTCGAGGACCGCCTGTCCGAGAAGATCCTGCACGGCGAGCTGAACGCCGGCGACCACTTGAAGGTCGACGTCGAGAACGGCGCGTTCGTCTTCGAGACCGTCCCGCGCGGTGAGAAGGTCGCGATCGGGGTCGGTGGCGGCGGCGAGATCGCGGTCACGCCGGACCTCGCGATCACGAGCGACTGATCCCGCCGGGCCCCGCCCGGACACCGAGAGAGCGGATGCCACCCGAGGGGCGGCATCCGCTCTCTCGCGTTGTTCGGTCGTACGCTGGGAGGATGACCCAGTACCGGATCCGGTCGGCGCGGTCCGCCGACGTGCGCGGTATCCGCGACCTGCTCGAGCCCTACGTGCAGCGGCGGATCCTGCTCGGCAAGGATCTGGTCGTGCTCTACGAAGCGGTGCAGCAGTTCGTCGTGGCCGAAGCCCCCGACGGAACACTCATCGGCTGCGGCGCCCTGCACGTGATGTGGGAGGACCTGGGCGAGGTGCGCACCCTGATCGTGGCCGACGAGTGGCTGCATCACGGTGTGGGGCGCGCGATCGTCGAAGCGCTCGAGGACAACGCCCGCACGCTCGGGCTCACGCGCCTGTTCTGCCTGACGTTCGAGGTCGACTTCTTCACGCGCCGCGGCTTCACCGAGATCGGCGAGCAGGTCGTGGACCCCGACGTGTACTCGCAGCTCGTGCGCAGCCCCGACGAGGGCATCGCGGAGTTCCTCGATCTCGCCCACGTCAAGCCGAACACGCTCGGCAACACCCGGATGCTCAAGACCCTCTGACGGCGTCGTCCTGACAGGATGCCGTCAGCCGGCGCGCGGCGCCGTGGCAGGCGGAGGTGCCGACGTAGCCTGGAGACATGAGCGCCGAATCCCCGCGCCGGCGGCCCTCGCCGGCGGTCTACCGCCGGCGTCGGCTCGTCCTCCTCGTCGCCCTCGTCGCCGTCGCGGCGCTCGTGTGGCTGCTCATCGCCCAGCCCTGGCGCGGGGCTGCCGTCGAGAAGCCGGCGCCGACCCCGATGCGCTCCACGTCGACGCCGACGCCGGACCCGATGCCGACCGGCGTGACGACGCCGACGGAGTCCGCGGCTCCGGCTGCGCCGTCACCGGAGGCGTCGGCCGAAGAGACGCCGACAGCGAAGCCCTGCGTCGCGCGCGACATCGCCGTGCAGGCCGTGACCGACCAGGAGACGTACGCCGCCGGCCAGAACCCGCAGCTGTCGATCACGCTCACCAACAACGGCGCCACGGATTGCACGCTGAACGTGGGAACCAGCGCGCAGACGTTCACGATCATGAGCGGCAGCGACGTGTGGTGGCGTTCGACGGACTGCCAGACCGAGCCGAGCGACATGGTCGT
>JASBUD010000095.1 GCA_030148105.1 Microbacterium sp. | reverse complement strand
GTACAGCGAGATCGTGCCGCACACCGCGACCGCCGCCGAGATCGCCGCGAAGAACCCCGTCGCGCTCATCCTCTCCGGCGGCCCGTCATCGGTGTACGAGCCGGGCGCACCGACCCTCGACCCCGGCGTGTTCGAGCTCGGTGTGCCGACGCTCGGCATCTGCTACGGATTCCAGGTCATGGCGCAGGCGCTCGGCGGCGAGGTCGCGAACACCGGGTTGCGTGAATACGGCGCGACGGATGCCGCCCTCACCGGTGACGGCGGCGTGCTGCTGGCCGGGCAGCCGGCGGAGCAGAACGTGTGGATGAGCCACGGGGATCAGGTCTCGCAGGCTCCCGAAGGTTTCGACGTGCTGGCCTCGACCTCGGCGACGCGGGTCGCCGCGTTCGCGAGCGACGAGCGGCGCATGTACGGCGTGCAGTGGCACCCCGAGGTCAAGCACAGCGATTTCGGGCAGCGCGTGATCGAGAACTTCCTGCACCGCGGGGCCGGCCTCGCCGCCGACTGGAACAGCGGGAACGTGATCGCCGAGCAGGTGGCGCGCATCCGCGAGCAGGTCGGCACGGGCCGCGTGATCTGCGGGCTGTCCGGCGGCGTGGACTCCGCGGTCGCGGCGGCGCTCGTGCACGAGGCCGTCGGCGACCAGCTCGTCTGCATCTTCGTGGACCACGGGCTGCTGCGCAAGAACGAGCGGGAGCAGGTCGAGCAGGACTACGTGGCCTCCACCGGCGTGCGCCTGGTCACGATCGACGCGCGCGAGCAGTTCCTGACGGCGCTCGCGGGGGTGAGCGACCCCGAGCAGAAGCGCAAGATCATCGGCCGCGAGTTCATCCGCTCGTTCGAGGCGGCCGAGAAGGAGCTCGTGGCCGAGGCCGCCGCGGACGGCGAGCCGATCCGCTTCCTCGTGCAGGGAACCCTGTACCCCGACGTCGTCGAATCCGGCGGCGGCACGGGCACGGCCAACATCAAGTCGCACCACAACGTCGGCGGCCTGCCGGAGGACCTGCAGTTCGAACTCGTCGAGCCGCTGCGGACGCTGTTCAAGGACGAGGTCCGCGCGATCGGTCGCGAACTGGGACTACCGGAAGTGATCGTCGGACGCCAGCCGTTTCCGGGGCCCGGCCTCGGTATCCGGATCATCGGTGAGGTCACCGCTGACCGTCTCGAGATTCTGCGTGACGCCGACGCGATCGCCCGTGAAGAGCTGACCCGCGCGGGGCTCGATGCCGATATCTGGCAGTGCCCGGTCGTTCTGCTCGCGGATGTCCGCTCGGTCGGCGTGCAGGGCGACGGCCGCACGTACGGTCACCCGATCGTGCTGCGACCGGTGTCGTCCGAAGATGCGATGACCGCCGACTGGACCCGTCTGCCCTACGACGTCCTCGCGCGGATCTCGAACCGCATCACGAACGAGGTCCGCGAGGTCAATCGCGTCGTGCTCGATGTGACCTCGAAGCCGCCGGGGACGATCGAGTGGGAGTGACCCGGTAGCACCGCGCCCCGCTCCCCGGTTTCGCGGTTCCCGCCGAGGTGGTGGGTTTCCCGCCGAGGTGGTGGGTTTCCCGCCGAGGTGGTGGGCACCATCTCGGCGAAAGAGGGACCGTCTCGGCGAAAGAGGGACCATCTCGGGGGGAGAGGGACCATCTCGGCGGGAGGGAGAGAGGCAGGATGGGGGTGTGAGCGAATTCCCGGATGCCGAATACCTCGTGCTCTCGAGCCGTCTCATCCCCGATCGTGACGGCGGGTACACCCTGGCGACCCTCACCCGGGCCCGCCAGATGGCCGCTGCCGGTGTGCATGAGGGCCGGGGTCCACTGCTGCTGACCCTGGACCCCGGCACTCCCGAGGAGCATGCCCGCCACCGTGCCGCGTTCGCGGGCCGCGACCTCGTGCTGCACCCCGACCGCATGCGCAACCTGTTCGACGAGGCCGCGGCGCCCCATGGCGGCGCGGCCGCCTGGATCCGCGCGGCCGCCGAGCCCGGCGCGCCCGATCCGGCGCTCGAGTACCGCAGGGTCACGGACACGGAGGGTCGTCCGGTCCTCGGTCTCCCGGTCATCGCGGGCGACCCCGACTGGCACGTCGCCACGGCACCGGTCGCCGCGTACGACGAGCGCGGCCACGTCGCCGGGGTCCTCGAGGGATTCGGGGCGCTCTACCGGGCGTGGCTCGCCTACGTCGTCGCGCAGCTGCGCGCGGGGGATGCCGACCGCCCGGTCGTCGTCATCTGCGAGTCCCGCCAACTGGGCGAGCTCCTGGCGGGCTGGGATGATCCGGCGCTGCGTCTCGTGCACGCGATCCACACGATCCACCTCGAGCCCCCGTTCACTCCGGACGCGCCGACCAACCCGCTGTGGTCGCGCTGGTTCAGTCTCGCCGAGCGCTTCGACGCCGTGCTCTGGCCGACCACGACCCAGCGCGCAGACGTGCAGGACCGGTTCGGCGCCTCCCCGGTGCACGTCGTCGTGCCGCACGCCGTCCCCTCCGCGGCATCCGTCACCCCGCTGTCGGATCGGGCTCCCGGCCGCGTCGTGATGCTGAACCGGCTCGCGCCCGGCAAGCGGGTGGACCACGCGATCCGCGCGTTCGCGGCCGTCGTGGCAGAGGTTCCGGGCGTGACCCTCGACGTCTTCGGCGAGGGCGCCGAGCATGCGTCGCTGCAGGCGCTGATCGACGAGCTCGGACTCGACGCGCACGTCGCACTGCGCGGGCTGACCGAGGACCCGGGCCGGGAGCTGGATGCGGCATCCGTGTTCCTGTCCACGTCGGCGTTCGAGGGGCAGGGGCTCTCGATCGCCGAGGCGCTCGCGCACGGGTGCCCGGTCGTCGCCTACGACGTGCGGTACGGCCCCCGCGACCTGCTGGCCTCGGGCGGCGGCGTGCTCGTTCCGGATGCCGACATCGACGCCCTCGCCGGCGCACTCGTCGAGGTGCTCGGTGACGTGGAGCGACGTGCGCGGCTCTCCGCGGAAGCGGTGGTCGCCGCCCGCGCCGTCGACCCCGCGCACGCGATGACCTCGCTCGCGCAGGCGGTGCACGACGTCCTGGGGCGCCCCTCCCGGAGGACGTGACCGGAACATCGGGGAAACCCCGGGGGAATCAGGGGGATCGAACCGCCCAGGCTGCCGCGCGGAGCGGATATCGTGACCTCATGCGGGCCATCGTCGTCGGGAGCGGGTTCGGCGGTCTCGCCGCGGCCATCCGCCTGGCGGCCGCCGGTCATGAGGTGACCGTGCTCGAGAAGCGCGAACGCATCGGCGGACGGGCGTACCTGTACGAACTGGACGGCTTCCGCTTCGACGGGGGTCCCACCGTGCTGACGGCCCCGTTCATGTTCGAGGAGCTGTTCGCGCTCGCCGGGGAGAAGCTCGAGGACCACGTCCGGCTCGTGCCGCTGGACCCGTTCTACCGAGCCTTCGATGCGGACGGCGCGCACTTCGACTTCCACGCGGACCCCGAGCGGATGCGGGAGGAGGTCGCGCGCCGCAGTCCGGCCGACGCGGCGGGCTACACGCGGCTGAGCGGCCGGATCAGCCGCATCTTCGACGCGTTCTACCCCTACACCGAGCGCCCGATGATGCAGCTGCACGTCATGCTGCGGATGCTGCCCTTCCTGCTGCGCCATCGTGCGGCGCTCGGCGTCCAGCGTCTGGTCGACGCCTGCATCCGCGATCCCTTCCTGCGCCGCGCGCTCGCCTTCCACCCGTTGCTGATCGGCGGTCACCCCGCGCACACGCCCGCGCTCTACGCGCTCATCGTCGAGTTCGAACGTCGCTGGGGCGTGCACTACGCGGTGGGCGGCACGGCGGCGATCGTCGACGCGCTCGGCGGGCTCCTCGAGCGTCTGGGCGGCCGCATCGAGTGCGGTGCGGAGGTGGAGCGGATCCTCACCGACGGCGGACGGGTGCGGGGTGTCCGGCTCGCCGACGGCAGTACGAGGGATGCCGACATCGTCGTCTCGAACGCGGATCCCGGTTTCACGTACGAGGCGCTGCTCGGTCCGTCCCGCGGCCTGGCCGCGCGACGGGCCAAGGCCGCGCGCCCCAGCATGTCGCTGCACGTCCTGTATTTCGGCGCCGATCGGACCTGGCCCGAGACGCCGCTGGCGCACCACAACCTCCTGCTCGGCGGGGACTCGCGACACGTCCTGGACCGCGTGTTCCGCCGCGCCCGCCGCACCGCCGGCAGGGAGCAGCTCGCCGCCGACGACCTGTTCCTCTATGTGCACCTGCCGACGCGCACCGACCGCTCGATCGCCCCCGAGGGCTGCGAGGCGATGTACGTGCTCGTCGCCGCGCCGCCGTTGCGGGATGCCGAGCACATCAGCCCCGAGACGGCGCGGGACGTGCGCGACATCGTCGTGCAGGTGCTGGACGAGCGCTACCTGCCGGGACTGAAAGACCACCTCGTCGTCGAGCACGCGATCGGACCCGAGCACTTCCGCGATGTCCTGAACACCCCGCACGGCGCGGCGTTCTCCCTGCAGCCGACGCTCTTCCAGTCCGGCTGGTTCCGGCCGCACAACCGCTCGCCGCGGGTGCAGGGGCTCTATCTCGTGGGAGCCGGCACGCACCCGGGGGCGGGCATCCCCGCCGTGCTCGCGTCGGGCAAGATCGCCGCCGATCTCGTCGCCCGCGACGCGACCGCGCGGCGCCCGGCCGTCCGGACGGCGGCCGCGCGATGACGGCGACGTACGCCGCCGCCGGCTTCGGGGAGAGCCCCGAGGTCGCTCTCGACGACGTTCCGGTGACCGGTGCGCTGCCGACGTGGCTCACCGGGTCTCTGCTGCGCAACGGCCCCGGCACCTTCCAGGTCGGCGGCCGCCGATACCGGCACTGGTTCGACGGGCTCGCGATGCTGCACCGGTTCACGATCTCGGACGGTCGCGTCTCCTACGCCAACAGGTTCCTCGAGACCGAGTCGTACCGGGCCGCACGCGAGGAGGGACGCATCGCGTTCCCCGAGTTCGCCACGGACCCCTGCCGCTCGCTGTTCGCCCGCGCGATGGCTGTCTTCGACCCGCAGGCCACCGACAGCGCGAAGGTCAACATCGCCCGGGTCGCCGAGCACTACCTCGCGCTCGCCGAGACGCCGATCCAGGTGGAGTTCGATCCCGAGACCCTGCGCACCGTCGGGGTGACCGGGTGGGACCGCTCGAACTTCGGTCGCATGACGACCGTGCATCCGCACCTCGACGAGGAGCGTCACGAGGCGATCAACCTGGTCACCCGCTACGGAGCCCTGAGCACGTACGTCTTCCGGCGCGTCGACACGACCGACCCGGGTCTGCTCGAGGGCACGACGTTTGCGAGCCGGGCCGTGGGGGAGCCGTCCTACATCCACTCGTTCGGGATGTCCGAGAAGCACGTGATCCTCGTGGAGTTCCCTCTCGTCGTGAACCCCGTGTCGCTGCTGCTCTGGCTGAAGCCCTACATCGAGAACTTCCGGTGGAAGCCGAACCGGGGGACCCGCATCCACGTGTTCGATCGGGCGACCGGGAAGCACGTGAAGTCGGCGACCGCCGATCCGTTCTTCGCGTTCCACCACGTGAACGCGTACGACGACGGCGACGATGTGGTCGTCGACCTCGTCGCGTACGACGACGCATCGGTCATCCAATCCTTCTACCTGCACCGGCTCGAGGATCCCGATGTGCAGATCCCGCCGGGGACGCTGCGGCGGCTGCGGGTGCCCCTGGGCGGCGCGACCGGTCGCCTGCACGCCGAGGTGATCTCGCCGACCGGGATCGAGCTGCCGAGCATCGACTATGCGCGACGCAACACCAGCCCGGAGCTGCGCTACGTGTACGGCGTCGGTGTGCGCGGTGAGCGCGGCTTCTACGACCGGCTCGTGAAGATCGACGTCGCCGAGCGCTCGACGGCGTCGTGGTCGGAGGAGGGGTGCTATCCGGGTGAGGGCGTGTTCGTCGGGCGTCCGGGACGCGAGGTCGAGGATGACGGCGTAGTGCTCTCGGTCGTGCTGGACGCCGTCCGCGGAACGTCGTTCCTCCTCGTGCTGGATGCCGCGACCTTCACCGAGATCGCACGGGCCGAGCTCCCGCATCCGGTCCTGCTGGGCTATCACGGCCAGTTCTACGGCGACCTGCGTCCCGCCCACGGGTCGTAGTCGGCGATCAATTCCTCCTGTGCGGGGCGCTCGCCCTCGGGCACGTGCTGCAGGTTGATGCGCACCCGATACCAGAGCGAACTCGACCCGCGCATGCCGTCGACGAGTTCATCGGCGGGGTGCAGCAGAGCGGCGGCGGCCGGATGCCGGTCCCGCCACTCCCGGAGGGCGTCGAGCGCCTCGGGCTTGGTCTTCGTGCGCGCGATCTCGATGAGCGGCATCGTGGACTGCCGCCGGCCGTCGCCGTCGCCCGCACGCGGCGGCTTCTCAGCCGGCCCCAGCTCGTCGGCGAGGGCCAGGAGCCCCTCGAGGGAGCCGATCGCGTCGTCGATCCCCTCGTGCGGGTCGCCGATCTCGGCGAAGCGCGCCGGGACCGTGAGCGCGGTGAACTCCTCGGGTCTGCGGCTGCCCACCTCGTCCCAGCGCAGGGGAGTGGAGACCCGGGCGTCGGGCAGCGGGCGGATCGAATAGGCCGACGCCACGGTGCGGTCCTTCGCGTTCTGGTTGAAGTCCACGAACACGCTCTCGCCGCGCTCCTCCTTCCACCACCGCGCGGTCGCGAGTCCCGGTGCGCGGTTCTCGATCTCACGGGCGAGGGTCTCGGCCGCGAGGCGCACCTGGCGGAAGTCCCACCGCGGCGCGATGCGGACGAGGATGTGCAGGCCGCGGGAACCGCTCGTCTTCGGCCAGCCGACGAGTCCCATATCCTCGAGCACGTCGCGGGCGATCATCGCGACGTCGACGATCTGCGCCCAGTCGACGCCGGGCATCGGGTCGAGGTCGACCCGGAGCTCGTCGGGGTGGTCGAGGTCCTCGGCGCGCACCGGGTGCGGGTTCAGGTCGAGGCAGCCGAGGTTGACGACCCACGCGAGACCGGCGGCGTCTCGGATCACGGTCTCCTCCGCCGATGTGCCGCGGGCGTAGTGGAGCGTCGCGGTGTCGATGAAGTCCGGGTGGTTCTCGGGAACGCGCTTCTGGAAGAACGCCTCCTGCTCGATGCCCTTCACGAAGCGCTTGAGCACCATTGGCCGGCCGCCCGCTCCGCGCAGCGCTCCCGGTGCGACGGCGAGGAAGTAGCGGACGACGTCGAGCTTCGTGAGGCCCGGCGCGGGGAACACGATCTTGTCGGGGCTTGAGATCCGCACGGGCGTGCCGTCGATCTCGAGCATGGTCTCCTTGCGTGCCGCCACCTTCGCCACGCTAGCGGCGGCGGGCACCCCGGGACAGGGTCTTGACGCCGGAAAGCCGAAAGCCCGGCGCATCCGAGGATGCACCGGGCTCTCGAGGATCGGAACTAGTTGCTGCCGCGCAGGATCGCGAGGATGCGCAGGATCTCGACGTACAGCCACACGACGGTGACCATGATGCCGAAGGCGCCCAGCCAGGCGTACTGGCGGGGGGCGCCGTTGCGGACACCCTGCTGGATCTGGTCGAAGTCGAGGACGAGCGAGTAGGCCGCCATGATCACGACGAAGATGCCGATGATCAGGCCCAGCGGGATGCCCATGAACGTCTGGCTCAGCAGGCCGAACGCGCCGCCCGCGATCGGCACGTTGAAGAGCATGAGGCCGATGTTGATGAGCGAGAACACGAGGTATCCGATCATCGCGATCATGAAGACCTTCGTCGCGCGCTTGGAGGCGCGCACCTTGCCGCTCGCGAACAGAGCCAGGGTGACGCCGACGACGGTGAGGGTCGCGAGCGTCGCCTGGACCACGATGCCGGGCCAGATGAATTCGAAGAAGGCGGAGATTCCGCCGACGAACAGACCCTCGAACGCCGCGTACGCGAAGATGAACGCCGGGCGCACCTTCTTGCGCGACCCGAAGATCACGACCATCGACAGGACGAACCCACCGAGCATGCCGATGAGCCACGGAGCCATGTTGGGGCTGGGGTTCTGCGCGCTCACGCCCGCCATCGTCCAGATCCATCCGGCGACGGCGCCGACCACGAGGATCGCGAAGAGGCCGACCGTCTTCCAGACGGTGTCCTCGACGGACATGCGGTCGGTCTCGATCGCGCCGGCCGGGGGAGCGGCGTACATGCCCTCCAGCTGCGCCTGTGCCGCGGCATCCGTTCCCGCGGCCTGCGCGGTCGCGTACTGCGTCGGCGCGGCGGGCGGCGTCAAGCCCGGAGCCTGCCGGCCACCGGGGTAGGTCTGCACGGCCTTCTTGTCCTGGAAGGCCGGATTGTCGAATGCGGGGTTTCTGAGGGCCACAGCTCTCACACTCCAAAGTCGGGGTTTCACAGCACTGTGCTGTGACATAACGATATCGGACGGTCCGCATTCCCTCACGGGGCCCTGCTGTGAGAGCCCTTTGAGAGCCGCCGGTAGCCTGTTCACGTGCCCCGCGCCCACCCGCTCGTGATCGGCCATCGCGGTGCGCCCGGGTACCGGCCGGAGCATTCTCGTTCCTCCTACGACCTCGCCCTCGCGATGGGGGTGGATGCCGTGGAGCCCGATGTCGTCGTCAGCAGGGACGGCGTCCTGGTCGTCCGTCACGAAAACGAGATCTCGGGCACCACGGACGTCGCCGATCGGCCCGAGTTCGCCGATCGCCGGACGACGAAGACGATCGACGGTGCCGAGCTGACCGGCTGGTTCACGGAGGACTTCACGTGGGCCGAGCTCGCGACGCTGCGGTGCCGGGAGCGGCTGCCGAAGATCCGGCCCTCGAGTGCGAGCTTCGACGACGAACAGAGTGTGCTGCGGTTGCGCGATGTGCTGGATCTCGTCCGCGACTCCTCGCCGGAGCACGGGCGGGAGATCGGCGTCGTCCTCGAGATCAAGCACGCGACGTACTTCGCGGGCCTCGGCTGGGATCTCGCCGACCTCGTCGAGTCGGAGCTCACCGCGGCGGGATGGGCGAACGGCGAGCATCCGCTCGTGATCGAGTCGTTCGAGTCGACCGTCCTCGCCCGGGTGCGCGAGCGCGGCATCCGCGGGTCGTACGTCTATCTGCTCGAAGCCGCCGGCCGTCCATACGATCTCGTCGCCGCGATCGGGTCTGCGGCCCCGACTTATCGCGCCACCGCGGCGCCGGCGGGACTCGACGCCCTGATCGGCGTCGTCGACGGCATCAGCGTCGACAAGCGGATGATCCTCGCGCCCGACAAGCTCGGTCGGGTGACCGGGCCCTCATCCGTCGTCGCCGACGCGCACGCCCGCGGGCTGCGCGCCTTCACCTGGACATGCCGCCCGGAGAATGCATTCCTCGTGGCCCAGAACCGCACGCGGGGAGGTGCGGCCGCGTTCGGCGACTACGAGCGGGAGTGGGGCGTGATCCGAGACGCCGGTGTCGACGGCGTCTTCGTGGATCACGCCGATCTCGGAGTGGAGTTCTTCCGCCGCTGAGTCCGGTGGCGGGTCCGCGCCTGCAGAACTCCACAGATCTGGG
>JASBUD010000081.1 GCA_030148105.1 Microbacterium sp. | reverse complement strand
CCACGCGCACCACGGCTATATTACCGACAAGGAGAAGTACCTGAACCGCATGCGGCGGATCGAGGGCCAGGCGCGCGGCATCCACAAGATGGTCGAGGACGAGAAGTACTGCATCGACATCCTCACGCAGATCAGCGCGCTGACGAGCGCTCTGGAGGCGGTCGCGGTGGGCCTGCTGGACGACCACCTGCGGCACTGCGTCGTCGATGCGGCGCGCCTGGGCGGTGCGGAGGCCGACGCCAAGATCACCGAGGCGACCGCGGCGATCGCGAGGCTCGTGCGCTGAGGCGGCCGCTCAGGTGAGCTCGCCGACGTCCGAGACGCCGCGCGCACGGCGCGCGAAGAGCACCGAGTCCACCGACAGCACGATCAGGGCGAGCCACACGAGGGCGACGCCGATCCAGCGCTCAAGGGGCATGGGTTCGCCCAGCAGCCACGCGCCGATGATGAACTGCAGGATCGGCGCGATGAACTGCAGCAGTCCGACCACGGTCAGCGGGATGCGACGCGCGCCGGCGGCGAACAGCAGCAGCGGCACGGCCGTGATGACGCCGGCGAGGCTCAGCAGGAGCGCGTGCCACGGGCCCGCCGCGCCCATCGTGAGGCCGGAGGTCGATCCGACCACGATGAGGATCACGGTCGCGACCGGGACGAGCCACGCCGATTCGAGCGTGAGCCCGCTGACGGCATCCACCGAGGGCCCGAGCCGTTTCTTCACGAGCCCGTAGATCCCGAAGGTGAACGCGAGGGTCAGGGCGATCCACGGGAAGTCGCCGTAGCCGACGACGATGACCGCCACGGCGGCGACGGCGATGCCGACCGCGATCCACTGCACGACGCGCAGTCGCTCGCGCAGCACCACGACCCCCAGCACCACCGTGACGATCGGGTTCATGAAGTAGCCCAGGCTCGCCTCGATCACGTGCCCGCTGAGGGTGGCGAGGATGTACACCTGCCAGTTGACGTAGATCAGTGCCCCGGCAACCCCTGTCCACAGCAGCAGCCGTGGCCGGCGGACGACGGCGAGCAGTCTCCTCCATCCGCGGAACACGGTCAGCAGGAACGCGCAGAAGATCAGCGACAGCAGGATGCGCCACGCAACCAGTTCGAACGGCCCGGTGGGTGCGAGCAGGAGGAAGTACAGCGGCAGGAAGCCCCAGAGCAGGTACGCCGTGAACGCGTACAGACCGCCCAGCGCCCGCTCTCTCGGCGTGTCGATCTGCGATCCGGACGCCTCGGCGGTCTCAGGATCGGGTCGGCTCACTCACCCAGCGTAGGCGCGGATCCGCCAGCGCCGGTGCGCGTTCACAACTCCCGCTCTCCTAGTTCGCGCAGTGGCCGAATCCGCGCGAATGCGCGGCCCGTGCTCTGCGGGGCCGCGGCGAATGCAGGAGTCATGAACAGCAGGCGCCCCGCAACGACGGAAGGCCCGGGTGCCGAAGCACCCGGGCCTTCCGAACGGCCGGTCTCAGCGGACCACGACCGCCAGAACGTCACGCGCCGACAGGACGAGGAACTCGTCCGCGCCGAACTTGACCTCGGTGCCGCCGTACTTGCTGTACAGCACGCGGTCGCCGACGGCGACATCGAGCGGAACACGGTTGCCGTTGTCGTCGATGCGGCCGGGGCCCACCGCCACGACCTCGCCCTCCTGGGGCTTCTCCTTGGCGGTGTCGGGGATGACCAGACCACTCGCGGTGGTCTGCTCGGCCTCGACCTGCTTGATGACGATGCGGTCCTCGAGCGGCTTGATGGAAACCGACACGGTCTACCTCTGCTTTCCTTGAAACTTCAAGACTGATTAGCAAACTCCACCTGAGAGTGCTAACGCCAGTCTAGGCAAGCGCTGGCACTCATGCAACGTGAGTGCCAGCCCGTGACGCAATCCGAATCACGCGCCGCACCGAAGACCTCAGGACGGGCGGGAACGTGCCGCGACGAGCATTTTCCGAACCCGATGTATCAGAAAGGGCACTCGATGCTCTGAGCACATGAGAACTGCAGATCGTAACGTCTCGACATACCAGGGACAAGGGTCGGCACACCCCTCGCGGACAGCCCCACGCGGTGGTAGACATGGCGTGGGGGAAGCAGTACGTCAGGTTCTTGGGGGAACTGGCAACATGACACAGTCGTCTTATTATCTTGCGATCGACGTGGGGACAAGCCGCGTAGCCGCAGCGACCGCACGCGTGGCGGCCGACGGCAGCATCGTCGCGGCTCCGTTCACGCTGGGTCGCCGCAGCGACAGCGCGGCCACCGTCGTCTTCGTCGGCGACGACGGCGAGCTGTCCTTCGGAGATGCCGCCGAGCGTCGCGGTGTGACGCAGCCCGAGCGGCTGATCCGCGAGTTCAAGCGCAGCGTCGGCGACGACGTCCCGATCACGGTCGGCGACCGCGCACTGCGCGCCGAGCACCTCTACGCCCAGACCGCAGCCGACGTCGTCCGCCAGGTCGCGGAGAGGGAAGGTGCGGAGCCTGAGGGCGTCGCCCTGACGCACCCGACCGAGTGGGGCGCGCACCGCCTCGAACTGATCCGGTCCGCCCTTGCCGCGGTGGGCGTCACCGCGGTCCAGCTGATCTCCGAGCCCGAAGCGGCCGCACGGCACTACGAAGCGGCCCGCCCGCTGGAGATGGGCCAGACGCTCGCGGTGTACGACCTCGGCGGCGGCACGTTCGACACGGTCCTGCTCCGCAAGGAGATCGACGGCAAGTTCGACATCGTCGGTGAGCCGACCGGCATCGAAGACCTCGGTGGAGCGGACTTCGACGATGCCGTCCTGCGGCACGTCATCTCGGCATCCGGAATCGACGTCGCGACCCTCGCGATGGACGAGCCCGACACGCGACTTGCCCTTTCGCAGCTGCGCCGCGAGTGCGT
>JASBUD010000068.1 GCA_030148105.1 Microbacterium sp. | reverse complement strand
GACCCGTAGGATCGCCGAGATCGCACTCGTCCACACGGTGATCGAACTTCCGCCCGGCGCGAAGATCGGGGACGAAGTGACGGTCTTCGGTGATGGAGCGGCCTCCGCGACCGATCTGGCAGAAGCGATCGGCACGGTGGGGGAGGAGATCCTCGTGCGGATCTCTCCGCTCATCCCGCGGAACTACCGCGGGCTCTGATCAGACGGACTCGAGCAGGCGCGCCGTCTCGTCGTGCCAGCTGGTCGCGACCGAGCGGAGCTTCTCTTCGTACTTGCGGCCGTGGTGCGCGCAGAAGAGCAGTTCGCTGCCGTTGACCTCTGCGGCGATGTAGGCCTGGGCGCCGCACGAGTCACAGCGATCCAGCGCCGTGAGGCGGTAGTCGAGAACGGCGGGCTCGGTGGGGGTGGATAGCGTGGTCATCTCGGGTCCTCCTCGGTGCGTCGCTCGTATCTCGATCGCCCTGTGCGGGTTGCATCACATACAACCACGCGGGACATGGGGGGATGCCCGGATGCCGCCACATTTCGCTCAGCGCGTACGGCGGCCTCCCGCCCCCGTGTCTGTGCAGGCTCCTGGGAGGCACCGCCGATACTCTTGACGTTTGTGACCTCCGAGTATTCAGCCCACCACCTGCAGGTGCTCGAGGGACTGGAAGCGGTCCGCAAGCGGCCCGGCATGTACATCGGCTCGACCGATTCCCGCGGTCTCATGCACTGCGTCTGGGAGATCATCGACAACGCGGTCGACGAGGCTCTGGCCGGCAACGGGTCCCGCATCGACGTCGTCCTGCACGAGGACGGCAGCGTCGAGATCCGCGACACCGGCCGCGGCATCCCGGTCGACATCGAACCGCGCACCGGACTGTCCGGCGTCGAGGTCGTCTTCACCAAGCTGCACGCCGGCGGCAAGTTCGGCGGCGGATCCTACGCGGCCTCCGGGGGACTGCACGGCGTCGGCGCGTCCGTCGTCAACGCACTCTCCGAACGCCTCGACGTCGAAGTGGACCGCGGGGGCAAGACGTGGGCGATGTCGTTCCACCGCGGCGAGCCCGGCGTGTTCGCCGACACCGGCGCACCGTCTCCGGATGCGCCGTTCCGTCCGTTCGAGGATCGCAGTGAACTGCGCGTGATCGGCAAGGCGCCGCGCGGCGTGACCGGCACGCGCATCCGTTATTGGGCGGATCGCCAGATCTTCACGAAGGACGCGGTCTTCCAGCGGGAGGAGCTCGCCACGCGGGCGCGGCAGACGGCCTTCCTCGTACCGGGCCTGGAGATCACGGTGCGCGACGAACGCGGCACCGAGGTCGATGAGACCTCGTTCCGCTTCGACGGAGGCATTTCGGAGTTCGCCGAGTTCCTCGCGACCGACTCCGCAGTCACGGACACGTGGCGGTTGACCGGCAGTGGAACGTTCACCGAGACGGTGCCCGTGCTCCAGGCGAACGGGGCGATGGTGCCGACCGAGCTCGAGCGGGAGTGTCAGGTCGACATCGCCGTGCGATGGGGGACCGGCTACGACACCGTCACGCGGTCTTTCGTCAACATCATCTCCACGCCGAAGGGCGGCACCCACCAGCAGGGGTTCGAGCAGGAGCTGCTCAAGGTGCTGCGCGGACAGGTCGAGCAGAACGCCCGGCGCTTGAAGGTCGGCGGCGCCGGCGCGCCCAAGCTCGAGAAGGACGACGTGATGGCGGGCCTGACGGCCGTGCTCACGGTGCGTCTGCCCGAGCCTCAGTTCGAGGGCCAGACGAAAGAGGTTCTGGGCACCCCGGCGGTGCGACAGATCGTCACTCAGGTCGTCCGCAAGGAGCTGACCGCCCGGTTCGCCTCGCCCAAGCGCGACGACAAGGCGCAGACTGCGCTCCTGCTGGACAAGGTCGTCGCCGAGATGAAGGCGCGCATCTCCGCGCGGGCGCACAAGGAGACGCAGCGCCGGAAGAATGCCCTGGAGTCGTCCTCGCTCCCTGCCAAGCTCGTCGACTGCCGATCCTCCGAGGTCGAGCAGTCCGAGCTCTTCATCGTGGAGGGCAACTCGGCCCTCGGAACCGCGAAGGACGCCCGCAACAGCGAGTACCAGGCGCTGCTGCCCATCCGCGGCAAGATCCTGAACGTCCAGAAGTCCTCCGTGTCGGACATGCTCTCCAACGCGGAGTGCGCCTCGATCATCCAGGTGATCGGCGCGGGCTCCGGACGCACGTTCGATCTGAGCGCGGCCCGCTACGGCAAGGTCATCATCATGAGTGACGCGGATGTCGACGGCGCGCACATCCGCACGCTGCTGCTCACGCTGTTCTTCCGATACATGCGGCCGCTCATCGAGGCCGGACGCGTGTTCGCCGCCGTGCCCCCGCTGCACCGCGTGATCGTGGTCAATCCGGGGTCCAAGCCCAACGAGACCGTCTACACGTACAGCGAGCAGGAGCTGCACGCGCTGCTGACGAAACTCACGAAGGCGGGCAAGCGCTGGCAGGAGCCCGTCCAGCGCTACAAGGGTCTCGGCGAGATGGATGCCGACCAGCTGGCCGAGACGACCATGGACCGCGCCGGGCGGCTGCTGCGGCGGGTGCGGCTCGAGGATGCCGAAGCCGCCGGGTCCGTGTTCGAGCTGCTCATGGGCAACGAGGTCGCGCCGCGCCGCGACTTCATCGTGGACTCGTCCGACCGGCTCTCGCGCGAGTCGATCGACGCCTGAGCGCTACGCCAGGCGCCGGCCCACGGAGCCGATGACCGCGTCGAGCGCCTGACCCGACGCGTCGCGCTTCGCGGTTGCCTCGGGGAGGGTCCGCACCGCGCCGTCCGGGCCGACCGCCAGCGCGGGAGCCGGCCCCGCCCAGGCCAGCATGAGCCGGTCCTCGCCCTTCAGGAACGCGTGTGCGCGCACACCGCCGGTCGCGCGCCCCTTCGCCGGGAACTCGCCGAAGGCCGACACTTTGACCCTGCCCGGGTCCGTGCCGACGAGCACGCCCTGCGCTCCGGACACGCTCACCACGACGGCTTCCGGATCCGTGACGGCGCTGAAGAAGATCGCCTCGGCGCCCGAGGCCAGGTTGATGCCCGCCATGCCGCCGGCGGCCGCTCCCTGCGGGCGCACGCTCCCCGCACCGAACCGGAGCAACTGTGCGTCCGAGGTCACGAAGACGAGTTCGGCGGCATCCGGAGCGGACGCGGCGCCGATGACCTCGTCGCCCGCCTTGAGGGCGATGACCTCGACCTCGGGACGTGCAGGCAGCGCGGACGGGACGAGCCGCTTCACGACGCCCTGTCGCGTGCCGAGCGCGACCGGGCCGTCGCCGAATGTGAGCAGTGCGAGCACCCGTTCGTTCTTGGCGGTGATGCCGAGATAGTCACGGAGGGCGACACCGGCGGCGAGCTGCACCGACGCCGGAGGCACGGACGGTAGATCGACGGGGCTGAAGCGCACCACGCGGCCTGCGCTCGTGAGCGCACCGAGCTCGGCACGGGTCGTCGCCTGGACCCGCGAGAGGATCGCGTCGTGCTTGCTGCGTCGCGCGGGCGCGACGAGCTCGGAGCCTTCGGTCAGGTCGACACGCACGGCACGCCCGGTCGTGGACAGGACCACGACGGTCGGTGCGTCCGCGATCTGCAGATCGGGCGCGGGCGCACCACGCGTCGGCCGCGGCGCGGCCGGCTTGGCGTTCATCAGCACCGTGCGCCGCGGCGTGCCGTAAAGGTCCGCCGCCGATTCGAGCTCACGACCGACCTGCGCACGGATGAGGGCGGGGTCTGTCAGCAGCTCCTTCAGCGCCGCGATCTCCGCCAGGAGCGCGTCGCGCTCGGTCTCAAGTTCGATGCGGGAGAACTTCGTGAGCCGGCGCAGACGCAGCTCGAGGATGTACTCGGCCTGCACCTGACTCAGGTCGAACACCTCGCGCAGACGCGTACGAGCCTGCTCGCTGTCATCCGACGTGCGGATGACCTGGATGACCTCGTCGATGTCGAGGATCGCGATGAGGAGCCCCTGCACGAGATGCAGACGCTCTTCGCGGCGGGCAAGACGGAAGGCGCTGCGTCGACGGACGACCTCGATGCGATGAGCGAGATAGACGCTCAGCAGCTCCTTGAGACCCAGGGTCTGCGGCTGGCCGTCGACGAGGGCGACGTTGTTGATGCTGAACGAGTCCTCGAGCGGGGTCAACCGGTAGAGCTGCTCCAGCACGGCGTGCGGGTCGAACCCGGTCTTTATGCCGATCACGAGTCGGAGTCCGTGGTTGCGGTCGGTGAGATCGGTGACGTCGGCGATCCCCGTGAGCTTCTTGGACTGGACTGCGTCCTTGATCTTCTCGATGACCCGCTCAGGACCCACTTGGTAGGGGAGCTCGGTCACCACGAGCCCGGTCCGACGCGGCCCGAGCGGCTCCACGGCGACCTTCGCCCGGATCTTGAACGCGCCGCGGCCCTTCGAATACGCGTCCTTCACGCCGTCCAGCCCCATGACCGTTCCGCCGGTCGGGAAGTCGGGACCCGGGACGAAGTCCATGAGATCCTCGACGCTCGCCTCCGGGTGCTCCAGCAGGTGCACCGCGGCCGAGACCACTTCGATCAGGTTGTGCGGCGCCATGTTCGTGGCCATGCCGACGGCGATTCCCGTCGCACCGTTCACGAGCAGGTTGGGATAGGCGGCCGGCAGGACGGAGGGCTGCTGGAACTGGCCGTCGTAGTTCGGAATGAAGTCCACGACGTCTTCGTCGAGATTCTCCGTGAGCGCCAGGGCGGGCGGCGCCAGGCGCGCCTCGGTGTATCGCGGCGCCGCGGGTCCGTCGTCGAGGGACCCGAAGTTGCCGTGTCCGTCCACGAGCGGAACCCTCAAGGAGAAGGCCTGCGCGAGACGGACGAGCGCATCGTAGATCGGCGCGTCGCCGTGCGGATGCAGCTTTCCCATCACCTCGCCCACGACGCGGGCGCTCTTGACATGCCCGCGGTCGGGCCGAAGACCCATGTCGGCCATCGTGTACAGGATGCGCCTCTGCACGGGCTGCAATCCGTCGCGCGCATCCGGCAGGGCACGGGAGTAGATCACCGAATACGCGTACTCGAGGAAGGATCCCTGCATCTCCGTCGAGACGTCGACGTCTTCGATGCGCTCGGGGGCGAGCGAGGGTTCGGTGGGCGCTGCGGGCATGGCGATGGGGCCTCAGGTGACGGCGGCTGCGGGTGGTCGGGAGCGGCTCGCCGCCGGTGTGCGAGACTGGCCCCGATGTCGTTCAGCCTACCCGCGGACCCGCCGCGATCCCGGAGCCTCACCGGTGTCGTCCCGCAGATGCTTGCGGCGATCGGGGGCTCATCGGACTGGTTCGCGCCCGCCCGGAGCGCGATCGTCTTCGTCGTGGACGGACTCGGCGCGCACAATCTGGCCGCCCGGTCGGGTCACGCGCGCTTCCTCGCAGCGGCCGGCTCGAAGAAGGACGTCGCGCGCACGGTCTTCCCCTCCACGACCGCATCGGCCCTCACGAGCCTGCTGACCGGCTCTCCGGTCGGCCGGCACGGCATCGTCGGGTACCGCGCCCTGGCTCCCGAGCGCGACGTCGTGCTCAACCAGCTCCGCGGCTGGGACACCGACGGGCTCGAGGAATCATGGCAGCGTTCGCGTCCGCTGACGGAGCAGTGGAGCGAACAGGGGCGTCCGTCGTTCGTCGTCTCCAAGCCCGAGTACGCCGATACGGGTTTCACCGCGGCGACCATGCGCGGCGCCGAGTTCGTCGGCGCCGTGGACGTTGCCGAGCGCGCCCGTATCGCGGGCGAGCTTGCGGCCCGGCATCCGGGCGCCTTCGTCTACCTCTACGCGCCGGAACTCGACGCCGTGGGGCACAAGCGCGGTTGGCAGTCCGATGAGTGGGTCGCCGCACTCGAGCGCGTGGACGCCGCAGCCCGGCTCCTGGCCGACGCCGCCACCACGCAGACCGGTGTGGTGGTCACCGCCGACCACGGCATGATCGACGTTCCACGGCACCGGCACGTCCTGCTGTCCGATGACGGTGACCTGCTGAGCGGCATCCGGCACATCGGGGGAGAACCGCGGATGCTGCACCTGTACACCGAGCCCGGCGCGGCTGCCGGCGTCCATCGGCGATGGGTCGCGGCCGAGGCGGGGAGGTCGTGGGTGCTCTCACGCGACGAAGCCGTCGCGTCCGGCGTCTTCGGCACCGTCGACCCCGCGGTCGCGCCGCGCATCGGCGACGTGGTGGTGGCCGCTCGCTCGGGTATCGCCTACTACGACGATCGCCTGGACGACAAAGGACCGCAGCGGATGGTGGGCCAGCACGGCTCGCTCACGCTCGAAGAGCGGGTCGTCCCGCTGATCAGGCTGGGCGCCTTCGCCTGAGCGCGACCGACGCTCAGTCGTCCGTGCGTGCTCCGAAGACGATCTCGTCCCACGACGGCATCGACGTGCGACCCTTGCGCCGACCCGGACCTTCGTTCACCGCTTCGTTCTCGATCCCGCTCTGGACGGCCGTCGGTTCGGGCGGCGATTCCTCGTATCCGGGCTCGAGCGCGTCGAAGAGCGCCACGGGCGCCTGGGGGCGCGGGGCGTCCGCTTCATCGGCGCCGGGAAGCGGCTCGCGCTGCCCTCGTCGACGGCGGAGAGCCTCGAGCAGGTCCGCGGTCTCGGATGAGGTCACCGCCGTGGAATCAGCCCTCTTCATAGCCGCCTCCTGCACGGCGGGCGCGACGGGCTCCCGGATGTCGGGGCTCTCCAAGTCGGCATCGGGCAGCCGACGCGGACCGAAGGCGCCGCTGTCGAAACGGGAGTCGTCTTTCGCGGGCGCGGAGTCCAGAGCGCGCAGCCGCGGGATCAGACCCTCCGGGAGGGATCCCTGCCGGGACAGCTGGATCGCATCGGAGTTGAGCGGCGACAGAGTGCTCCGGCGCGGGTCGAATCCCCAGCGCGCGTCGTGATCCACCTGGTTGGCGGTGAACTCGAGCTTGACGACCCAGCCGGTCGGCTCTTTCCAGCTCGTCCAGCGTTCACCGACCGCGCCCGCTTCGCCGAGCTTCGCCCGGACGGCACCGCCGAACGTGGGGTGCACATCGGGGTCGATGTCGGCTCCCAGCAGGACAGGGACCGCGAGCGCCTGACTCACGATGTGCTCGCGCTCGGCGAGCACGGGACCCTCGAATCGCGCCACGTCCTCGACGCGGGCACCGAGGAGCTCGGCGACCTCCTGCGCCGACATCCCGGCGCGGATGTGCATCTGCACCTCGCGCGGACTGGGGCGCACGACGTTCGCGTCGGCCTCGCGCTCGCGACGCGCCTTGCGCAGCTCGACGCGCAGGACATCGTCGACGGCGAGCGAGAACCGATCACCCGACTCGGTGACCAGGACGAGCACATCGTCTTCGGTTCCGATGACTTTGAGCTGTTCCATGCGAAACGCCCCTCCGATCCAGCGGTGTGCG
>JASBUD010000060.1 GCA_030148105.1 Microbacterium sp. | reverse complement strand
CTCGAGGTGGTTGGAGATCAGTTCCTCGAGCGGCAGATAGCGGACGGTGTCACCGTGCCGCGAGACGTCCACGAAGCGCGGCAGCATGGGCGGCACCTTCAGTCGGGCGAACTCCTGGCGTCCGGTCTTGGCGTTGCGGATCCGGATCGCGAGATTCAGCGAGAGGCCCGAGATGTACGGGAAGGGATGCGCCGGGTCGACCGCGAGCGGCATGAGCACGGGGAATACCTGTCCCTGGAAGTACTCCGAGACCCGGCTCCGCTCCTCCTCGGTGAGCTGATCCCACGAGATGACCTCGATGCCGGCATCCGCCAGCGCAGGCCTGACATGCGACGTCCACGCGTCCGCGTGCCGCAGCTGCAGGGCGTGCGCGTCGGCGGAGATGTCGGCGAGGACGTCCTGCGGGGAGCGGCCGACGTTGGTCGGCACGGCGAGGCCGGTGAGGATGCGGCGCTTGAGGCCTGCGACGCGCACCATGAAGAATTCGTCGAGGTTGCTGGCGAAGATCGCGAGGAAGTTCGCCCGCTCCAGCACCGGAAGGGCCGGATCCTCGGCGAGCTCGAGGACGCGCTGGTTGAAGGCGAGCCAGCTGAGTTCGCGGTCGAGGTACCGGTTGTCCGGCAGCTCGGCGTCGGCGACCTCGGACAGGTCGAAGTCGTCGTCGTCCGCGTCGCCGAGGCCCGCGTCGAGCACGTCGTGTTCGATCATCCCCACATCATTGCAGGCGGGGGTGACGCGCGTGTGAACGGCTGCTACGCGCCGGTGCGTTCTCGCGGCGCGGGCAGCTGGTCCTCTTCGTACACGTTGAACCGGTAGCCCACGTTGCGGACGGTGCCGATCAGCTGCTCGAGGTCGCCGAGCTTGGCGCGGAGTCGTCGCACGTGGACATCGACGGTGCGCGTGCCGCCGAAGTAGTCGTATCCCCAGACCTCGCTCAGCAGCTGCTCGCGCGTGAACACCCGCGAGGGGTGCGTGGCGAAGAAGTGCAGGAGTTGGAACTCCTTGTACGTCAGGTCCAAGGGCTTGCCGTGGACCTTCGCCGAGTAGGACGACTCGTCGATCGTGATGCCCGAGGTCTGGATGCGCGTGGAGACGGCGTCCTTCGTCATGCGCCCGATCGCGAGGCGAATGCGAGCATCGACTTCGGCGGGCCCCGCGGTCACGAGGATGACGTCGTCCACGCCCCAATCGGTGGACACGGCCGTGAGGCCGCCCTCGGTCACCACGAGCAGGAGCGGGGCGTCGAGGCCGGTCGTGTTGAGGATCTTGCACAGCGACTTGGCGCCGACCAGATCCAGGCGCGCGTCGACGAAGATGATCTCGGCGCTGGGCGCGTTCACGAGCTGAGCAGGCTCGGCGGGGATCTGCCGCACACGGTGGCTGAGCAGTTCGAGCGAAGGCAGCACGGGCCCGCCGCCGGGAGCCGAGCTCAGAACGAGAAGCTGTGCCAAAACGCCGTCCTTCCGGCGCAGGGAGCGCCGCCGTCGGTCCAGTTTAGAGCGCTCGGCGGTCTCGGACGGATTCTGCGGGCGACACCGGGTGCGGATCGGTGTCGTCGTGCGCGAGAATGAACCCGTGGCCACCCCCGAACTCGCTCCTCGTCGCACCTTCGGCGGCGTGATCGCCGTGTGGGTGATCGCCGCCCTCCTCGGGGTCGCGATCGGGCTCTTCGTGCCGGAGCCGTGGCGGGCGGCGTGGCTGACGGTCGGACTCGGCGGCTGCGTCGTGCTCGCGTTCGCGATCCAGCTGTGGTTCGGGCGGTCGCAGGGCTTCACCGAGCGGGTCGCCGCGAGCACGCTCGGAGCGCTCCTCACGATGGGCGTCATCAGCCTGGGCTTCGGCTTGGCCGCCCTCGTTCCCGGATAGACTGACGGTCATGGATCTCGTTGCGCTCGAACTGTTCTTCGTCGGGCTTCTCGCGCTCGCGTCCCTCGCGATCGTGTTCGTCTCCGGCGTCGTGATCAAGAACCTCTACCGCGGCCAGCGCTGACGGCGGCACGGTCGTGTTCGATCTGCCGACAGACCTGCCCGCCGACCTCGCACCGCTGTCCTGGCTCATCGGAGTCTGGGAGGGCACCGGTGTGATCGACTACGAGATCGAGGACCATCGGTTCGCCGGCGAGTTCCTCCATCGCGTGAGCTTCAGCCATGACGGCGGCTCGGCGCTGAACTACTCCGCGAGCGCGTGGCTGCTGCAAGACCCCGCCGAGGGCGATACCGAGCGCGGGCGGATCCCGCTGGTCTCCGAGATGGGCTACTGGCGGTTGTCGCGCGCCGCATCCGATGCCGACGCGGGTCCTGGTCTGCTGCCGGCCCGCACCGCCCCGGTCTCGCGCTCCGCCGACGACGTCGAGAAGCTCCGCAACGCTGAAGGCGGATTCGACATCGAGGCTTCGATCGTCCACTCGGACGGCATCAGCGAGCTGTATCTCGGATCCATCCGCGGCCCCCGGATCGACCTGGCCACGGACGCGGTCGTACGCACCGCCGGCACGAAGGTCTACGCTGCGGCGACCCGCATGTACGGTCTCGTCGACGCGCATCTGCTCTGGGCGTGGGACATCGCCGCGTACGGTCGCGAACTGTCCTCGCACGCGTCCGCACGCCTGGCGCGGGTGCAGTGATGGCCGACACCTACGCCCGCGTTCCCGGCGCCGTGCTCGACGAGACGGGACTGCGTCACCTCGGAAACCCGCTCGGCGAGCAGCGCGCCCTGGCCGTCGGGCGCGCGATCGCTCCGCTGTCGGATCGACGCGTGCTCTCCGTCTCCGGCGAGGACCGGCTCACGTGGCTCGACTCGCTCTCGTCGCAGGCGCTGGCCCGCCTGTCGCCAGGGGAGAGCACCGAGCTGCTCGTCCTCGACCCCCACGGCCACGTCGAGCATGCGGCATCCGTTCTCGACGACGGCAGCACGACGTGGCTGATCGCCGACCGTGATGACGCCGAGGGGCTGCTGGCCTGGCTCGTGCGGATGCGCTTCCGTCTGCGCGTCGATCCGCAGGACCGCAGTGCCGATTTCGCGGTGTTCGGCGGGACGGCGGAAGCCGTGTCCGCGCTCGCCGTCGCGACTCCGGACGCCGTGCCGCTCGTCTGGCGCGATCCCTGGCCGGCCGTGGGCGCCGGGGGCCACGCGTACGCAGTACCCGCCGCGCATCCCGGCAGCGACCGGGACTGGGCGGAGGTGATCGTGCCGCGCGCCGAAGAGGAGACGATCGCGGATGCCGCTGCCGCAGGCGACCTGACGCTCGCCGGGACGGACGCCGCCGAAGCGCTGCGGATCGCGGCCTGGCGTCCGCGGTGGGCGGGCGAAGTGGACGCGCGGCTGCTGCCGCACGAAGTGGATTGGCTCCGCACGGCGGTGCACCTGGAGAAGGGCTGCTACCGCGGCCAGGAGACGGTCGCCAAGGTGCACAATCTCGGGCACCCGCCGCGCCGGGTCGTGGCGCTGCAGCTGGACGGCAGCGATTCGGTGCTGCCTGCCCGCGGCGACGACGTGCTCGTGGACGGTTCCGTCGTCGGGGCGATCACCTCCGCCGCTCGTCACTACGAGGAGGGTCCGATCGCGCTCGCGGTCGTGCGGCGCAACACTCCGGTCGGCGCCGAGCTCATCGTCCGCACCGCCGAGGGCGACGTCGTCGGGGCGCAGGAAGTGATCGTGCCGCCTGAGGCCGGGGCGACGGCGAACGTGCCGCGTCTTCCCCGGCTCGGCCGCCGAGCCGGCTGACGGGACGATGAGCGAGGCCGCCGAGCCGACCACGACGGCGATCGCGACCGGGTGGCGACGCCGGCTCGACCCACGCCGGGGACTGCGGCGCGTCGGGGGATCGTCGATCGCGATCCTGCAGATCGTCGTGGCTGCGACGGGGGCGTACGCGTTCGCGGCGTATGTGCTGGGTCACCCGGCGCCGCTCCTCGCCGCGACCGTGTGCGTCTCCAGCCTCGGACTCGTGCGTGACGCTCGCCCGCGGCGCGTGCTCGAGACGGTCCTGGGCATGCTGGTCGGCATCCTGGTCGCCGAAGTGCTCCTTCTCGTCGCCGGTTCCGGCTGGTGGCAGCTCGCCCTGGCTCTGGGCCTCACCCTCGTCGTCGCCCGGTTCCTCTCCGCACAGGCGAGCTTCGCGATCGCCGCGGCGATCCAGGCGCTCATCGTGATGGTGATCCCGGCGAACACCCCGTTCCAGCGGCTCATCGACGGGGTCGTCGGCGGGATCGCGGCGCTCGTCGTGACCGCCCTCATCCCGCGCACGCTTCAGCGGGAGGAGCTGCGCACGGCAGCTGCGGTGTTCGCCGCGGTCGAGTCGGCGACGCGGACGATGGCGCAGGCCCTGCGGCGCGGTGATCGGATGCGGGCCGAGCGCGGACTCGAGAAGGCTCGCGCCCTGCAGCCTCTCGTGGATGCCTGGGCCACGTCGTTGGATTCCGCGATCGCGATAGCCAAGATCTCGCCGTTCCTCCGCCGTCATCGGTCCGAGCTCGAGCGCCACGACCGGGTGCGGCAGTCCATGGACCTCGTGACCCGCAACCTGCGCGTGATCGCGCGGCGGGTGGTGTACCTCTGTGAGGACGGCGTCCCGCGACCGATCGACGCCGACGTCCTCACCGAGCTCGCGCGCGGGGCTGAGCTCATCGCGCAGTCCCTGTCCGACATCTCCGCCGAGCCGGTCGCGCGCGAGGCCGTGAGGGCCGTCGCGGTCCGACTCGACCCGGCGGCGATCCTGCCGGACGGATCGGCGGGCGAGCTGAACTTCATCGCGGCGCTGCGTCCCCTCGCGGTCGACCTTCTCACGGCGACCGGGATGCCCGGCGCCGAGGCGCGGGCCTGCGTGCCCCGCATCTGAGCACGCGGCGCTCAGCGTGGCGCAACCGCGGGCCACGGAACGGTGAGTTCGCCCAGGCGCCACCGTCCGCGCGCCTGTACGGGCACGCCGCGATCACGCAGGGCGCCGAGCGCCGCCTCCCAGCGCTGCACGGGACCGAACGGCGCGAGGCCGGCCGCGCGCTCCCATTCCCGCTCGAGCTCGACCAGCAGGTCGTGGATCCGCTCGCCCGGGACGTTGCGGTGGATGAGCGCCTTCGGCAGACGTTCCGCGGCGATCGCGGGCGACTCGAGCCTCGTCAGGCGCAGCGACACCGTGAGCGTCTGGGGCTCGCCGCGGTCATCGATCCCGACCCATGTGCAGATGCGCCCGAGCTCGTCGCACGTGCCCTCGACGAGCAGGCCGTCGGGCTGCAGGCGCGCCGCCATCCGCTGCCACGCCGCGGCGACATCCGTTTCGTCGTACTGCCGAAGCACGTTCATCGCCCGGATGACCGAAGGGCGGCGGGAGACGGGGACTTCGAACCCGCCGAGCGCGAAGTCGACCCGGGCATCGGGGGCGAAGCGCGTGCCGCCCGCGCGGACCGCGGAAAGCTGCTCACGCGCCCGCAAGACCCGCGCCGGGTCGATCTCCAGACCGATCACCTCGACGTCGGGGCGCGTGCGATGCAGGCGCGCGGACAGCTCGAGGGCAGTGACGGCGCTCGCCCCGAACCCCAGGTCGACCACGAGCGGGTCCGTCGTCCGCCGCAGCGCCGGATGACGCGCGATCCAGCGATCCACGCGTCGCAGGCGATTCGTGCCGGTGGTACCGCGCGTGATGTGCCCGACAGGGGCGCGGCCCGAACCCATCAGGCCATGATGGCAGGCTCCCCGCCGTCCGGGGGACGGCAGGCCGCTCGCTATCATGGGGGCCATGACCGCGCCCTACACGCTGATCCTCCTCCGCCACGGCCAGAGCGTCTGGAACGAGCTCAACCTCTTCACCGGATGGGTCGATGTCCGGCTCTCGGAGAAGGGCAAGGCCGAAGCGACCCGCGGTGGTGAGCTGCTCGCCGAGGCCGGCATCCTGCCCGACGTCTTGCACACGTCGGTCCTCAGCCGCGCGATCCAGACGGCGAACCTCGCTCTGGACGCCGCCGACCGGCTCTGGATCCCGGTCAAGCGCACCTGGCGCCTGAACGAGCGTCACTACGGCGCGCTGCAGGGCAAGGACAAGGCTCAGACGCTCGAGGAGTTCGGTCCCGAGCAGTTCATGCTGTGGCGCCGCTCGTTCGACGTCCCGCCGCCGCCGCTCGACGACGACTCCGAGTTCAGCCAGGTCCACGATCCGCGCTACGCGGGAATCGACGGCGAAGTGCCCCGCACGGAGTCGCTCAAGCTCGTGATCGACCGCTTCCTGCCCTACTGGGAGAGCGACATCGTCCCGGATCTGCGCGCCGGCAAGACCGTGCTCGTGACGGCGCACGGCAACTCGCTGCGGGGCCTGGTGAAGCACCTGGACGGCATCAGCGACGCCGACATCGCCGAGCTCAACATCCCCACCGGCATCCCGCTCGTCTACCGTCTGGGCGAGGACCTCGCGCCGCTCGGCCCGGGCGAATACCTCGACCCCGAGGCCGCCGCCGCCGGCGCCGCGGCCGTCGCGAGCCAGGGCAAGAAGTAACCCGCGCTCAACACGAGGAGAGCGGATGCCGATCCTCGGCATCCGCTCTCCTCGTGTGCGTCGCGCCTCAGGGCGCGACGATGTCGATCGTGCCCGTCTCGACGGTCCAGTCGCCAGTGGACAGGTAGACGACCTTCTTCGCCACGGAAACTGCGTGGTCGGCGAACCGCTCGTGGTAGCGGCTCGCGAGCGTCGCGTCGACCGTGGCGGAGGCCTCGCCCTGCCAGGTGTCGCTGAGCACCTTCTCGAACACGCTCACGTGCAGGTCGTCGAGCTTGTCGTCGTCGTTGCGGATCTCCTCGGCCAGGATCGGGTCCTCCGTGCGCAGCAGCTCGGTGAGCTTGCGCGCGACGGCGACGTCGAGCTCGCCCATCTTGGTGAAGGTGGACTTGAGCCCCTTCGGGATCGCCCGCTCGGGGAACCGCATGCGCGTCAGCTGGGCGATGTGCTCGGCGATGTCGCCCATGCGCTCGAGCGACGCGCTGATGCGCAGCGCGCTCACGACGATGCGGAGGTCGCGGGCCACGGGCTGCTGGCGGGCGAGGATCTCGATCGCGAGCTCGTCGAGCTCGACCGCCTTCTCGTCGATCACGGCGTCGGCCTCGATGACCTCTTCGGCCAGGGCGACGTCGCTGGAGCTGAACGCGCGCGTCGCCTTGTCGATGGCGATCGTGACGAGCTCGGCGATCTCGACCAGACGTCCTTGGACGTCCTCGAGGGACTGATGGAAGACTTCGCGCATCGCAGCACCTTTCGTTCCGCAGCAGGCACACGCCTCGCGACCTGGCGATCATCGCCACCGAAGGTTAACGAACGGTGCCGCGCGAGTGAATAGTATCCGGACGCCCAAGCCCGGGCGCCCGGGTGGGCCGGGGACGGAGCACGCCGCCGTCTATCGTGGAGCCATGGATTCGACGCAGCTCGCGCTGCTCGCCCTTCTGCTCGGGGCGGTCATCGGCGGCTCGGTGTCCACCGGCATCGTGATCGCACTGCGCGCCCGTGACCGGGCCCAGCACGAGACGTCATCGGCGATCCCCGTCGGGATCGGCGAGGTGATGCAGGGCATGGAGGATGCCGCCGTGGTGGTCGACACCTCCTCGACCGTGCTCGCCGCCTCGACCGCGGCGATCCCCTTCCACCTCGGCGAAGGCGACGTCGTGCCGTCCGACGAACTGCGCGCGATCGCGCGCAGGGCCCGCGCCGAGGAGGCCGTGATCACCGCGACGCTGCGACTGCAGCGCGGTGCACCGCCCGCGGAGCCGCGCCTCGTGGTGGTGCGCGCCTCGCGGATCTCACCGCGACTGACCCTGCTCGTGCTGAAGGACATCACCGAGCGCGAGCGGGTGGAGCAGATGCGGCGCGACTTCGTCGCGAACACGAGTCATGAGCTGAAGACCCCGGTGGGTGCCGTCAGCCTGCTGTCGGAGGCGATCGAATCCGCCGCGGACGACCCCGATCAGGTTCGGCACTTCGCCGGGCGACTGCAGGCCGAAGCCGCCCGGCTCGCGCTGCTCACGTCGCGCATCATGAATCTCTCCCGCCTGCAGGCGGCGGACGAGTTCACGGACGAACGAGAGGTCGCCGTCGACGAGGTCGTCGCGGCCGCCGCCGACGCGCACGCCATCCAGGCGGACGCGGCCGGCGTCCGTATCGACCGCGGAGGGGACCGGGGGCTGTACGTGCGCGGAGACGCGCAGGTGCTCGGTGAGGCCATCGGCAACCTCGTCGCGAACGCGATCGCCTACTCGCCTCGCGGGTCTCACGTGGGGATCGGCGTGAAGGCCGTCGACGGCGTCGTGGAGATCGCCGTCACGGATCGCGGCATCGGCATCTCCGAAGCAGATCAGGAGCGCGTCTTCGAGCGCTTCTACCGCGCCGACCAGGCCCGGTCGCGCCGCACGGGCGGCAGCGGTCTGGGGCTCGCGATCGTCAAGCACGCCGTGCAGCGACACGGGGGCGAAGTGCGGCTGTGGTCGCGTCCCGGGCGGGGGTCGACGTTCACGATCCGGCTGCCGCTCATCGATCCGCCCGCAGACCAGGTCGCGCCGCCCCGTCGCCGCGCGAAGAGGAAGAAGAAGGCACCGGCGACGCCCGCCGCGCCTCCCACGAACGGAGCCACCGTATGACACGCGTCCTGATCGTCGAGGACGAGCCCGACCTTGCCGACCCGCTCGCCTACCTGCTGCGCAGAGAGGGCTACGAGGTCCAGATCGCCGAGGACGGGCCCGCCGCGCTCAGCGCCTTCCGCGAGCGCGGTGCGGACATCCTGCTGCTGGATCTCATGCTTCCCGGCATGCCGGGGACCGAGGTGTGCCGGCAGATCCGTGCGACCTCGCGCGTGCCGATCATCATGCTGACGGCGAAGGACTCCGAAGTGGACATCGTCGTCGGCCTCGAACTCGGAGCAGACGACTACGTCACCAAGCCGTACTCTTCACGGGAGCTGCTGGC
>JASBUD010000057.1 GCA_030148105.1 Microbacterium sp. | reverse complement strand
AGACCGTTCCGCCGCCGATCGAGATCCCGCCCCACGTGAGTGCGATGAAGATCGCAGCGAACACGACGGGAGCGATTCCCTTGCCGCTGCGTGCGAGCCCCTTCAACAAGGCGATCACGGCGAGGATCGCGGCGACGATCGAGAGGCCGCCGCCGAGGATCAGTCCGATGAAGACCGGGATCGGCATGAGGAGGAGACCGGCCAGCGCGAACCAGAAGGCAGCCCATGCTGCGGGATTCGTGCGGCGTTCGACGGAGGAGGACATGCGTACATCATCCCTCACTCGGCGGCTTCGATCCCGATCGCACACGGTAGCCTCACCCCGATTCCGCCGGCGCCGCACCGGCACCGAGCAGCTTCCCAGCCACGGAGCGTAGACTGATAGCGATAGGCGGACTTCTCATCCGTCTCGCCCCGGCTGTGTGGTAACGGTCGGGGCTTCTTCTTTTCGCCGGCGCGACTGCCGGCACTCCAAGGGGCGTTGGGGGCCTGCTCTTCAGCGAGCTACCGTTCGGCCTGTGGGATCACCCGGATACCTGCCCTCGAGAAGGACGTGTCCGGATCGCTCGGTGAGCCGGCTGACGATCAGCGCGCGCCGACCGACCATCCACTCGGGTGTCACCGCGTCCCACTCATCCTCGGGCGGAACATAGAGAACGAGCGGCGTGACACCCCAGCCGGCATCGAAGATGAAGCCACGGGAGCCTTCCCAGTAGATGACCTCCTCTTTCCACCGACCTTCCACTTCGAAGGTGTCGTCGTCGCCGCGCTGCACACACGGAAGAGTAGCGCCGTGCGCGTGGTCCGGGCGACGCGGAATGCCGGCACCCTCATCCGGCTTTCACCTCTCATGCGAACGATCATCTACACCCAGCGCGGCCCGTCTTCCGTCCTCGATCTGGTCGATCGTGAACCGGCTCAGCCCGGGCCCGGCGACGTGCGCGTGCGCATCGCGGTCTCGGGCGTGAACCCGACGGACTGGAAGGCGCGTGCCGGCGGAACACCGATGGGCTTCGATGAGATCACACCGAACCAGGACGGCGCAGGCGTCGTGGATGCGGTGGGCGAGGGTGTCAGCGGTCTGACGGTCGGGGATCGGGTCTGGCTCTTTCTTGCTGCGCACGAGCGCCCGACGGGCACCGCGCAGGAGTTCGCCGTCGTCCCCGCGAGCCGGGCCGTCCGGCTTCCCGACGGCATCGGATTCGACGTCGCAGCCAGCCTCGGCGTTCCCGCCATGACGGCCCATCGCGCCCTGACGGTCCACGAGGACGGTCCTGCGCGACTGTCGCCGGGCTCGCTCGCGGGCCGGACCGTCCTCGTGCAGGGTGGCGCGGGCGCCGTCGGGCACGCCGCGATCCAGCTCGCCGTGTGGGCAGGAGCCACCGTGATCGCGACGGTGAGCAGCGAGGAGAAGGCAGCACTGGCGCGTTCGGCGGGCGCGCACCACATCGTGCGCTATCCGGATGCCGATCTCGTCCGCGCGATCCGCGCCGTGGCTCCGGACGGGGTGGATCAGATCGTCGAGGTCGCACCGGCCCAGAACGCGGCGCTCGATGTCGACGTGATCGCCAATCACGGCAGCATCGCGTACTACGCCAACAACAACGGCGACGAGTTCACAGCGCCGATCGTGGCGAGCTTCGCGAAGAACGTACGGTGGCAGGGCCTGCTGCTCTACACCGTGGGGGATGCCGCCCTCCAGGCCGCCGCCGCCGACATCACCGCTGCGCTCCAAGACGGTGCACTGCCCGTCGGAGCTGCCGCGGGACTGCCCCTGACGTGGTTCGCACTCGAGGAGACGGCATCCGCTCACGACGCCGTCGAGGCCGGCGTCACCGGCAAGGTGCTCATCCGCGTGGCGGACGACCTCACCTGATCAGGTCCGGTCAGCGCACCCAGGCCCGCTCGATCGAGACCTTGCGGCCGAGCACGTTCTCGGCGGCGCGGTGGCCTGAGCACATCGCGGCCGTCACCGTGGCGGGGTCATCCGTCCACGTCGCCTCGCCGGCCAGATGCAGCACACCGCCTCCGATCGGTGCCGCCAGTGCGTCGTGGTCGGCGGTCGTGGATCCCACTTTCATGTAGGCGTAGGAGCCGTGACTGAGCGGATCGTCCTGCCAGTCGGTGATGTGAACGTGCGCCGGCGCGGGGATCTCGGGCCCGTAGAGCCTCCGCAGCTGCTCCATCACGGACTCGACGATCTCGTCCTCGCCCCAGTCCCGTGTCTCCCGGGCGGCCGGGCCGGCGGCGAACGTGAGAAGTGTGGGCGTGCCGTGCAGCGCGGTGAGGTCGTACCAGGAGTGCCACCAGCGACCCTCCGGTCCCTGCTGGCGGACCGCATAGACTCCGTCGTCCCAGAACTTGGCCGGAAACCGGAGGAAGATCTTCTCGAAGGCGTTCATCGTCAGGCGTCCGAGGGCACCCGCGACCGGCTCGGGAATCGGCGGGTCGATCTCGAAGTCGTCGGACTGCAGGACGCCGACCGGAACCGTGATGATCGCCCGTGCGGCGCTCACCGTCCCGAAGTCGCTCGTGACCTCGACACCGGTCTCTGTCCACACCACGCGCTCGACCACATGGGTGAGCCGGATGTTCAGGCCCTCGGCGAGGTGGGAGGCGAGCCGGTCGTATCCGTCGGGGAACACGACTTCATCGCCGTCGATCGAATCGTCGTCGAGTCCGTGCGCCGCGAGATCGTCGATCCATGCGCCGTACTGCTCTTCCGAGCGGTGCTCCAGGTACTCGCGGACGCGCTGGGTGCGTTCGGGGGCCCACCCCTGCCGCGCGAGAGCGTCCTCGGTCACGTCGCGGTAGGAAGCGTCGGGCGCCGAACTCTCGATCACGTCGCGGAGGGTCGTGTCGACGGTGTGGATGTCGTCGACGAAGCTCTGGGCGTCGGCATCCTCGAGCCGCTCACCGTCGGGGCCGTAATAGGCGATCGGTCGGCTGTCGGGCTGGTAGCCGCCGACGGTGAACTCGACCATGCGCATACCGAACGCCTCGGCCGCAGCGGCGACCGGGGAGTCGGTGATGCCGTGGATCCACGATGCGCCGAGATCGGTCGCGAGTCCGTAGCGACGGTCGGTCACGACGCGACCGCCGACGCGGTCGCGCGCCTCGAGCACCAGGACGTCTTCGCCCTCGCCGCTCAGCAGCCGCGCGGCCGTGAGTCCGGCGACCCCGGCGCCCACCACGATCGTGTCGAAATGTTCCATCCAGACCCGCCTCCTCGCCCGCCCCTCCGACCGTAGCGGACGTAGATTGACCCCATGGCTTTCGAGGACTACAACGACCGGATCATCGCGGAGTTCCGCGCGAACGACGGCGAGGTCGCCCACTTCGGGCGGGATCTCGTGCTCGTGCACCACGTCGGCGCGAAGAGCGGCATCGAGCGCGTGAGCCCGCTCATGGGCATCCGCGTCGACGACGACACGTGGCTGATCGCGGCGTCGAAGGCGGGAGCGCCGTCGCATCCTGCGTGGTACCACAACCTTCTCGCTCATCCCGAGGTGCTGATCGAGACTGCGGATGCCGGCACCGTCGCCGTGCGGGCGCGCGAGCTCATCGGCGCCGAGCGTGACGAGGCATGGACGCGCTTCACGACGCGCAGCAAGGGCTTCGCCGATTACGAGGCGCGCACGACGCGCGTGATTCCGGTGATCGCACTGGAGCGCCGCTGACCGGGCCTTTCGCTCCCTGACGCGGTCGCACCGATGTCGGAGGTCGGCTCTAGCGTGGAGTCATGAACGAGGGGTCGCCCACCGCCGAGATGCTCCGCGCGAGCGCTCTCGATCTCGTGGTCGACCTCGGGGCGACGATGGCGATGTGGGCGGCTGACCGTCTCGTGCAGATCGATCTCATGCGTCAGGAATACCTCGCGGACGCCGAGGCGGCCGGGCGACGGCTGACCGATGTCGTGCTGCGCGGGTTGCGACTCGAGCTCGCGGCGGCGATGCGCGTCTCCGAGCACGATGCCGGCACCATGATCACGCGGGCTGAGGCGCTCGTGCATCGCTACCCGCAGGCTCTGGATTCCCTGCAGACCGCACGTATCACCGAGAAGCACGCGGACGTGCTGGTCGCGGGCCTAGACGAGCTGGAGCCCGAGCTGCGCGAACGTCTGCAGGGACGCGTCATCGCAATGGCCGAGCAGCAGCCCGTCGGGCAGTTCCGGCGCTCGCTGCGTGCTCTGGTCGAGCAGACGCGCGTCGTCACTCTGTCCGACCGGCACGAGGCGGCGCTGGCCGCCCGTCGGGTCCACGTGGAGGCGGTGGCCGACGGGATGGCCTGGACGCACCTCTACGGGCCGCTGGTCGAGGCGCACGCGGCGTTCGGTCGGCTGACGCAGATGGCGAAGGTGATCAGCGGACACGAGGAGGAGACGCGGACGCTCGACCAGATCCGTGCGGACGTGATGGGCGATCTGCTCATCGAAGGGACCACCGGCGAACGGCCCGACCAGGGACGCGGCATCCGCGCGACCGTCGTGGTGACGGTCCCGGCGCTCGCGCTGCTCGAAGAGGACGACGCTGCCGTGGCCGCGCGGGGGAACGAACCGGCGACGGTCGAGGGTCTCGGGCCCATCCCGATCGAGCGTGCGCGTGAGCTGTGTGGCGGCGACGCGGCGTGGATGCGGGTCCTCACCCACCCCGAGTCCGGAATGATCCTCTCGGTGGGACGCACCCGCTACCGGCCGCCGCCGGAGCTCCGACGGCTCGTGACCTGGCGGGCAGATCGGTGCATGGGCCCCGGGTGCGGGATGCCCGCCTCCCGCTGCGACGTGGATCACACGATCGCCTGGGAGGACGGTGGTGCCACCGGCATGGAGAACCTTGCCCCGCTGTGCAGAGGCCATCACATGGTGAAGCACCACGGCGGGTGGAAACTGCGACAGATTCCGGGCAGTGGCGGGGCCGTGGAGTGGGTGTCCTCTGCAGGGCGCCGATATGCGGTTGGACCCGAACGGCGGGTTCCGGTGTTCAGCGTCACCGGTTCGCCGGCCCCGGGCCACGGCGACGCGCCGTTCTGAGCGGGCCGGCCGGTCCGCGTAGGCCATGACCGCGGATTCGTCTCGATCGGGAAGTCTCGGGGCGCCCGTGCTGTTCACGTATGGGTGGTTCGCGCGATCCGCGCGGCCACGGCCTCAGATCTACAGCAGGGAGCACCACGAATGCGCGCACTCACCCACCCCACGTTCGCCGACGCCGCGGAGGTCCTCGAGGTGACGGAGGTTCCGCTCCCCACCCCCGGGCCCGGTGAGGTACGAGTGCGCACGGTCCTGTCGCCGATTCACAACCACGACCTCTGGACGATCCGCGGCACGTACGGCTTCAAGCCGGAGCTTCCCGCGCGCAGCGGAACCGAGGCCGTCGGCGTCGTAGACGCGCTCGGTGACGGCGTGGAGAACCTGACCGTCGGACAGCGCGTCGCCACGGGCGGGACGTTCGGGGTGTGGGCCGAGTACTTCGTCGCTCCGGCGGCAGGTCTCGTCCCGGTGCCGGACGGCATCAGCGACGAGACGGCCGCACAGCTGATCTCCATGCCCTTCAGCGCCCTCAGCCTCCTGGACAGTCTCGACGTCAGCGCCGGCGACTGGATCGTGCAGAACACCGCCAACGGCGCGGTCGGGCGCCTCGTCGCTCAGTTCGCCGCGGCGCGCGGCATCCGCGTTCTCGGGCTCGTGCGACGGGATGCCGGCGTCGACGAGCTCGCAGCGATCGGCATCCGCGACGTCGTCTCGACCGAGAGCGACGGCTGGCGTGAGCGGGCCGCCGCGATCCTCGACGGTGCCGAGCCGCGCGCTGCGGTGGACTCGGTGGGCGGCACGGCTGCCGGCGACCTGCTGTCGCTCCTCGGCGTCGGCGGCACACTCGTATCGTTCGGGGCGATGGGCTCCGGCAACCTCGAGATCTCCTCGGGTGACCTCATCTTCAAGCAGGCGACCGTGAAGGGCTTCTGGGGGAGCGTCGTGAGCAGGGAGATGGACGCAGCCAAGCGCGGAGCGCTTTTCGGGGAGCTGCTGCAGCGCATCGGTTCGGGCGAGGTCTCGCTGCCGGTGGAGGCGATCTTCCCCTTCGAGCAGGCGCGTGAGGCCGCGGCGGCCAGCGCACAGCCGGGTCGCGACGGCAAGATCCTGCTGCGCTTCTGACAGGCGCGTCGCGGGGCGAGGTCTGTCAACCCCCGAGCGTTCAGGGTCGGGGCGGCGCAGAGTGGACGAGCCTGACCCGCCCGGCCGGTGACCCACCGACCGGATCCGCCACGGAAGGACGCACAATGAGCACGCCCGCCCCGCACTCGCACCACTCCGACGACGCGACCGCCGACGACGCGCCCCCGACCGACGGCATCACCGACGAGGTGCGCAGCGACTCCGCCGCGCACACCGGGGGTGCTCCCCAAACGGGGGGACCGGACGATCGCGGCGACGGCGACGTCGACCCCGCCGATCTGAACATGCCGGGCCGGGGCGGGACCGAGGGCACCGAGCAGGAGCTCGACGCCGACAACGCCGTCGAGGCCGACACCCTCGCGACGCTCGACCCCGAAGCGCCGCCCGCCTGATCCGCCGGGCGGCTGTCCGGGCCCGCGGTTACCCTCGACGCGTGGTCCATCACCTCACCCGCGACCAAGCACGCCGCATCATCGTGCGCGCGCAGCTGCTCGACGGTGCTCGGCCCGGCGACGTGGTCGAGGTCGCCGAGCAGCTCGGGTACATCAAGATCGATCCGACGGCGGTGATCGCACCGTGCGAGCACACCGTGCTGTGGTCGCGGATCGGGTGGTCGTACGAGCCGGGCCAGCTCGCCAAGGCGGTCGAGATCGATCGCCAGCTGTTCGAGTTCGACGGTGCCTTCCGCCCGATGAGCCTCCTGCCGCTCATGAAGCCCGCGATGCGACGCTGGCCGGAGCGCGAGAACACCCGGCAGTGGCTCGAGGCCAACACGCGGTTCCGTGCCGACGTGCTCGCGCGGCTTCGCGCTGAAGGGCCCCTGGTGGCGGGGGCCATCGATGACACGGCGCAGCTTCCTCGAAAGCCCGACGGATGGTCCGGGTCGAACGTCGTGACGATGCTGGAGTGCCTCCTGCGCCAGGGCGAAGTGGCGGTCGCGGGCAGGCATGGTCGGCACCGCCGATGGGATCTCGCCGAGCGCGTATACCCGCTCGACCTGCCCGAGTACGACGAGGAGGAGGCGCAGTCGCTGTGGGACGCGCGCCGGCTGCAGGCAGCCGGCCTGGCGAAGCAGCGTTCGCCGTGGACTCCGGTCGGCACGGCGGGGGAGGAGGCGCGAGTGGACGGGAGTCCGTGGAAGTTCCGCGTCGACGCTGACGCGATCGCGGCGCTGGAGCAGGAAGAAGCCGGTCGCGTCGCGATCCTCAACCCGTACGACGGCATGCTGTTCGACCGGCCGCGTCTCGAGCACGTCTTCGAGTTCACCTACGTCCTCGAGCAGTTCAAGCCCAAGCCCCAGCGACGTTACGGCTACTTCGCGCATCCGATCCTCCTGGGCGATCGGTTCGTCGGGATGCTGGATGCCGAGGTGGATCGGACCGGCGACACCCTGAAGATCGCGGCCGTCCATGAGTTCCTCCCGCTCGAGGAGGAGGAGCGCGAGATGGTGGATGCCGAGATCCGCGAACTGGCCGAATGGCTGGGCGTCGACCCGGCCTTTTCCCCCTGATCCGAAAAAGATCATTCAGCTGCATCCAAAACCCGTCCACGCACGGAAGTACTCATCACAGGGCGGAAGAGCCGCCCCCCAAGGAGGACAACGTGCGTAAGACCATCGCTGCCGGTGTCGTTGCCGGCTTCGCCCTCGCGGCGGGCTTCGTCATGCCTGCCCAGGCCATCTCTGCCACCAACGCGGATCTGTATGTGTTCCACGGCATTCCCGACACCCCGGTCGACGTCTACGTCAACGGCGCGCTCACGCTCGACGACTTCCAGCCGGGAACGTTCGCCGGACCGGTCGACCTTCCGGCCGGTGACTACGACATCGCCCTCACGGCCCCGGACGCGGCTGACGCCAGCGCTCCGATCCTCGAGGCGACAGTCACTCTTGCGGCGAACACGAGCTACACCGCCACGGCGAACTTCGCCGAGGACGGAACTCCCGCGCTCAACCTGTTCACGAACGACATCGCCACGACGAACGCCGGAGAGGGCCGCCTGACGGTTCGCCACGTCGCAGCCGCACCCGCGGTCGACGTCCTGGCCGGGGGCACCGCGGTTATCTCCTCCCTCGCGAACCCGGACCAGGCCACGCTGAACCTGCCGGTCGGAACCGTGTCGGCGTCCGTCGCCGCCGCGGGGACCACCGAGCCCGTGCTCGGCCCGGCAGACGTGCCGATCCAGGACGGCGTCCTGACGATCGCGTACGCCTGGGGCAGCCTGGAGGACGAGACCCTCGCCCTGGCCACGCAGAACATCACCGTCGGTCACTCGACCCCCGGTGGCGTGCCTTCCGGAACCGCCGGCTACGCGGCCGAGCGTGACGCGATGACGCAGGCGTTCTGGATCGCCGGTGTGGCATTCGCCTTCGCCGCGGCATCCGTCGCCATCGTGGTCGCCCGCCGCGCCCGCGAGTCCAAGATCGAGTCCTGACCCGACTCACCCGAGAGAGCTGACGATGACCCTGCGACTGATCGCACCCCTGGTGCTCATCCTCGCTCTCTCGGCCTGTGCGCCCGCCCCCGCCCCCAGCGGGGCGGGCGCACCCGTCACCCCTCCGACCTCGCCGGCCCCCACGGCGGCCCCGACCGCCGCCGTCGACGTCCCCATCGTCGACGGATCACTCACGTCGGTGCGTGCACCCGTTCCTCCTGTACGGGTGCAGGTGCCGGCGATCGGCGCGGACATGGAGGTGGTCCCGGTCGGGGTCGAACCGAACGGCGCCATGGAGCTGCCTGTCGATCCCGCGGTCGCGGGATGGTATCGGTTCGGCCCCGATCCGTGGAGCCCTGACGGCAACACGGTGATCGCCGCCCACATCGACGCTCCCGACTACCCGATCGGCCCGTTCGCGGGGCTTCGCGATCTGCCCGCGGGAGCGGAGGTCACGGTGACCGGGGCGGACGGCGCGTCCGCCGTCTACACGGTGAGCACCGTCACGTACTATCCCAAGCAGGAACTGCCGACGCAGGACCTGTTCGCCCGCCAGGGCACGAGGGCTCTCGTGCTCATCACGTGTGGAGGCGAGTTCGATGAGACAACAGGTCATTACGACGACAACGTCGTCGTCGTCGCCACTCCGGTGGCGTGACCGGCCCGCGCAGGATGTCGGGCACGATCGGGATGACGAGCGGAGAACGGAGGCGCTTCGGGTGAGCGCTAAGGACGCGGCTGCGGCGAGCGAAAGCGCCGACGCCGAAGCGGCGTGGGACGCCCGGTTCATCACGGGTGACGAACGCGCGCTCGAGCATGTCTATCGCCGATGGTCGCCCGTGGTGTTCACCCTCGCTTTTCGCTCGCTCGGCGACCGAACCGATGCGGAGGACGTCACGCAGAAGACCTTCGTCTCGGCGTGGACGTCGCGCGCGTCCTTCGACCCGTCGCGGGCGCGGCTGTCGACGTGGATCGTCGCGATAGCGAAGCGCCGGATCGCCGACACGCACGAGGCGCGCGCACGCGTGCGTGCTCTGCAAGAGCAGCTCCAACGCGTCACCCGGCCTGACGATCTGGTCACCGACGAAGTCGACCTCGGCGAGACGGTCCTGGTCGCACAGGAGATGGAGCGGCTCGAACCCGACGCCCGGCGGGTGATGAGGATGGCGTTCTTCGACGATCTGACCCACCAGGAGATCTCCCGCCGCCTCGACATGCCGCTGGGGACCGTGAAAAGCCACATACGACGAAGTCTGGAAAGAATGCGCACTCGACTGGAGGTGACACATGCCGCACATTGATCCCGAGAGACTCGCCCTGTTCGCGATGGGTGAGCCTGTCGCTACCGCGAGCGAGACCGAGCATCTGGCCGATTGCGCCGCATGCGTCGATGACTTGGCCGCATTGCGTCACGTCGCCGTCGCCGGTCGGGCCAGCATCGACATCGGCGACCTGGAGTCGCCGCCCGAGGCCGTGTGGGCCCGGATCTCCAGCGAACTCGGATTGGGCACCCGCGTACTCGACGGGGCGGAGGAGTCCGCGCCCGCGGCGGCTGCACAGCCCGCGCCCGTCGATGCACGCCCCGCGCTCCCCGTGGATCCCGAGTCGTCTCCCGTCGAACCGCAGCCGGCGCACGACGCCGCGCCGCCACGCCGGCGTCTGATGACCCGACTCTTCGCCCTCGCGGCATCCGTCGTCCTCGTCGCCGGCGTCAGTCTCGGTGTCTGGGCGATCAACCAAGGCTCCGGGCTCACCGAGGTCGCCGAGGCCACTTTGGATCCGTTCCCCGACCACCCCGACGCCGTCGGTGCCGCCGTCGTGGAGGAGCGTCCCGACGGGACGTTCGCCGTGCGGGTGAAGGTCGACGCGGATGCCGCTCCCGACACGTTCCGTGAGGTGTGGCTCATCACCGCCGACGCGTCGGCGCTCGTGAGTCTGGGCGTCATGGACGGCGAGGAGCAGACGTTCGCGGTCCCGGCGGATGTGGATCTGCGCGACTACGTGCTGGTGGACGTGTCGCAGGAGCCGGTGGACGGCGACCCCACCCACTCGGGTGACTCGATCGTCCGAGGTGAGCTCACGTTCCTCTGACCGCGGCGCGGACTGACCGCGGAGCGGACGGCCGCGGCGCGGCTCAGCCCCAGGTGACCAGCAGCAGGCCCTGCTTCGTGTCGGCGTATTTCACCCAGCCGTCACCGAACAGGTAGGTGAGGCCGTAACCGTCGCCGTCCGTGGCGACCGTCGTGTCGGCGCTCTCGGTGACGATCAGTCCCTCCGGCGACTCCTCGACGCGCCAGCCGAGTGCGACGAGCTCGTCCTGAGCGTCATCCGCGGCCTCTGCCGAGATCGGGGCCCAGCCGTAGATCTGGACGTGGTCGGTCGCGGTCGTGAAGTCTCCCCAGACACATTGGACGCCGCCCTCGAGCTCCTGCTCGCCGATGCGGAAAGGCTCGGCGCGGACGGTCCATCCGACGCTGCCGAAATCCTCCACCGTCGCCGCGGGGATGATCGTCTCGCACGTCGGATCTCCGAGCGGCTCGGTCGTCGCCGTCACGGAGGGTGTGGGCGTCGGCGAGGTCGCGACCGGTTGCGGGCTCGGGGGCGGTCCGGCCTCGGTGGACCCCGCGCAGGCGGTCAGCACGAGCACTCCCGCCGTGAGCAGGAGCGAGGATCCGAAGAAGGTGCGGCGGCGGGTCATGCGGGAGCCTCCGTCTTCGCGTGGAGCAGGTCGAGGAACTCCGTGTGAAGCACTCCGTTCGTCGCCAGTGAGGAACGCTCGGAGAGCGAGTCGCGGCCGGCGAACGAGGTGAACCGGCCCCCCGCTTCGGTGATGATCGGCACGAGCGCGGCGATGTCGTACTCCTTCACGCCGAACTCGGCGACGAACTCGAGGCGGCCCTCGGCCAGGAGCATGTACGGCCACGCGTCGCCGTAGCCGCGATCGCGCCACACGGCGCGGGAGAGCCGGATGACGGCATCCAGCTGACCGGCGTCATCCCACTGACGGATGCTCTGGAAGCTCACACTCGCCTCGGCCAGGGTCGAGACAGCCGAGACGGCGAGAGGAGCGACGCCGCCGTCGGGTGTGTTCGTCCACGCGCCCAGCCCCTTCGCCGCCCACCACCGGCGTCCGAGGGCCGGCTGGCTCGCGACACCCACGCGCGGCACGCCGTCGATCGCCAGGGCGATCAGGGTCGTCCACATCGGGATGCCCTTGAGGTAGTTCGCGGTGCCGTCGATCGGGTCGATGATCCACTGGCGCGCACTGTCGCCGCTCGTCCCGTACTCCTCGCCGAACACGCCGTCGGCAGGGCGCTCCGCCGCGAGGACGCGGCGGATCTCGCGTTCGGTGGCGAGGTCCGCCTCGGTGACGTGGGACGCATCCGCCTTCACCGCGACGTCCAGATCGGCCGCGTCGAAGCGCGACATGGATGCCGCATCCGCGGCGTCGGCGAGCCGGAGTGCGAGGTCGAGATCGGCCTGGAGATCGCCTTCGAAGGGCGCATCGAACGAGACCGGGCGGGAGGGGGACGTCACGTCGACCAGCCTAACCGCGCGGTGTCGCCTCGATTTCCGGGTCGGCGGATCGTGATGGTAACGTTGACCCTCGGTTCGCCTCATGCGGATCACGCACCTCTAGCTCAATCGGCAGAGCAACTGACTCTTAATCAGTGGGTTCTGGGTTCAAGTCCCAGGGGGTGCACCATGAGCTCTTACACGGTCGCGACCGACGGCGCCTGCATGCGCAATCCGGGTCCGAC
>JASBUD010000054.1 GCA_030148105.1 Microbacterium sp. | reverse complement strand
CGCGTGCGGCGCGAGTTCGGACTGTGCGAAGTCACGCACCGCCTCGATGATCGCGGCGCGCTCGTCCGGACTCATCGTGAGCACGTCTGTGACCGATTCGCTCGGTGTGATGACCGCCTGCTGCGACACTCTGCCGCCTCCTTCCGCGCCGCCGTTGGCACGTTGATCACTTTAGCTGGACTTCCGAGTATATCCGAGGATATCCAGCCTTCCGTTCGTTCGAGGACCGTTCACGCGACGGTCACGTGTCCTCGCTACGAAGTGGAGGACGCGTGTCCACGTGTACCCCCTTCGTCCCCACAGAGGATTCCGATGCCTTCTCCCTCTCCTGCCCTGCGCTCGCGCCGGCGTCTCGCACCGGCGACCGGCCTGGCCATCGCCTGCGTGCTCGCTCTGACGCCGGTCGCGGCATCCGCTGCCGTCGTGGCCGATCCGATCTCGTACTCCGCGGACGGCAGCGCGCTGAGCCTGGCGCCGCTCGGCAGTTTCGAGACGGGGGTGTTCGACGAGTCGGCGGCCGAGATCGTCGCGGCGTATCGCGATCGCCTGTTCGTCGTGAACGCGCGCGCCGGATCCGTGAGCGTCCTGGACTCCTCCGACCCCACCGCGATCACTCAGGAGTTCTCCCTGTCCTCCGCGGGCGTCGCGAACTCCGTGGCCGTCCGTCCCGACGGACTGGGCGTCGTCGCCTTCGAGGCGCCCGTGAAGACCGACCCGGGTCACCTCGTGTTCTTCGACGCCGGCGCCCCGGATGCCGCGTCCGCCGTCCTCGGCGAGGTCACGGTCGGCGCACTGCCGGACATGGTGACCATCAGCGCTGACGGCAAGTACGCCGTGGTCGCGAACGAGGGCGAGCCGGCGGATGACTTCTCGGTCGATCCCGAGGGGTCGGTCAGCGTGGTCAAGCTCAACCCCGCCCAGAAGCGCGCGGCGCAGCAGAAGGACGTGCGCACGGCGGACTTCCACGCGTTCGAAGCAGGCGGATCGAAGACGCTGCCGGAGAGCGTGCGAGTCTTCGGGCCGACGCCGCACGGCGCGGACCTTCCGGTGAGCCGCAACCTCGAGCCGGAGTACGTCGCCATCGACGGGCGGAGCGCGTACGTCGCACTGCAGGAGGCGAACGCGATCGCGGTGGTCGACCTCAACCGTGCGATCGTGACGGCCGTGCAGCCGCTCGGCTTCAAGGATCTGAGCCTGGCGGGCAACGGGATCGACGCGAGCGACCGCGACCCGAACGGTGCGCCGAGCTTCGCCGTGAAGACCTACCCCGGCCTCTGGGGGATGTACCAGCCCGACGGTCTGAATGCGTACACGGCCGCCGGTCGGACATTCCTCGTGACCGCGAACGAAGGCGACGCCCGCGAGTGGGGTTCGTACGTGGAGCCGGTGCGCGTGAAGGACCTCGGTAAGTCGAGTGTCGCGCCCGTGTGCGCGGACAGCCCGCTGGCGGTGCTGACGAAGGATGCCGATCTCGGCCGCCTGAACGTGACCCGCGAACTCGGTCTCGACGCCACACGGGGCTGCTACGACGCGCTGTACGCGTTCGGGGGTCGCTCGTTCTCGATCTGGACGACCGAGGGGCAGCAGGTCTTCGACTCCGGCGACCAGTTCGAGCGCATCACCCACGCCGCCGTCCCCGCGTTCTTCAACTCGAACCACACGACGTCGTCGCTGGAGAATCGCAGCGACGACAAGGGGCCGGAGCCGGAGAACCTCACGATCGGGCAGGTCGACGGCCGCACCTACGCGTTCATCGGCCTGGAGCGAGTGGGCGGTGTCATTGTCTACGACATCACCGACCCTGCGGCATCCCGATTCGTGACGTACGTGAACAACCGCGACTTCTCGGTGTCCGTCGGCGACGCCGCAGACCCCGCGGCGGTGCTGTCGGACGCCGGCGACCTCGGGCCCGAAGGCCTCGCGTTCATCCCGGCCGCCTCCTCGCCGACCGGACAGCCGCTCCTGGCGGTCGCGAACGAGGTCTCGGGCACGACCACCCTGTTCTCGGTCACCGCGACCCGGTAGCTCCCGCACCTGTCCGCCCGCTCGCCGAGAAGGTGGGTTTCCCGCCGAGAAGGTGGGTTTCCCGCCGAGAAGTTGGGTTTGCCGCCGAAAAGGTGCCCACCACCTCGACGGAAAAGGGACGACCTCGACGGAAGAGGGACCACCTCGACGGAAAAGGGACCACCTCGGCGAAAAGGCGCCTTCTCGAGCGAGAAGGCGCCTTTTCGGCGGGCGGGGGGACCCGTAAGGGGCGGGCGCCGGGCTAGAACACCACGACCGGCACCGCGAACAGCGACTGCGAGTCGCGCCAGCCGTCGGCTCCCGTGAAGGTCGTCCGCAGGAGGTGGATGCCGCGCCCCAGATTCGGCAGCGCGATGTCGACTTTGCCCTTCGCCGAGGCCGTGAGCTCAGCCGTCGCGATGACCCTGCCGCGATCGGTGATCGTGACCGTGCCGACCGGAGCACTGCCGTCGTCGGCGAGCACCCGCCCAGTGACCTTCACCGGGGTCCCGGCCTTCACGAGCGCCTTGTTCGGCACCGTGAAGACCGCCGTGTCGACGTCCTCGACGTCCACGAGGACCGCCACCGAGCGGGCGGGCACGGTGACCGTGCCGGTCTTGGCATCCCACGTCGTCGTCTTCACGACCGGGTCCGATCCATTCGCCAGCGCGGGGGTGAGGGCGAACGAGCGGCCCTCGAGCGCGTCGACGGTCTGGGTGACGGCATCCGGCGACGCGTTGAAGACGACCAGCGCGCCCTCCAGCTCCGGGTCCACGTTCTCACCGAGCAGGTCGTCGATCACCATGACGATCACGCCGGGAGCGGCATCCGTCCCGCCGTTCGGGAACGACACCTTCTGCTCGATCAGCTCCGCCGAGCCCAGGCGCAGCAGGTCGACCTCCGAGCGCACCCGCAACAGGTCCAGCGCTTGCGCCTCGGCAGAGGCGATGTCGGATGCCGCCGGCTTGAGCGCCGGGTTCGCCAGGAGCGGCGCCATCAGGGGCCACTTCTCGCCGTTGTCCGCCTCCATCGGCAGGCCGGAGCCGAACGTGGACTCCTGCCCGGTCCAGTCGATCCGGTTGAACCAGTCGCCGGAGTTGTAGCTGTTGCGATCCAGCGACTTCGAGCGCAGCAGCTCGGTCCCGGCGTGCCAGAACGAGATCGACTGCGAGAGGGTCACCGTCGCGAGCGACACGGTGTTCATGCGCACCCGATCGGCCATCGGCGTGTCCGTGGGCAGCTTGAAGACACCGAGGTCGTACAGCGTCTCGTTGTCGTGCGCGTCGACGTAGTTGATGACCTCGTCGGGCTGGTCGGCGTAGCCGGCGGGCGAGCCGTTGTAGTCCACCTCGGCGCCGGTCTTGACCGTCCCGTCCGAGGCTTCGAACGCGAAGTCGCGCAGGTTGCCCGCGAGGCCCAGCTTCACCAGGTCGGTCTGCTCGCCGAGCGTGCGGTCGGCGGGGTCCACGGGCAACCCGTTCGGGTCGGTGCCGAGCCCCGTGCCGAAGCCCTGCTCGAGGGTGGACGAGCCGTCGACCGGGCTGCCGCCGTGCACCCCGTCGCGGAGACGGTCGTTGAACGTGCCGATCCCGGTGCCGCCGAGCTGCCCCTGGGTCGCCTGCTCGAACAGCGCGTTGTTCGCGACCTCGCCGAAGTTCCAGCCCTCGCCGTAGAGGTACACCGCCTTGCCGTCGACGCCGTCCTTCTTCACGGTCAGTTCATCCAGCGCCGCGCGCACCGCGAGCAGGTTCTCCTTCGAGTGGTGACCCATGAGGTCGAAGCGGAAGCCGTCGACCTTGTAGTCGCGGGCCCACATCACCACCGAGTCGACCATGAGCTTCTGCGCGGCGGCGTGCTCGGTGGCCACGTTCTGGCAGCACGTCGAGGTCTCGACACCGCCGGCCGCGTTGAGCCGCTGGTAGTAGCCCGGCACGACCTGGTCGAGCACGGAACGCTCGCCCTGCCCGGACTCGGCGGTGTGGTTGAACACCTCGTCCAGCACGACCTGGAGGCCGGTCTGGTGCAGCGCCCCGACCATGGAACGGAACTCCGCGACGCGTGCGCCGCCGTTCGGATCCACCGCGTACGAGCCCTCGGGCGCGAAGAAGTGGAACGGGTCGTAGCCCCAGTTGAACCCGTCCGCGTCGCGGATCGCGTTGATGCACGCCTGCTGCTCCGGCGACGCCGGGCCGAAGGAGGCCAGATCGCAACCCGGGACGGCCTGCGCGGCGCGGTCCTCCTCGATCGTGGCGATGTCGAACGAGGGCAGCAGGTGGATCGTGTTGATCCCGGCATCCGCGAGCTGGGCCAGCTGGGTCATGCCCGCACTGCCCTTGTGCGTGAACGCCTTGTAGGTACCCCGCTCCTCGGCCGGCACCGTCTCGTCGGTGAACGAGAAGTCGCGGATGTGAAGCTCGTAGATCGAACGGTCCACCGGCTTGTCGATCGTCGGGGACTTCGCCTTCTCCCACGCCTTCGGCTTGTGGGCCTTGTCGGCGAGGTCGACGGCGACCGACCGTTCGGAGTTCACCGTGAGGGCCACCGAGTACGGGTCGGTCACCGCGTTCGTCTCGATCTTCCCGGTGGTCGGGGCGTACACCACGACCTCCCAGAGATACTCGTCACCCTTGAGGTCGCGCTTTCCGGCGACGGACCACGTTCCGGATGCGGCATCCCACGCCGCCTCGTGACGCACCGGGTCGCCGGCGGCACCGGCATCCCACGTCAGCAGCGTCGCCGTCTGCGCGGTGGGCGCCCACAGCCGGAAGGTCGGCTTGTTGCCCTGGAACGTCACGCCGAGCTTCGCATCGGCGAGCGCGCCGGCGTACAGGTCGTCCAGCACCCCGGGGATCTGCACGCCGGTGAAGGCGGTCAGGCCACCGTCGGCGTTGCGCTGCGCGACCGCGAGCTGACCCTTCACCAGGGTGGCGGCATCCGCCCCCTCGACGCGCAGCGCGCGGTAGGACGTCAGCGCCGGGAACTCGTCCTTCTGCGCGTCGGTCAGGCCACCGTCGATCGGGGTGAGCTCGATCGGGTCGCCGCCCGTGACCTCGCCGTCGGTCACGGTCAGGCCCGCGTCGGGCGACGCGTACAGCTGCCAGGTCGCGCCCGCGGCGGTGCTGCCGAGGTCGGCCGGCCACGCGATCGTCTCGGCGTCGATCCAGTGCGCGCGCTGTTCGCCCAGGCCCGCGAGCGGCGGATCCACCGTCGTGACGGTGAGGACGTGCGTCGCGAGCACGTAGCGGAAGGTCACAACCTTGCCTGCGCTCGCCGTGAAGGCGATGTTCGGGCCGTTCGAGACTCCGCCGGCGCCGTAGTTCTCGTCCCAGCTCAGGCCGTGCGTGACCTTGACCTCGTACGAGCCGGTCGGGAGGTCGTCGGTGGTGAACTGGAAGGTGCCGTCGGCGTTCTTGTCGAACATCATCGCCGTCAGGCACGACGGATCCCAGTCGCCCGCGCAGCCGAGCTCGCTCTGGAAGTTGCCGGCGAGCGTGATGATCGGGCCGTCGGCCGTCGAGCGGATGTTCTTCGTGCGCGGGTCGAAGTAGAAGGTGATCTTGCCCCCGGCATGCGTGAGGGTGATGTCGCTGCCGTTCTGAGCGCCTCCCGCGCCGTAGTTCTCGTCCCAGCTCTTCTCGGTCGCGATCTTGTAGGCATACGTGCCGGCGGCAAGGTCGTCGAGGGTCAGGGTCCAGATGCCGTCGACCTGGGTCATCTGCACCTGATCGCAATCGGGCTGCCAGTCACCCGGGCACCCCGCCTCGGAGTTGAAGCTGCCGGGGACGCTCACGGCGCCGTACACGGTCGGCTCCTGCGGCTCGGGTTCGTTCGGCACCTCGGGCTCTTCGGGGATGCTCGCGGTGACGGCGTTGCCGACGGACGCGTACGTGGATGCCGCAGAACGGTGCCCCGCGGCATCCGTCGAGACCGCACGGTACTCGATCAGGGTGCCGGCAGCCAGGCCACGGACGTCGTGGTAGACGCGGGGGGAGGTGTCCTCCGCCGTGCCGAGCGGGGTCCAGTCGGCGTCGCCGACGACCCGCCACGCGAAGCTCGTCTCCGCCCACGTCGAGTCGGCGACGTCCGCGCTGACCGGGGCGAGCCCGCTGAGCCCGGCGCCCGCCGTCGGGGCGGTCACGGTGATCGGGCCGGCCTCGGCCGGTGCGCTGACGGTGCGATCGGCGGTGAACACGACCGCGGACAGGGCCGGAACGGTGACGGATGCCGCACCGTCGGCGCCCGAGGCGACCGAAGCGCTCGCGCCGTAGAGCGGGGTGAAGGTCGCGTCGGCGGTCAGCGTCGGGATCTGCACCGTCTTCTCTGAGGCGGAGTTGTTCGTGGCGACGAGGTACTCGATCTTCTCGTCGCGGTCGACACGGCTGAACGCGTAGACGCCCGGGCCGTCATCGGCGTAGCGCTCGATCTGGGCGCCGGTGCGCAGCGCGGTGTGGCTGCTGCGCAGCGCCGACAGCTCGGCGATCTGCGTGTACAGCGGGGCGGCGGTGTCGAACCGGTCCGTCGAGCCGAGCTGCTCGCCGGTCACGAGCGGCTGGTTCGCATACTCGGCCGTCTGCGTCGCGAACATGCTCTGGCGGGCGTCCTTGTCGCCGCCGGTGCCGGCGAAGCCCTGCTCGTCGCCGTAGTAGACGACCGGCTGACCGCGGGTCAGGTACATGAGCTCGTGCGCGAGCTCATCGCGCTCGAGGGTGCCGGAACCTCCGAGGAAGTAGCCGATGCGCCCCATGTCGTGGTTGCCGAGGAAGGTCGGCAACGCCGTGGCGGACGAATCGGGCGTCGTGTACATGTCGTCACCGGCGAACAGCGACTGCAGGAGCGCAGCCGAGCCGCCCTTCGCGTACGCGGCGGCGTTGGACTGGAACGTGAAGTCCAGGACCGAGTTCATGTCGGTGTCGCGGACGTAGGGCGACAGCTTCGCCGGGTCGGCGTCGTAGACCTCGCCGAACATGAAGAAGTCGGGCTTGCCGGACGCGTGGGCGTAATCGAGCACCTGCTGCGACCACTGCTCCCAGAACTCGAAGTTCACGTGCTTGGCGGTGTCGATGCGGAATCCGTCGATGCCGAGGTCGACCCACGTCTTGTAGACGTCGACGAAACCGTTCACGACCGTCGGGTTCTCGGTCATGAGGTCGTCGAGCCCGCTGAAGTCGCCGTAGGTGGTGGACTCACCGGAATACGTCGAGTCGCCGCGATTGTGGTACAGCGTCGGGTCGTTCAGCCACGCCGGCACCTTGAGGTCCTGGTCCTCCTGCGCGACGACCGGGGTGTACGGGAAGCTCGTCTGGGCGTCGAGCGTGGGGAAGGTGTCGCCGCCCGCGTACTCGGCCGGGTCGAAGACGTTGCCGGCGGCATCCCGATACGGGCTCGTCGCCTGATCGACGTACGTGTACTGGTTCTCCTCGTAGGAGATCACGTCGGCGGTGTGGTTCGTGATGATGTCGAAGTAGATCTGGATGCCCTTGGCGTGGGCCTCGTCGATCAGGGCTTCGAGTTCTGCGTTCGTGCCGAGGTGCGGGTCGATCTGGGTGAAGTCGGTGATCCAGTAGCCGTGGTATCCGGCGCTCGCGTTCGCGCCCTCGCCCTGCACGGGACGGTTCTTGAAGCTCGGGGTCAGCCAGATCGCCGAGGTACCGAGGCCCTCGATGTAGTCGAGCTTGCTGCGCAGGCCCGCGATGTCGCCGCCCTGGTAGAAGCCCTTGTCGGTGGGGTCGAACCCGGTGGTGAGCCGGTCGCCCTCGAGGCCGCCGAGGTCGTTCGTGGCGTCGCCGTTGGCGAAGCGGTCGGTCATCACGAAGTAGAACTGCTCTTCGCTGCCGGGCTGGCGGGCGGGGGCTGCGACGAGGGCGTCGTCGGCGGCGGAGTAGCCGGCGGCGAGGCTGGTGGCCTCGACGCCGACGCGCTTGATGTTGTCGTCGAACACGAAGCGCAGCGTGGCGGGACCGTTGACCGTGAGCGGGATGTTGTCGCCACCGCCGTCCAGGCCGTACGACTCGTCCCATGTGCCGTTCACGGCGACCTTGTACTCGTAGGAGCCGGCCGGAACCTCGAACTCAGCGGCGGAGACGCCCTCGGTGCCGGTGGGCTGCAGGCTCGTCTGGGTGCAGTCCGCCTGCCAATCGGCCGAACACCCGAGCTCGCTCTGGAGGCTGCCGACGAGCGCGAACGTGCGGTCGGCAGCGGCGGCCGGAGCGGTGACGGCGACCGCTCCGGTGAGGATCAGTGCGGCGGAGGCGAGGACGGCGATCAACCGGCGTGCGCGGACAACAGGGGTCTTCTTCGACACGGGGGGCTCCTGGGGGGATGGAGTGGGCACGGCTGCGTACCCGGCGCGATTCAGCCGAAGGTAACAGGAGATCCACAGGATTGCAAGCGCTTACAGCAGTCCGTGTAAGCGCTTGCAAGACCGGCCGCCCGGACGCCGCGACGGTCGTGCGCGCCGCCGTCGTTTCGGATCTGCCGTGTCCGAGGTCGCCGAGGTGCCGAAAGACTGCTGGTCGTGACCAGTGTCGTCACTACGGGCCGAATTCGACCACCTTCAGCCCCGTTCAGCAGTCCCCGGGCACGCCGACGCCGTGAGGGTCAGGACTCGGAGGGCTCCAGCGGCAGAACCAGCCCGTAGTTCCACGACACGATGGCGGGCTGCTCGCGGTAGTAGCTCAGCACCGAGACGGAGCCCGCGTCCAGGGTGATCTGCGCGCCGAACCGCGGTGCCATGCGG
>JASBUD010000053.1 GCA_030148105.1 Microbacterium sp. | reverse complement strand
CCACGACGTAGTTCACCGGGAAGATGTCCGGTCGGCCTCCGACGGCGACCGCGAGTCGGCCGACCTCGCCAAGGGCGAGCAGATTCCAGCAGGCGTCCTCGTCCAGGTTCCAGACGGCGGGTGCTCCCTCGTTCATGCGGTCAGTCAACCTGCCCGCGCCGTCGGGCACGCAGGCCGAAGGTCCCGCCGCGGACTACGCTCCGGCGGTCATCCAGGCCGCTCCCCGCACGCGCCAGCCGAGGGTCGCGAGGCGGGCGAGCATGTAGACGCCGAAGAAGGCGACCGACAGCCACGCGAGACCGGCCGCGCCGCCGACGCCGATCGCCGCGAGCACGATGAGCGCCGGGACGAAGGGGACGAGGTTCAGGACCCCGGCGATCGCGAGGTACTTCGCATCACCGGCGCCGATGAGGACGCCGTCGAGCACGAACACGACGCCGCACACGGGCTGGGCGACCGCGAGGATCAGCAGCGCCGGCTGGATCAGGGCCGCGAGGGCGGGATCCCCGGTGAAGAGCAGTCCGATCACGCCGGACAGTGCGGCGATCACGCCGCCGACGATAACCCCGAACCACACGCCCCACGCCACGGTGCGCCGGAGCGTGCGGTGGACCTCGTCGAGCGCTCCCGCCCCGAGGCCCTTGCCGATGAGCGCCTGCGCCGCGATCGCGAGGGCGTCCAGCGCGAACGCCGCCGTGGAGAAGATCGTGAAGGCGACCTGCCAGCCGGCGAGCTCCTCCGTGCCGAGCGCGGTCGCGACGCCGACGGTCGCGAGGAGCGCCGCGCGCAGCGACACCGTGCGCAGGAACAGCCACCCACCCGATCGGGCCGACCCGCGCACGCCGTCGCGCTGCGGGCGGATCGAGGCGGAGTGCGTGCGCGCGAGTCGACCGATCACGACGACGTAGGCACCGACCATGCCCCACTGCGCCACGACCGTGCCGAACGCGGACCCGGCGATGCCCCAGCCGAACCCGTAGATGAACAGCCAGTTCAGCAGCGCGTTCGCGCCGAACCCCAGCCCCGCGATCCACAGCGGCGTCACGGTGTCCTGCATCCCGCGCAGGAGCCCGGTCGCGGCGAAGACGATCAACATGGCCGGCAGGCCCCACATCGAGATGCCGAGATACGTCTCGGCATCCCGCGCCACCTCCGGCGTCGCGCCGAAGAGTCCGACCAGGAAGGGCGTCGCGAGGTAGCCGCCGAGGGCGAGGATCGCACCCATCCCGAGGGCGAGCCACATGCCGTCGATCCCGACCGAGACCGCCTTGCTCGGGTCTCCCGCGCCGAAGCGCCGCGCGACGGCCGGGGTCGTCGCGTAGGCCAGGAACACCATGAGCCCGACGATCGTCTGCAGAACCGCGGAGGCGATGCCCAGGCCCGCGAGCGGAGCGACCCCGAGATGTCCGACGAGGGCGGAGTCGACGATGAGGAACATCGGCTCCGCGATCAGCGAACCGAGCGCCGGCACGGCGAGCCGCAGGATGTCGCGGTTCAGCGTTCGGGAGGAGGTCGGCACCCTTCGACCCTATGAGTCCGCGCCCACATGAGGAGTTCCTCAGAGGCGCTCGCGCTCGAAGGATGCGCGCATATCCTGTACGGATGACCGCTTCCCGCTCCGGTCTCGCGCTCGACGAGCTCAGTGCTGAGATCCGCCCCCAGGACGACCTCTTCCGCCACGTGAACGGTGCGTGGCTGGAGCGGACCGAGATCCCCGAGGACAAGGCCCGCTGGGGCTCGTTCCACCTGATCGCCGAGCAGGCCGAGAAGGACGTGCGGGCGATCGTCGAAGAGACACGGGATGCCGAGCCCGGCTCCGAGTCACGCAAGATCGGCGATCTGTACTCGAGCTTCATGGACACCGAGCGCATCGCCGCGCTCGGCGTCGCGCCGCTGCACGACCAGCTCGCCCAGGCCGACGCGATCGACTCGATCCCCGCCCTGCTGCGCACGCTCGGCGAACTCGAGCGCGACGGGATCGGGGGTCTCATCGGCCTGTACGTCGAGCCCGATCCGGGCAGCCCCGACCGCTACGTGCCGTTCCTCGTGCAGGGCGGACTGTCGCTGCCCGATGAGAGCTACTACCGGCTCGAGAACTTCGACGCCGTGCGCACGGCGTATCGCGCGCACATCGAGAAGATGCTGGAGCTGGCCGGCATCGCCGACGCCGCGGCATCCGCCGACCGCATCTTCGCGCTCGAGACCGAGATCGCCTCGCACCACTGGGACAACGTGCGCAGCCGCGACGCGGTCGCGACCTACAACCTGAAGTCGTGGGACGAGGTCACCGCGCTCGCCGGGGTGGACCTGCACCCGTGGCTGGAGGGCACCGCACCCGGACGCGAGGAGGCGTTCGCCGAGGCGAACGTCTACCAGCCGAGCTTCATCGAGGGACTCGGTTCGCTGCTGAGCGAAGAGCGCCTGGAGGACTGGAAGGCGTGGGTGCGCTGGCGGATCGTGCACGGTGCCGCGGCATTCCTGCCCGATGAGTTCGTCGACGAGAACTTCGCGTTCTACGGCACGCAGCTGACCGGAGTGCCGGTCAATCGCGAGCGCTGGAAGCGCGGTGTGGGCCTCGCCGAGGCCGCGATGGGCGAGGCGATCGGCCGCGTCTACGTGGAGCGTCACTTCCCGCCGGCGGCGAAGGAGGCGATGGACGAACTCGTCGCGAACCTCATCGAGGCGTACCGGCAGAGCATCACGAATCTCGAGTGGATGAGCCCCGAGACGCGAGAGCGGGCGCTCGCGAAGCTCGACGCCTTCACCCCGAAGATCGGGTACCCCGTCAAGTGGCGCGACTACTCGGCGCTCGAGATCGACGCCGCCGACCTCATCGGCAACGTCCGCCGCGCGCACGTCCACGAGCACGACCGTCAGATCGGCCGCATCGGCGGGCCCGTCGACCGCGACGAGTGGTACATGACGCCGCAGACGGTCAACGCGTACTACAACCCGCTCATGAACGAGATCGTCTTCCCGGCGGCCATCCTGCAGCATCCGTTCTTCGAGTCCGACCGCGACGCCGCAGCGAATTACGGCGGCATCGGTGCGGTGATCGGGCACGAGATCGGCCACGGCTTCGACGACCAGGGCAGCCGCTTCGACGGCGACGGGTCGCTCCGCGACTGGTGGACGGATGCCGACCGTGCGGCGTTCGAAGAGCGCACGAGCGTGCTCATCGAGCAGTACAACGCCCTCGTTCCCCGCGGCCTCGCGGAGGAGAACCACGTCAACGGCGCGCTCACGATCGGCGAGAACATCGGCGACCTCGGCGGACTCGGCATCGCGATCAAGGCGTACGAACTGTCGCTCGACGGCGCGGAGGCACCGGTGATCGACGGATTCACCGGCATCCAGCGGCTCCTGTTGTCGTGGGCGCAGATCTGGCAGCAGAAGGGGCGGGATGCCGAGACGATCCGCCTGCTCACGATCGACCCGCATTCGCCGAACGAATTCCGCTGCAACCAGATCGTCCGCAACATCGACGCGTTCTACGACGCGTTCGATG
>JASBUD010000195.1 GCA_030148105.1 Microbacterium sp. | reverse complement strand
GGTCAGTGATCCGCACCGGTCCACCACCCCAGACGTAAGGATTCGCCATGGCCGACGCCGTTGACCACACGAGCAACGGGGACTCCGACGAGGAGTTCCCCGAGCTGGATGCGGAGCTCGTCGACCGGCTGAGCTCCCTCGAAGATGACGAGGCCGAGCGTCGCGCCGAAGCGCTGCGCGCGGGCCTGGCGGACTACGACCTCGACGACGAGGACTTCGAGCTGCTCGAGGGCGCCGAGGAGGGCGTCGACGGCATCACCTACCTGCCTGCGCTGCCGGTGCTGGCGATCGTGGGACGCCCGAACGTGGGCAAGTCGGCGCTCGTCAACCGCATCCTCGGGCGCCGCGAGGCCGTCGTCGAAGACACCCCCGGTGTGACGCGCGACCGCGTCAACTACAAGGCAGAGTGGGGCGGGCGGCGTTTCACGATCGTCGACACGGGCGGCTGGGAGCCGGACGCGAAAGGCATCAACGCGTCCGTCGCGGCGCAGGCGGAGGTCGCGATCGACCTTGCCGACGCGGTGCTGTTCGTCGTGGACGCGACCGTGGGGGCGACGTCGACGGATGAGCATGTGGTGCGGTTGCTGCGCGGCACGAAGAAGCCGGTGATTCTCGTCGCCAACAAGGTGGACGACGCCTACCAGGAGCCGGAGGCGGCGGCGCTGTGGTCGCTCGGGCTGGGGGAGCCGTGGCCGGTGTCGGCGTTGCACGGTCGCGGTGTCGCTGACCTGCTCGACAAGGTGCTCACGGTGCTGCCGGAGGTGTCGGCGGTCGCCAAGGAGGAGGTCGGCGGACCGCGGCGGGTCGCCATCCTGGGCCGCCCGAACGTCGGCAAGTCGAGCCTGCTCAACAAGACGGCGGGCGAGGAGCGGGTGGTCGTTAACGAGATGGCGGGCACGACGCGCGACCCGGTCGACGAGCAGGTGGAAATCGCGGGCAAGTTCTGGCGGTTCATCGACACGGCAGGCATCCGTCGCCGCGTGAACCTGCAGCACGGCGCCGACTTCTACGCGACGTTGCGCACGACGGCGGCGTTGGAGCGCGCGGAGGTCGCGATCGTCGTGCTCGACGTGACCGAGCCGATCAGTGTGCAGGACTTGAAGATCATCGATCTGGTGCTCGAGTCGGGGCGCGCCCTCGTGCTCGCCTACAACAAGTGGGACCTGCTGGATGACGAGCGCCGCATCTACCTGGAGAAGGAGATCGAGCGCGACCTCGCGCACGTGGAGTGGGCGCCGCGCGTGAACATCTCCGCGCGCACCGGCCGGCACCTGGACAAGCTCGTGCCGGCGCTCGAGACCGCGCTGGACTCGTGGGACACCCGCATCCCGACCGGCAAGTTCAACGCATTCCTCGCCGAGCTCGTCGCGGAGCACCCGCATCCGCTCCGCGGCGGCAAGCAGCCGCGCATCCTGTTCGGCACGCAGGCCTCGACGCGTCCGCCGACGTTCGTGCTGTTCACGACCGGATTCCTCGACCCGGGCTACCGCCGGTTCATCCAGCGGCGCCTCCGCGAGATCTGGGGCTTCGAAGGCACGCCGATCGTGGTGAACATGCGGGTGCGCGAGAAGCGCCAGCGCTGAGTCCTCCGGGTGCGCGCGGTGGCGCCCCTGCGGTCAGGCGATCGCCGGGAGGGCCGGCGGGCGGACCATCGCGGTGGCGTCCGGCACGGCGAAGCCGAACTGCTCGTACAGTCCGTGCGCGTCGGCGGTGAACAGGACCCAGCGGAACCCGGCCCCCGGCCCGTCATCGATCATCGCGCGCATCAGCCGCTTGCCGATGCCGTGGCCCCGATGATCCGCGACGACGAACACGTCGGCGAGATAGGCGAAGGCGACGCCGTCGGATGCCGCCCGCGCGAATCCGACCAGCTCGTCCGTCCCCGCCCGGTAGGCGCCCACCACGCGCCACGCGGCGTCGAGCTGTGCGTCGACATCGGCGCGCGCACGCCAGCGCGCCCAGTAGGCCTCGGTCGACAGCCACTCCCAGACCGTGTCGCGCGGGATCCGGCGCGGGTCGTCGTCGATCTCGTATCCGTCGTGCATCCCAGCATTCTCATGCAGGCCGTGTTTCCTCGTGTGGCCGCGGAGCGGGCCGATCGCCATCCCGTGGCATGCGGGTGTGCGAGGGTGGACGCGTGAGCATCCTTCCCCCCGCGCCCGGTGAGCCGCGTCGGCCGAGCGGACCGCGGGATCCGGGAGACGCCTGGGTCGTCGCGCCCACGGGAGAGCGGTACTGGGGGGTCTTCGGCGCGGCGGGGCTCATGGCGGTGGATGCCGAGCGCGGCGTGCTGCTGCAGCACCGCGTGACCTGGTCGCACTTCGGCGACACGTGGGCACTGCCCGGCGGGGCGCGGCACGAGGGGGAGTCGGCGTGCGACGGCGCGCTACGGGAGGCGGCCGAGGAGGCAGGTGTCCCCGACGCGGCCGTGCGGCCTCGGCTGCTGAGCGTGCTCGATCTCGGCTACTGGTCGTACACGACGGTCGTCGGCGATGTGATCCGGCCGTTCGAGCCGACCATCAGCGACCCCGAGAGTCATGAGCTCGCATGGGTTCCCGCGTCCGAAGTCATCGATCGTCCCCTGCATCCGGCGTTCGCGGAGTCGTGGGTGCGCCTGCAGAGCCTGCTCGCGGTCCGTCCGGCGATCGTGGTGGACGCCGCGAACGTCGTGGGTGCCGTGCCCGACGGCTGGTGGCGCGACCGTGCCGCAGCGACCGACCGGCTTCTCGACCGGATCGGGCGCCTCGCGGACGACGGTGTGGACGCGGCTCTCCTGAGTCTCTCCGAGTCCCGCTGGTACCCCGAGTGGACAGTCGTCGTCGAGGGTGAGGCGCGCGCCGCCGCGACGGCACCGGACGACGTCCGGATCGTGCGCGCAGCGGCATCCGGCGACGACGCGATCGTCGCCGAGGCCGAGCGGCTCGTATCCGCCGGGCGCACCGTGACCGTCGTGACGAGCGACCGCGAGCTGGCCGGCCGTGTCGAGGCGGCCGGGGCCACGACACGCGGGGCGGGGTGGCTGCTCGACCAGTTCGACTGAGCTCGTCGTCTATCGGTCGGGCTCGAGGCCGTCGCGGCCGCGGAGCCGGTCGATGTCGCGCCGCTCGCGCTTCGTCGGCCGCCCGGCGCCCCGGTCGCGGATCGGAACGAACGCGCGCTCCTCGCGCGGCGGCGGCGGGGGAGTCCGGTCTTCGACGGCCGCCGCGGCGAGCGGAGCCCCGACTCGCTTGGAGATGGGCTCCTTCACCACGAGGATCCGGTCGAACCCCGCGATCCGCACCCGCAGCTCGTCGCCCGGCCTGACCGGTTGCGCGGCCTTCGCCCGCTCGCCG
>JASBUD010000042.1 GCA_030148105.1 Microbacterium sp. | reverse complement strand
AGCACCCAGGCGAGCGCGCGGGAGTCCGGCCGGTGACCCTGCAGAGAGTTCTCGCGGATGAGACCTCCGCTCGTCCCCTCCTTCGCCTCGATCGGCTCGGCGCCCGCGTCGACGATCGTGTTGCCGGCGACGACGTTGCGGTCCGAGGCGTCCGGAGCACCGCCGGTGACATCGACCCACCGGCGCTGGGATGTTCCGATGTAGACGCCCTCACCGTAGGACACGTCGGCGGCTCCCGGGCGTTCGATGAGGTTGCCGATCACAAAGCTGTCGGTCGTGAAGGCGTACAGGTGGATCGCCTCGTAACCGGTGTCCTTCACGTTCAGGTCGGACACGGACACGTCGGTGCTGTACTTGACCATCACTCCCTGCAGCGCGTTGGTGACGGTGAATCCGGCCAGACGGATGTGCGCCGCGTTGTCGATGCGCAGTGCCGTGCCGGAGGTCGTCGAGACGCCCTGGATGACGGCGGTGCGCGGACCGCACAGCCAGATCGGATCGTCCTCGGTCCCGGAGGCGGCGAGCTGGAATCCGCGAGTATAGGTACCGGGCGCGAGCTGGATGACCGTGCCGGGTCCGGCGGCGGCGAGCGCTGCGGTCAGCTGCGCCGACGTGCTCACCGTGGTCGTCGGCGCGGGGCAGTCGGACGCGAACACCGGTGGGGCGCTGAGCGAGGTCGTCTGCGGTTCGCCGACCACGAAGGCATCGAAGTGCGTGATCTTGCCACTCGAGGACGGGTTGGCGGTGCCGCTGGCCTTGATCATGATCGTGTGGGTACCCGGGCCCAGGTCCTGCGCGGTATAGGCGCGGATCATCGTCTTGGTGCTCGCGGCGTAGTTGTCCACCGTCGTCTTCAACGCCCCGTCCAGCCACACCTGCACCTTGCCGGCGCTCGCGGATTGCCACGTGTACCACGTGATGTCGTCGCCGGTGAAGGTCAACGACGCGCTGGAGGTGGCCCCTGCGGAGTACCGGACGGCCCCGCCGCTCGAACCGCTGGAGGTCAGAGCGGTCCATGACCCGGTGTACACGATCGCGGCGGAGGACTCCTCGTAGACCCCCGGCCCGTTCGCGCTCACCGGGGGCGGCGTGGCCGACGGAGAGGAGCTCGGCGCCGCACCGACGACGAAGGAGTCCAGGTGGGTGATCTTTCCGCCGGATGCCGCGTTCGCCGTGCCGCTCGATTTGATCATGATCGTGTGGGTGCCCGTGCTCAGCCCGCTCTGGGTGTAGCCGACGACGGCGGTCGCGGTGGAGGACCGATAGTTGTCCACCGTCGCCTTGAGCACGCCATCGACGTACACCTGGACCTTGCCGGCGCTGGCGGTGTTCCACGTGTACCAGGTGATCTCGGGACCGGTGAACGTCAAGGTCGCCGAGGCCGTCCCGGTCGCGTAGCGGATGGCGCCGCCACTCGCGCCGCTGGAGCTCAGGCTGTACCACGTGCCGGTGTAGGCGATCGCGGGGGAGGTCTCTTCGTAGGTGCCTGCACCGACCGGGGTTGCGGCAGCGGCAGGGGCCGCCGAGAGCAGTCCGGCTGCCAGCAGGAGGGCGATGCAGAGGGCGGTGAAGCGGGAACGTACAGCGAGGTGTGACACGACGGTCTTCTCCTATGGGTACCGGCCCCCAACCGGTGGGTTTTCGTTGTGTGATGATCCCCAGGATGTAGCGACAGCGATGTTGCAGATGGAGCAGATGGAGCAGATGATGCGTGTGATACCAGTGTGGCTTGCCCACATCGTAGGGGAGAGCGACGTCTCCCCGTCAATGGAATGTCTCCCATCCCCTCCCGTCGTGGCGTGCGCTCATCGTTCGGCTGCGCGCAACAGCACCCGGTGAGCGGTGAGCGAGGTCTTGGCCGTGGCCGCCAGTGCAAGCCGGCGCGGGTCGCGTCGGCGAGCGAACATCAGCACGTCCGCCCACCGCAGCGCGGCTCGACGCTGGCGCAGGTGGGCACGCCGCTCCTGAGGCGTGTACGACGCCAGCAGGGCGTCCTTGATGCCGGAGAGCTGGATGTAGCGGGCACGGAAGTAGCGGTGGTCGGGCCCGTCGGCGACGCCGAGCATCTCGGCATCCGCTCGGACGGCCGCGTCGATCACCGCCAGCGACTCCGCCCGCTGGGACGTGGAGGTGATGATCGACCCGCTGCGAAGGCGGTATTCGTACACGGAGCGCGGGATGAAGGCGACGGTCCGCGCGCGGGCGAGTGCATCGGCGACCATGATGAGGTCGGACTGTACCCGCGCGGGAGCGAAGGACACCTCTCGCATGACCTCGCGGCGGAACAGCTTGTTCCACAGGTGGCCGGTGATGCGGCCGCGCAGCAGCAGACCGAATGCCTCGTCGCCACGGACGGGGGGGCCCTCGGGTGCTCGCAGTGCTCGTCGCGACGCGTCCTGGTACACGAAGTCCGCGCCGGCGACGACCACGTCTGCGTCCGTCCGTTGCGCGGCGGCCACCAAATGGGCCAGTGCGTCGTTCGGCCACCCGTCGTCCGCGTCGATGAACCAGAGGTACTCGCCCGTGCTCTCGGCGACCGCACGCTCGCGGGCGCGCGCGACGCCGCCGTTCACGGGGAGGATGACGGCACGCACCCGCGGATGCTGCGCCGCCAGCGACCGTGCCGTCTCCGCCGTGTCGTCGCCGGAGCCGTCGTCGACGATCAGCACCTCGACGTCGCGGAACGTCTGGTCCAGAAGCCGGGGCACACCCTCGCGGAGGTATCCCGCCGCCCGGAAGGCGGGGATGATCACCGAGACGGTGGGGGCGGTCATGTCAGTCGGCCCTTCGCGCGGAGCCTGTCCCGCAGGGTCTCGGTGAGCGCCCGCAGTCGTGCGCGCGCATCGACCACGGCCCGCATGATCTCCGCGCGTCGCGCCAGCGCGTCGTCGATCACCGCATCGGCCGCCGCGGGGTCGCTCAGATCGCGCGGCACGCTCGTCCCGAGGATCCCGGCCCCCTCGAGCGTGCGGCTCACCTTGTCCATCGGCCCCGTGCTCAGCGCGATGGGCACGGTGCCCTCGGTGACGGCGATCACGACGGCGTGCAGGCGGTCGCTCAGGACCAGCGCGCTCTGCCGGTAGGTCGCCCGGAGGCGCTCCTCCTGGCGGGCGTGGTTGTCGTCGAGCCACGGCAGGGCCGTGCATCCGATGCGCGCGGCGAGCTCTTCGGCGAGGGGACCGTCGCGCTCGATCTGGGCGACGACGATCGGTTCGAGCCCGAGCCGATCGGCGGTGGCCCGCACCGTCGCCACCCACGTGTCGCTCGGCTTGTCGCGCGCCATGTGACTGAGCCCCTGGCGGATCGCGATCGCCAGGTACGGGCGGGGGATGCTGTCGTCGGTGAGGAACGTGTCCTCCGAGCCGAGAGCGAACGCCCAGTCCGGAGTCACCGCGCCCAGGCCCATCATGCTGCGGCTCTTCTCGTCGCGCCAGGACACCATGTCGCACAGGCGCAGGACCGAGGCGATGGGATGCCGCCATGCCGTGGAGGCGCGTACCCCCACGCCCAGCTGCACCGCCGTGCCACCGCGCAGCCTGTTGACCGCAAGAAGAGGAGCGAGCTTCAGGTAGCGCTTGGCGAATGCGCGCTCGACTTCGGTCTCGCCCGTGTCGAACGCGTACACCCCGCCTTTCAGGAGTGCCCGCGACACTTCCGAGCGCCACTGCTTCGAGTTGCGCACCGCGACGTCGTCGGGTTGCAGGCCCAGACCACTCACGTAGTCGTCCGTCTTGTCGCCGATGTACACCTGCAGCGGCGCGATCGTGCGCAGATGGTCGAGGAAGCCGCGCCGCAGCACGGTGTCGCCGACGTTGTCGTATTGACCGACGGCGGATGCCAGGATTCTCATGCCAACTCCTTTCACTTGTGCCCGTGAGCGGTGTTTCACAGCACTGACCACCGAGAGCGGTCCTGCACAGCCATCGACCGCCGTGAGCGGTCCTGCACTGCGCGTTCCAGCGCGGAGACGAGCAGTCGGCCGCTCTCCTGCGTGGAGAAGCGCCGGGTCCAGTCGTCGGCGCGATCCATATCGACCGATCCGGCCGCGAGGATCGCGTCGGCGACGGCATCCGGTGTTCCGACGAACGCGAGCTCGCCGCTCACGCCGGGGATGAGCGCATCGGCGACGCCGTAGGCGTTCGAGACGGCGACGCTCGGGATGCCCGCCGCGGCGGCCTCGACGAGAACGTTGCCGAAACCCTCCCGGTAGGACGGGAGGAGCGCGACCGAGTTCGGCGGTGCCGCGATCGTCCAATCCGCGACCCATCCGAACGAGCGCAGCGGAACGCCGGCCGCTGTGGCGAGGGCGTCCACCGCTGCCGATGCCGATCGGGTCGCGAAGCAGACGAGCTGGACGTCGTGGCCGCGGGCGCGCAAGACCGCCGCGGCCTGGACCGCCAGCTCCACGCGCTTCTGCGGGACCAGGCGCATCGGCAGGACGAGCGAGAGCGGGACGGCTCGGCCTGTGACCGCGGTCGCCTTCGAGGGCGCCCGCGTCTCGGCGCGGTGGCGAGCCGGGTTGGGGACGATGACGATGCGCTCACCGGGCACCCCGTACGCGCTCACGAGCTCGGCGGCGACGGCGTGCGAGACGGCGATCGTCATATCCGCACGCCGGTACCAGCGCCGGGCCAGCCGACGCTTGAGGCGATCCGCCAGTCGCGTGGGTTCGCCTTCGCGCGTGGTGATGTTGCGCTCGGAGACGACGACGGCGGGTCCGCCGCGGCGGGTCGCCGCGACCGCCACGAGATTGGGCAGCGACTGGAGGGCCAGCACCACGTCGGCCCGTTCCGCGAGCATGCGTCGAAGGGACCGGACCGTCGCCGGGTCGGTGCGACCGGCGAGCGGGATGTGCCGCACGCCGGGCGGAACACGGCCGTTGTCGTGGATCGTCGTCGTCGCCAGTCGCACGTCGTGTCCGTTCTCGGCCAGCCAGCGCGCCCATGTGAGCGCGACGAACTCCGCACCGCCACCGCTGAAGGACGTGGTGACGATGACCACGCGCATGTGCTCGGGCTCCTTGTCAGGCCCGCGTACTGCTGCGGAGATCGCGGTACGTCGCGGTCGCGACATCCGCGTCCGCGCCGCTGCGGGCCGTGTCCAACACGACCACGCCGACCACGTTGGCGCTCACGCTCTCCAGGGACGACCGTGCCGCCTTCAGCTGGGCTGCGGTGACGGTGCCGGAGGAGACGGCGAGCACGGTGGAGTTCGCGTGCGAGGCGGAGAACAGCGTGTCGCTGAGGGGAAGGACCGGCGCACTGTCGATCAGGACGAGGTCGTAGACGCTGGAGAGAGCCTTCACGACCTGCTCGAACCGCACGCCGGAGATGAGTTCGGCGGGGCTGTCCGTCGTGGTTCCCGAGGGCAGGATGTCGATGCCGTTGACGGACTGCACGACCTCGGTCGCCGTGGCCGTTCCCGCCAGGCACTCGGCCAGGCCGGGGCCGGACAGGCCCAGTGAGGACGTGATCTCTCCGGAGCGGAGGTTCGCGTCGATCACGGCGACGTTCGCGCCGAACTCCTGGAAGCTGAGTGCGAGGTTGCTGGTCAGCGCCGACGAGGTGTCGCGCGGGGTGGCCGCGGCGACCGCGACGACGCCGAGACCGACGCCCGCCGTGTGGCCGAGGGTGGCGGCGATCGTGCGGTAGGCCTCGGAGACCTCGCTGAGCGGACGCTCGGTCACGATCGTCAGCGAGTCCGATCCGGACGACAGCGGGACGCTGCCGAGGACGCGGAGGTCGGTGCCGTCAGCGGTGATGTCGGCGCCGTTGTACACCTTGCGATCGCTCACGGCGGCGATCGCGATCCAGATCACACCGATCGCGAACCCGGCGAAGGCGCCGATCGCGATGTTGATCAGGAGGCTCGGCGACGCGGGGGTGTCGGACGGGACGGCTTCGGCCAGCGACTCGATCCGCAGAGGCGGTGTGCCCCCGCCGGTCGGGGTCTCGAGCTCGAGCACCGTCTCGCTGAACGCGTCCACGAGGGTCGAGGCGAGGACGGCGGCGTCGTCCGGGTTCGGGGCGAGCGCCGAGATGCGCCTCACGGCGCTGTTGGGCGGGACGGTGACGCTGATCTGGGTGGCGAGGTCGTCGGCCGTCTCGTCCAGGCCGAGCTCATCGATGACCGTGTCCGGCACGCGGGGCGAAGTGGCCACCTCGACGTAGGAGTAGACCTTCTGGATCGCAAAGTTGTTCGCCTGCACGAGCTCGGCAGATCCCGCGCCCGCGGGAGCGTCGAAGGCCACGAAGATCTGGCTGGATGCCGAGTACTGAGGCGTCATCAGCAGAGTGGTCACTCCGCCGACGGCGGCGCCGCCGACGGTGAGGGCGACCAGCACCCACCACCACTTCTTGAGGGCACGGACAAGGGTTGTGGGGCTCATCGTGGTCATCCGTTCGTCTGGTGCTCGGTGTCCACGCCCTGGAGGGTGCCGTCACGCCCGCCGACGGCTGGACGCGCCGCCCCCGTTGCGAGCTGTGAACGTCTTCACGCTAACGGGGCATTGTTGCCGTCGTGTTGCGAGGGATGAGCGCTGTGTGAAGTTACGGTGACGAGTTCTCGCCGAGGAACTCCGCGATGCGGTTCCGCGTCGCGGGATCCAGCAGCTGCAGTCCGTGCCTGGCGCCGTCGACGACATCGAGCTGCACCGACCGTCCCGCGGCGCTGATGGCGGACTCGAGCGCCTCCGCCTGCGCGAGCGGAATGAGCTCGTCGCTGCCGTGCACGAGCAGCGTCGGAGGCAGGTTCGCCACGTTGTAGAGCGGTGACGCGTCGCGGGCGGTCGCGCAGGATTCGACGTCGTCGCAGCCCAGATAGCCCAGCACGACCTTCTCCAACGCCGGATCGGGATCTCCGAGTCCGCGTCCGGTGGCAGTGAGGTCGCCGGCGGCGGACAGCGTGACGACGGATGCCGGCGGGGCGCCTTCCGCCCCGAGTCGGTCGGCGGCACTCAGCACGATGATGCCTCCCGCGGAGCTGCCCAGGAGCGAGAGAGCGGCCGGATCGATGTCGAACCGGTCGACTTGGGCGTCCTCGCGCAGCCACTCGACGGCCGCGATCGCGTCGTCGACCTGGCTCGGGTAGGCGGCGGGCAGAAGACGGTAGTCGATCGCGAAGGCCGCCGTCCCCTCGCCGGCGAGGGCTTCGCACAGCGGGAGCATGTTCGAGCGGTCGCCCTCGCGGAACGCGCCGCCGTGGACGAGCACGACCGCGGGGAACGGGCCCTCGCTGCGGTCGCTCGGGATGCAGGCATCCAGCTGCAGGGTTTCGCCGTCGACCTGCGCGTACGTGATGGATCTGCCGACATCGATCCCGTCGGGGATGGTCGGAGCGGGAGCGGCGGTGCCGCTGCATCCGGCGAGGACGGTGACGGCGGCGAACCCGGCGATCGCGCCGGCGACGCGTCTCACGAGGATGTCCGGCGGGTGATCGCCTCACGGTAGACGTCGCGGTGCTGCCGACCGACCTCGTCCCAGTCGCGCCCCTCCATGCGGGGCCGTGAGGCGGGGTCGCGGCGACCCGCTCTCTCGATCGCCGCGGTCAGGATCGCATCCGTGAGTTCCCCGTCGTACGCGAGCACCCACTCCTCACCGACCTCCTGCTGGAGCGCGGTGTTGGACGGCGTCCGTGGAACGAGGATCGGCCGGTCGAGGGAGAGGGCGACGAGTGCGGCGCCGGAGTTGTGCATCTCCGAGTACGGCAGCACCACGAGCGTCGAGGCCGTGATCTCGGCGACGAGCTGATCGTCGTCCACGAACGCCAGGAGCGCCGAGACGTCTTCGTGCTGTTCGGCGAGATCGGAGATGCGCTCGCGGAGTTCGGGGCTGGGTGAGCCGACGATCCGCAGCCGCGAGCCGGGGCGCGGGCGCGCAGTGAAGACCTCGATCAGATGCTCGACGTTCTTGTACGGGCGGATGATTCCGAAATACAGCACGAGGCCCGGCTCGGCGGGCGAGTGGGGGTGCTGTGCGAACCGATCGCGGTAGTGACCGTGCAGGATCGTCACGCCGGTCATGCCCGGATCGAGATCGGTCGTCGGGTTGAGCCGGATGAAGACGTCCGTCTGCTTGTCGACGGAGGCGAGTAGCCGTTGTTCCGCTCCCGAGCCTCGTTCGTGCGGATGGAGGTTGTGCACGGTCCGGACGACCGGGATGCGCCGCGCCTTCGCGAGCAGCAGCGTGGCGCGCATCGCCTGTCGCTTGGCCAGGCGTTTCCTGGCGGTCCGCGCGCGGATCAGGAGCTCCGGCCAGTGCAGGTGGAGCACGTCGTAGTCGCCCCGCAGTGCGCGGCGCCACGAGAAGTAGGTCACCTCGACGTCAGCCGGCGCGCCTTCGGTCATCTGGTCGACGTACTTCGTGGTGCCGTCCGGCGGCGCCAGCGAGTGGAGCACCTTGATTCGCTCGCTCATGCACGGCATCCCTTCACGAAGGAGATCAGGTCGGTGACGGCTGCGCTCGTCGCAGCGGTCTGGGGTGCGTCCACGCTCGAGACGTCGTGCCCCGACTGCGCGAGGCTCGCCGCGAACGCGCGGGCGTCATCGGTTCTGCTCGCGGGCTCTGCCGGGATCACGATGCGATACGTCGTCGCCGTGGACAGCTGCGGCGCCGACAGGATCGGATTCTGCTCGGCGGCGGGGACGCTCCCCCACGCTGAAACGATCCGGTCGCCGAGCGTCGGCTGCGCCGCGACCGCGGCGACGAGGTCGGTCACGGGGGCGACCGCGTACATGCAGGCGACCGGGCTCGCGGGGTCGCGGACCATGCTCATGAGAGCGACCGTGCCGCCCATCCCGACACCGACATAGACGACGGGGAGGTCACCCGTCTTCGTGATGACCCATGTGCGCAGCGCGGCGAGGTCCGTGCTGGATGCCGGCGAGCCCCAGCTCTGCCCGCCGAGTGTGGCGGAGGCGATGGCCCACCCTTGAGCCTTCAGTGCCTGAGCTGCCGTGCCCTGCACCAGCTCTGCGGGGTCGTCTTCGCCGTCGGGAAGCAGGTAGGCCACGCCGACGGGTGCCGTCGCGGGCACGGCGAGCCAGGCCTGCTGGCCGGCGACCGTCTCGGTCACGATCGCGGTCGCCGTCGCCTCACTAGCGGAGGGTGAGGGCACCGGCGCGGTCGCGTCCGCCTCGACGGGTGCGGTGAGCGATGCGGCAGGAACCTGACGCACCGAACCGAGCGCCGCGACCGCGATCACCGCCGTCGCGAGGACGAGCGCGCCGATCGCGATCGAGCCGATCAGAGCGCGGCGCCGGGCCCGGCGCCGACGGGAGGCGGGCAGATCGCGGCCGTCGCCGACGAGGGCGCCGGCGGGTGCCGAGGGGACGGAAGAGCGTTGAGGCATCTCCGGCACGCTAGCCGCCGCAGATGAAGGGACTGTTTCGAAGCTGTAAATGCTCGGCTGTGCGCCGCGGTCGGAGTTCGGCCACATACCTGTAACAGAGAGGTAACCCACCGTGTGCAAACCCCGGTCATAGTTGACCTAGCTGAGTCCGATGCTGGAGGGCGGCGGGGCTCGGCTCCGCGGATGTCTCCATGACGTCATGCACCTTCGGCGGAGATCCCGGAGGGAGTACGTTCTATGGCGACCCTGGCGCCGACGAGCGGAAATGTGCAACCCATACCTCGCGCTGCGGCGCCCGCCGGCGGCGCGAGCGTCGCCGTTCCGAAGACGCAGCGGTGGTCGAAGACGTACGGGCGCGCGCTCGCCGTCGTCGACACCGTGATCGTGATCGGGGTCCTCCTGTCGGTGACCTTCGTCGGCTCGCAGCCGTACCTCCTTCCCGCCGTGCACGGCGAGGCCCAGGTCTCGGTCTGGTTCATCGTCGCCGGTACCGCCGCGCTGCTGCTGACCGCGCTGTCCATGAGCGGCAGTCGCAGTGCGCGGGTCGTCGGCGTGGGGAGCCAGGAGTACCGCGCGGTCGTGCACTCCGTGTTCCTCTCGTTCGCCACGATCGCCCTGGTCGCCTATCTGTCCAGCGTCGCGGGGCTGCACTTCATCCTGCTGAGTGGACTCGTCGTGACGATCGCCGCGCTTCTGGTCTCGCGCTGGGCCGCGCGCCGCTGGTTGACCTCCCGTCGCCGCCGAGGGCTCATGTCTGACCGCGTGCTGCTCGTCGGATCGGAGGCGTCGATCGCGAAGACCGCCCGCGATCTGCAGCGCACGCCCGCCGCGGGCCTGCTCGTCGTCGGGGCGTGCACCTCGACCGGTCGGGTGGCCGACTACATCCCGGGGACCGACATCGCCGTGTCCGGCTCCGTCGCCAACGTCATGTACGCGCTCGAGCGCGTTCGCGCCGACACCGTGTTGATCACGAGCGCGAACGAATTGGATGCCGAGACGGTGCGCTCTCTGAGCTGGAAGCTCGAGCCCGGTCGGCAGCACCTCATCGTGGCGCCCAGCCTCACCGACATCGGCGGCCCCCGCATCCACACCCGGCCGGTGGCCGGTCTGCCGCTCGTGCACGTGGAGACGCCCCGCTACGGCGGCGGCCGGCTGTACGCGAAGCGGACGTTCGACGTGATCGCGGCGGGCCTGCTCATCCTGGCGCTCGCGCCGGTGCTGTTCGTGGTGGGCATGCTGGTGAAGTTCTCGAGCCCGGGCGGCGCGTTCTTCCGCCAGGAGCGCGTGGGCCTCGGTGGCGACCGGTTCCACATGCTGAAGTTCCGCTCGATGTACATCGACGCCGAGGAGCGCCTCGCCGAACTGCAGCACGAAGCCCGCGATCGCGGGAACGACGTGATGTTCAAGATGAAGAACGACCCGCGGGTGACGCCGGTCGGCAGGTTCCTGCGGCGCTTCAGCCTCGACGAGCTGCCGCAGCTGTTCAACGTCCTCGGCGGGTCGATGTCGCTCGTCGGTCCGCGCCCGCCGCTGGATCGCGAGGTAGCGCTGTACACCGACTCGGTGCACCGACGCTTCCTGGTCAAGCCCGGCATCACCGGGCTCTGGCAGGTCAGCGGCCGCAGCGATCTCGACTGGGAGGAGACGGTGCGCCTGGACCTCTTCTACGTGGAGAACTGGACGATGACGGGCGACCTCGCAATTCTGTTGAAGACGGTGCGCGCGGTGGTGGGCAGTGATGGCGCGTACTGAGCTTCGGCGTTGACGGCGGTGTTGAAGACGGTGTTAGCAGCGACGTTGAAGACGGTGCGCGCGGTGGCGGGCGGCGACGGCGCCTACTGAGCTCGACTCCGCCGATCCGCGGAGGCGATGCCGGCCGCACCGGCCGGAGCGTTGACCGCGGCCGCGGCGCGCTCATCGAAGCGGCGCACTTCGCGGTGCAATGCCGCCATCTCGGACGCCTCATCGGCGCGCGAAAGGGCGCGTGCGCACACGACGGCCACACCGACGGCGAGCACGACCCAGGCCGCGGCGATCACCGCGATCACCCAACCGTCCATGTGCGTCTCCTGACTCCTCATCGAGTCGGTGGACGCATCCATCACGTCCGGCGGCGAGCTCGGGTGCTCGCGACGCCGATGCTAGCAGGGCCTCAGCTCTGTGCGCTCGCCACGAGCCGCAGGATGACGGCGGTGTTCTCGGGGGCGGGCTTGTCGTCCGACCAACCGTCCGGGCGGTGGCAGGTCACCAGGACGAGCCTGCCGGGCACGACCGCGGCGACGTCGGGATCCGAGGCGAAGTCGTCCTTGTCCATGCTGATGATCTCTTGCACCTCGTACGACAGGATGCCGGTCTCGGTGCGCAGGGTAGCGATATCGCCCGGCTGCACGGCCTTCAATCCGTTGAAGGCGGCGGGTTCGATCCAGGTGTGGCCGAAGATGTAGACGGTGTTGGTGGCGTTCGTCCCCGGCATGGGGTCAGGGACGCCGGTGTACCACGCGATCGAGTCGAGCGTGGGCGGATTGATGCCGCCGTCGGCGGTCGCCTGCTCGGCGGTGTACTCGTCGATGTCGCCGTCGATGGATGCCGCCGGAAAGGTGAGGTGCAGGGGTCGGGAGACCGGGACCGCGGCGCCGGTCGTGACGGCATCCGTCGACGCGGCATCCGGCGTCTGCGTCGCTTGGACGGCGCGCGTGAGAGTCGGGTCCGGCACGGCGGGAGCGCACGCGGACAGCGCCGCGGCGCTGATCCGGAACAGCGCCGGGGCGATCTTGTGGGGGGGGTTCACTCCGATCTAGCGGAGTCCGAGCGACGGCGGCCGAAAAGGCCGGCGGCGACCGCGAGGAGTCCGACCGCGGCGATCAGGAGGGTGGGGCCGAACGCGGAGGCCGTCTCGTTCGAAGCGAGCAGCGCTCCGTCGGTCTTGCTCGGCGGGAGGACGTTGCCGCTGACCGAGGCCGGGGTCGTGGTCTCGCTGGTCGCGGGCGGCGAGGAGGGCGGCGGGCTCGTCGGCGGAGTGTCGCAGCCGATGACCGTCACCCGCTCGTCGGGGTACGTGACGACTCCCGTCGACCAGTCCGGCGTCGGGTCTTCGAGGTCGGCGAAGCCGAACGCGGCTGCGGAGACCGAGTACAGGTCGTCGCACGTGTAGCCGGTCAGGAGCTTCGAGTACGTCCAGGTCTCACCCGGCGCGTACTCCCGGGGTCCCCACGTGTAGCGCTGTCCGTCCGGTGCGTCGACGTACGCGGCGCCGTACGCCGTGACGCCCGAGAGGTTCTGCGTGTTCACATCGACGTTCACCTCTCCGGCGACGCTGAAGTCGAGCACGACGGTCGCGGATCCGACGATCTCCTCCGCGGCGACGGCCGGCGCGGCGATCAGGATCGTCCCGGCGAGAGCACAGGCGATTCCCGCGGCCCCGACCGCGACCGCCGATTTCGGAACGCGTGAAATTCTGGTCATATCCCCACCCATTGACGGTTTTGCCGGGGCTTGCCGAATCCTCCAGGGGGGCGATTCGACATCGCAGCCCTGACGACGTTGCATTCAGGCTATCCACAGAAAAGACGCGAATTCGAACAGCAATGAAACAAACGCATTACAGATGAGGGGCTTCGCGGAGGACGTGATTCCGTTGCCCGCACGCGCAGAACCCCCGGCCCTTCGGCCGGGGGTTCTGCGACGTCAAGAAGACGTTCTGCGGGGGTCAGGCGCCCGCGTGCTCCTTGCGGTTGCGACGCACTGCGGCGGTGAGCGCGACGGCGCCACCGGCGAGGACGAGCGCGCCGCCGCCGACCCAGAGACCGAGCAGCGCAGCGCTGTCGGAGCCGGTCGCGGGCAGGGTGCCCTCGCCGGAACCCGAGCCGGAGCCGGTCGCCGAGATCGACACGGTCGAGGCGCCGCCTGCGGAGGTCTCGGACGCGGCGGTGATGTTGTAGTTGCCCGAGGCGTTGCTCGGGAAGGTGATCGGCACCGAGATCGCGCCGTCGGCGGTGGAGGTCGTGCTCCCAGAGGAGGTGACGGCGAACTTCACGAAACCGACGGTGGCGTTCGTGTTGCCCTCGACCGTGACCGAGACGAACTCGGACGGGGAGAACGTGCCGTCGACGCACGAGAACGTGACGGTCGCACCCGGGGTGACGACGCTCGGCACGACGCTGCACGCGTTGGACGGCGGGTAGATGGTGTCCGCCTGGGCGGCGGCGGGAAGGGCCAATGCAGAGGCCGCGACGAGAGCGGCGACAGCGAGGCCTTGGATCTTGTGCTTCATGGTCAACTCTTTCGTGAGGCCGTCAGGCGCAGTTATTGGAGTGGGGGGACACCCTGCGAAGCAAGGACAGTACGACATTGTTCAGCTGTTTTTGGGCAACAAAAAGCATCGCTTTTCGGAACGTTGGATCCGAGCGGCGATGCCCTATTGAGAGTGTAAGCACATTCACAGGCAGGCGCTAATCGGCCTCGTTACATTCGCGTTAACTCCTGGGGTGACGCGGGCTTCCAGCAGCGATCCTGTCGGGGTCGTGGATGCCGCCGCCACGCTCGCCGAGATCGATTCGCCGGGCGCGAGTACGACATCGAAGCTCAGCACGCGCCGGCCGTCGTGGATGCCGCCGCCGAAGCCGCTGCCGTTGGAAAGCGTGGCGTTCGTGAGTTCGAATCCCTCGGGCAGGTACAGGTACCCCACGGTGTTCGCCGAGCCGGGGGCGACGCCGTACGAGCCGGCGCCGGTGACGTAATCGGGGAGTCCGGTCGCGGGGGCGGTGTTCGTGATGGTGACGGTGAGGTTCGCGGTGCCGGATGCCGTTCCCCGGGCATCGAGCGTGCAGCTCTCCCACAGCACCGAGGTGTCGACCGTCTGGTAGAAGTCCATCTTCGATCCGGTGCCATCGTTCAGGAAGACGCCGAAGGAGGACGTGGTCGCATCCGTGACGGGCAGTCCTCCGGCGAGTGTCGTCGCGGCGAGCCGGGCCTGATCGTCGGGGTGCGCACTCCACAGGAAGATGCGCTGCTCGTCGCCGGCGCGGGCGAGCGCCGCGAGGAGCGCGCCCGGGTCGACGGCGCCGTTCGCGACGGCCGCGAAGACCGCGCTCGTGGCCGACGCGAAGAATGCGTTCTGCGCCGCGGGGTTCGGGTAGCGCAGGTAGACGTCGTTCAGCAGCAGGCTCACGGCGTTGTCGCTCGTGAGGGTGTCGCCGCTCGGCAGCGCGACGGGTCCGGTCGCCTGCAGGAGGTAGGACAGCGCGACCGGGTCGATCGAGAGCACCCCGTCGACGTCGAGGCCGTGCTTGGCCAGCCACATCTGCTGTGCGAGCGGACCGGTGACGGCGAAGTCGGGCACCTGGGTGACGTTGTGGAACCACCGCGCGGGCGACTGCCCGTAGATCGCGGTGATCTCCGGGCCCAGGTCGGCGACCGGCGGGTCGAAGCGGGGGAATGCGGCGGCGAAGTCCTGCTGCGTCAGCTGCATCTGGCCGGCGTCGGTGTGGATGATCGCCGCCGCACCGGCGATGCCGCCGAGCGAGCGCCATTCGGCGTTGTTCTGGAACAGCACGAGGTAGTCGCGGGGACCGTCCGCGCCCAGCATCGCCGGGACGAGGACAGACGCGTTCGCGAGCGCTTCGGTCGCGCTCGCGGTGTCGTCGAGCGTCGTCGCGACCTCGTCGACCACAGCGCGCAGGGGGGCGACGAGAGCTGTGTCGTTGATGTCGTCGAGTGCGGTGGTCGCGCGCGCCATCGCGTCGGCCGACGTGGCGGCGGCGTCCTGCACGGCGATGAAACCCGAGAGCTCGACCCGGCCGCCCGAGGGGCGGAAGGCATCAGCCGAGAGGCTCGATGCCACGTCTGCGAGGGGGGTGAGGGCGGAGGCGGCGACGTCGTCCGCCGCGGCGGCGATCGTCGATACGGCGTGCAGCTGCGGGCCGATCCAGGGGGTGAGTTCGACGGCGCGCCAGATGGGGTCGCTCGTCAGCGCGTGCGCGGCGGCGGTGTCGCCGGCGATCTTGTCGATGGACGCGGCGGCGGCTTCGGGGTCGGCGATGTCGGCGACGACGTCGGATGCCGTGACCTTGGCGCTGCGGAGGAAGTCGGCGGCGATCGCCCCGCGGATGCCGACCCACACGAGCGCGAAGATCGCGAGGACGATGCCGATGCCGAGCACCCACGCGAACGTCGTTCCCGCGACGCGCAGCGACCGGGGGAGGGGGGAGGCGGTCACGGATCCACCCTACGTGCGTGCGATAGGCGGTCCGGAACGTCGCCCGGGGCGTGGTTGGCCGAGGGCGAGGCCGTCGCGGCGCGGTCCCTCGCGCGGGAGACGAGGGCTTCGCGCGCGGCTCGTTCGAGTCGAGGTGAGAACGCTGCGCGCCGGCGCGGGCGTCAGAACGGCGCGTCCGCCGCCCCGCCGTCGCTCGGCACGAAGTGCACCGCGGGCGGGTAGGACCGAGGGGTATCGAGATAGTTCACCCCGGTCGGCGATGTCCACTCGAGCACGCCATCTCGGAGTTGGCGCACTTTCCACGGCGCGAATTGCTTCATCGAATGATGGCGTTGACAGAGGTGGGCGAGGTTTGCGACATCG
>JASBUD010000029.1 GCA_030148105.1 Microbacterium sp. | reverse complement strand
GACCGGCGCGAGGTGCGAGCCGGGCGCGACACGCAATGCGCCTTCGCCTGCACGCGAGGCGTCGAGGTACACGTCGATGTTGAAGATGCGGTGGGTCCGGGGGTGCACGGCGTCCTGGTGCCAGTCGATCGCGGCGCCGTCACCGGCGTCCTTGAAGACGAGCGACTCGTAGGTCGGCACGAAGTCGGCCCCGGCGAGGCTCTCGGCGATCCCGAGCACCGCGGGGCTGCCGAGCAGCTCGAGAGACGCCGACCGCCCCTTGCCGTGCAGGTAGTCCACGCGGAACATCCGGCGCTCGCCGCCGCGGACCGCATAGTGGTAGTCGACCGCGGCCGGGTCGTCTTCCGTGACGTCGCGCCCGTCCGCGATCCACCCGACGGCGGCAGACTGCAACCGCTTGAGCAGGGGGGCGGGGATGCGGTTCTTCAGGACGAGATAGCCCTCGCGGTCGAAGCGGGCGACCTCCTCGTCGGTGAGGTGGTACTCGCGCCGTGTGGCGCTCGGCGTGGCCAGGGCGGTGGTCATGGGGTCCTCCTTCGGATCGGTGACTTCCACGCTAGGGCGCAGGATTCCGCAGATCTTCCGCTCGGATGTGACAGACTTCCGGGATCATGAGTTCCTTGCACGATGGACGTGTCGAGCGCTCCTCCTTCGGCCTCGCGTGCTGGTCGGGCGACGCGGGCGGCATGACACTCGCACACCGACACGACGACCTCGAGTTCAATCTCGCCGACACCGACCTCGAATACGTGATCGACGGCCGTCCCCATGTGCTGCGTGCCGGCACCGTCGCCGTGTTCTGGGCGGCACGTCCGCACCGGCTGCTCGAGGCCCCGACCGCCCGCACCGTCACCTGGCTCACGGTGCCGCTCGGCCAGGCGCTCGCGTGGCGGCTGCCGAAGGCCTTCATGGCGCGGATGCTGCGCGGCGAGGTCCTCGGAACACCTGCCGCCGGCGGCATCCGTCTGGATGACCTCGTCTCGCGGTGGCAGGACGAGCTCACCCCGGGCGGCGACGCCGTGCGGATCGCCCGCACGGAGATCGAGGCGTTCGCGCTGCGGGTCGCGCAGGCGAGCGGTGCTCTGCATGCGGACGCCCGGCCGGACGCGTCCGGCCCGGAGGCGGCAGGAGCGATGGCGGCATTCATCTCGGAGGAGTACGCGCGCGACATCTCCGTCGCCGAGGTCGCGGCCCACGTGCATCTGAACCCGCAGTACGCGATGACCGTGTTCCGCCAGGCACTCGGGATCACGATCGGGGACTATCTCGCGCACTGTCGCGTCGCCGCCGCGCAGCAGCTCCTGCTCGAGTCGGACATGGCGGTCGCCGAGGTCGGCTACGCCGCGGGGTTCCGCTCGCAGAGCCAGTTCTACGACCGCTTCGCGCGCTGGTGCGCTCATTCGCCCGCCGCCTACCGCCGCTCCCTGCGCCCGGCCTGAACCCGTGCCCGCGAGACTGCACCGGAGCGCCGAGACGTAGGCGATTCCCCTCGGTCTCGGCGCTCGGATGCAGTCTCGCGGATAGGCGGGCGGGGGGCGCGCGTCAGGCGGACTCGCGCCAGACGATCTCGCAGTCCAGGAGCCTCTCCCCGGGGGCCGCGTCGCCGCGCAGTTGCGCGAGCACGAGCGCGGCGGCCTCGCGGCCGAGCCCTTCGGCCGGCTGGCGCACGGTCGACAGCGCAGGCAGCGTCCGTCGTGCCCACGCGCTGTCGTCGAAGCCGACGACCCCGACGTCGACCGGCACCCGGCGTCCGGCGGCGCGGAGCGCTTCCATGGCGCCGGCGGCGACGGCGTCCGACGCGGCGAACACTCCGTCGATGTCGGGGGCGCGCTCCAGCAGGGCGGTCATGCCGTCGCGACCCGCGGAATAGGAGTACAGCGGCACGGGCTCCACGAGGGTCGGGTCGAAGTCGCCGCCGAGGGCGTCGGTGAATCCGGCGAGACGGTCCGAGCCGGAGTCGCGGTCCAGCGCCGCCGCGATCATCCCGACGCGTCGGCGGCCGGTCTCGAGCAGGCGCGAGGTGATCGCGCGCGCGGAGCCGCGGTTGTCGATCACGACGAAGGCGGCGGAGGAGGCCCCGGGCGGGTGTCCGACGAACGCGGCCGGGATCTTGAGCTTCTCCACGACGCGGGCGACCGGGTCGTTCGCACGGGCCGAGACGATGATCGCGCCGTCGACGGAGCCGCCGGAGAGGTACCGTGCGACGCGGTCGGTGTCGCGCTCGGAGTCCACGATGAGGACCGCCATCTGGTGGTCCGCCTCGGAGAGCGCCGCGTTGGCCCCGAGCAGGATGCCGCCGATGTTGGGGTCCTCCACGAACAGCGAGTGCGGCTCGTGGACGATGAACGCGACGGACTCGGTGCGCTGCATCACCAGGTGCCGGGCGGCGGTGTTCGGGACATAGCCGACTTCGGCGATCGCCGCCTCGATCGCCTCGCGGGCGGATGCCGACACATACGGATCCCCGTTGACGTACCGGCTGATCGTGCCCCGCGAGACGCCCGCGACGACCGCGACATCGTGCACGGTGGCACGGCGCGGGCGCCCGGAAGTGGTCGACACGCGACAACTGTATCGTTCGGAAGTGTTGACACACGGGAGTGGGGGTGTCATTCTGTGTACGTTCACAGAAGCTCAGAGATGATCTTCTCCTCCAAGAACTGTGCACGTGCACACACCGACGAAGACGCCGACCGGGAGCCCGCTTGAACCGCTCACTCGCCACGACCGAGCCGAAGCTCGCCCGGCCGCGCTATGAGCACCGGGGCATCGACTTCGGCTGCGACTACAACCCCGAGCAGTGGGACCCCGCCGTCTGGCGCGAGGACGTCGCCCTCATGCGCGAAGTCGGCGTCAGCCTGGTCGCGATCAACATCTTCGGTTGGTCCGATCTGCAGGGGCCCGACGGCGGCATCGACTTCTCCCGCCTCGATGAGATCATCGGGCTGCTCCATGACGCGGACATCCGCGTGAACCTCGGCACCGGCACGTCATCGCCGCCGCCGTGGCTCGCCGCGCGGCATCCCGAGATCCTCCCCATGACGATCGACGGCACGCTGCGCTACCCCGGCGGACGCCAGGCCTGGTGCCCGAGCTCGCCGGTGTTCCGCCGCTACGCGCTCGACCTGGTCGAGGCCGTCGCCGAGCGCTACGGACAGCACCCCGCCGTCGCCCTGTGGCACGTATCGAACGAGCTCGGCTGCCACAACGCGCACTGCTACTGCGACGTGAGCGCCGCCGCCTTCCGTCGATGGCTGCGCGAGCGCTACGGGTCGATCGCGGCACTGAATCGCGCGTGGGGGACCAGCTTCTGGAGCCAGCGGTACACCGACTGGGACGAGATCGGCACGCCGCGCCTCACTCCCGCGACGCGCAACCCCGGCCAGGTCCTGGACTTCTCGCGCTTCAGCTCCGACGAGCTGCTCGGCCACTACCGCGCCGAGCTCGAGGTCATCCGCCGTCACAGCCGGGTGCCCGTCACGACGAACTTCATGGTCACGGCGCACATCCGCGAGCTCGACTACTGGACGTGGGCTCCCGAGATGGACGTGATCGCCAACGATCACTACCTGGATCACCGGCTCGCCGACCCGTCGTCCGAACTCGCGTTCGCGGCCGACCTCACCCGTGGACTCGCCGGCGGCGGACCGTGGATGCTGATGGAGCACTCGACCGGCTCGGTCAACTGGCAGCCGCACAACCTCGCGAAGGCTCCGGGCCAGATGCTGCGGGACTCCCTGCAGCACGTCGCACGCGGCGCGGACTCGGTGTGCTTCTTCCAGTGGCGCGCCTCGCTGCAGGGCTCGGAGAAGTTCCATTCCGCGCTCATCCCGCACGCCGGCACCGACTCCGCCCTGTGGCGCGAGGCCGTCGATCTCGGCGCCGTCCTCGAGCGCATGGGCGAGGTCGCGGGCACGCGCGTGGTCGGCGACGTCGCGATGCTGTTCAGCTGGGAGGCGTGGTGGGCGACGGATGCCGAGAACCGCCCCAGCTCCGCGGTCTCCTACCTCGATCAGGTGTGGGCGACGCACCGTGCGCTGCGCGAGGCCGGCGCGACCGTCGACATCGTCCGCCCCGGCGCCGACCTCACCGGGTACCGGCTCATCGTCGTCCCGGGCCTGCACCTCGTCCGCGATCACGAAGCGGCCACGCTCGACGCCGCCGTGCGGGCGGGCGCGCACGCGCTCGTCACGTTCTACAGCGGCATCGTGGACGAGGACGACCGCGTGCGGCCGGGCGGCTATCCCGGTGTCTGGCGCGATCTGCTCGGCATCCGCGTCGAGGAGTTCTCGCCGGTCCTGCCCGAGCAGGAGGTCCTGCTCGAGTCCGGGACGCGCGCATCGCTGTGGACCGAGCGCCTGACCGCGACAGACGCCGACGTGCTCGACCGGTTCGTGGGTGGTCCGGCCGGTGGTCTGCCCGCCCTCACCCGCCGGCGCGGGCCGGACGGCGCGGGCGACGCGTGGTACCTCGCGACCCTGCCGGATGGCGCGGGCCTCGCGCGCATCATCGACCAGGCGCTGACCGCGGCGGGTGCCGGCCGTGCTGCGGGGGCGCGGGCCGGCGTGGATGTGATCCGCCGCGTCGCGGAGGACCGCAGCTACCGCTTCATCATCAACCACGGCAGCGAAGACGTGCTGCTGAACGCCCGAGGCGTCGACCTCGTCACGGGCGAGACCGCCACCGGGACGATCCGCGTCCCGATGGGGGCCGTCCGCGTGATCCGAGAGGACGCCGTCTCATGACCGCACAGACCGCCACCGAGGTCCTCGTGACCCCGAAAGACCGGAGACGCGCACCGCGTCCGCCGAAGAGCAAGGTGCACCACAAAGGTGCGATCCTCTTCTTCGTCGCCCCGTTCGCGCTGCTGTTCATCCTCTTCTACCTGATCCCGATCGGCTACGCGATCTGGCAGTCGCTGCTCGTCGTCGAGCGCGACGGCACGTTCGGTGAGGCGAAGGAGGTCTTCGGGGGGCTCTCCCAGTACATCCTCGTCTTCCAGAACGAGGCGTTCTGGACCTCGGTCGGACGGGTGCTGCTGTTCGGCATCGTGCAGGTGCCGGTCATGCTCGGCCTGGCGCTGCTCTTCGCGCTGCTGCTGGATTCCCCGCTGCTGAAGGGCAAGAAGTTCTTCCGGCTGGCCTTCTTCGTCCCTTACGCCGTCCCCGGCGTCATCGCGGCGATCATGTGGGGCTTCCTGTACTCGCCGAACCTGTCTCCGTTCACCGTGCTCACGGGCAACATCGACTTCCTCTCCGCAGAACTCGTCCTCTGGGCGATCGCGAACGTCGTGACCTGGGTCTTCGTCGGGTACAACATGCTCATCATCTACTCGGCGCTCCTGGCGATCCCGAGCGAGATGTACGAGGCGGCGCGCCTGGACGGAGCGGGGCAGTTCCGCATCGCCTGGTCGATCAAGATCCCGATGGTGCGACCCTCGCTCGTCCTCACGGCGATCCTGTCGATCATCGGCACTCTGCAGCTGCTCGCGGAGCCGCAGGTCTTCCGCTCGTTCAGCTCCGCCGTGACGAGCACGTACACCCCGAACATGACGATCTACGCGACGTCCGCGATCCCGAACGTGAGCCTGGCCGCGGCGTTCTCCGTCGTGCTGGCGCTCGCGACCTTCATCCTCTCGTTCACGTTCTTGCGCATCACCCGACGGAAGGCAGAGGCATGACCCGCGTGACGGATGCCGACACCCGCGCCCTGCGCGCGTCCTCGGCGGCGGCCCCCAGAGCCCGCGGTCCCCGCGAGAGCATGCTCTCGCGCGGGGTGGCGATGCTCATCATGGTGATCTTCACCCTGTACTTCCTCATCCCGATCTGGTGGCTGCTGGTCGCCTCGACCAAGAGCCGCGGCGATCTGTTCAGCACGAGTCCGCTCTGGTTCGCGGACTGGAACTTCTGGAACAACCTCGGCGCGCTGCTCACCTACGACGGCGGGGTCTACGTCCGCTGGATCGTCAACAGCATCGGGTACGCCGGGGTCGGCGCGCTGGTCGCCACGGTCCTGGCCGGAATGTGCGGCTATGCGCTGGCGAAGTACCGGTTCCGCGGACGCGAGGTGCTCTTCAACGTCGTCCTCGGCGGCGTCCTGGTCCCGGCGACGGCGCTCGCCCTGCCGCTGTTCCTCCTGTTCAGCCAGGTGCAGCTGACCAACACGTTCTGGGCGGTGTTCCTGCCCAGCATCGTGAGTCCGTTCGGCGTCTACCTCGCCCGCGTCTTCGCGGAGGCGAGCGTCCC
>JASBUD010000028.1 GCA_030148105.1 Microbacterium sp. | reverse complement strand
GATGCCCCGGTCCAGCCGGACCGGGGCATCGCGGAGAGCGGGGGTTCAGCTCTGGGCGTGTCCCGCGGAGCCGAGCTGCTGCGTGGCCTGCACGACGCGGGCGGCCATCGCCGACTCGGCGACCTTGCCCCAGGCGCGCGGGTCGTACTGCTTCTTGTTGCCGACGCCGCCGTCGACCTTCAGCACGCCGTCGTAGTTCTGGAACATGAAGCCGGCCACCGCGCGCGTGAACGCGTACTGGGTGTCGGTGTCGATGTTCATCTTGATGACGCCGTTCGCGACCGCGAGCGCGATCTCCTCATCGGTGGAGCCGGACCCGCCGTGGAAGACCAGGTCGAGGGGCTTGGGGCCGGTGCCGAACTTCGCGGCGATGCCCTCCTGGATCTCGCCCAGCAGCTCGGGGCGCAGCTTGACGTTGCCGGGCTTGTACACGCCGTGGACGTTGCCGAACGTGAGCGCGGCGATCCAGCGGCCGTTCTCACCGAGTCCCAGACCCTCGACGGCCTTGGTCACATCGGCGACCGTCGTGTAGAGCGCCTCGTTGGAGCCCTCGTGCTTGACGCCGTCCTCTTCGCCCCCGACGACGCCGATCTCGACCTCGAGGATCGCGTTGATCGCCTTCAGGCGCGGCAGAAGCTCCTGGGCGATCTCGATGTTCTCGTCGAGCGGCACCGCCGAGCCGTCCCACATGTGCGACTGGAAGATCGGCTGTCCGCCGTCGGCGACGACCTTCTCCGACTCCGCGATCAGCGGCAGGACGAAGTCCTCGAGCGCGGGCTTGGGGCAGTGGTCGGTGTGCAGGGCGACCGTGACGGGGTAGCTCTTGGCCACTTCGTGGACGTACTTCGCGAATGCCAGGGCGCCGGTCGCGCGGGCCTTGACGGTGTGGCCGGCGAAGTAGTCGGCGCCGCCGGTCGTGACCTGGATGATTCCGTCGGATCCCGCTTCGGTCAGGCCCTGCAGGATCGCGTTCACGCTCTGCGAACTCGACGCGTTGAACGCGGGGTAGGCGAACCCGCCCGCCTTCGCGCGGTCCAGCATCTCGGCGTACTGCTCGGGGGTGGCGACGGGCATGACGGCTCCTTGGTCGTGTGCAGGGTTTCACCGTCACTCTAGCGAAGGGCGCCGCGCCGCGACCGTTAGGCTACCCACGACACCACGCGGGGAAGGAGCCCGGATGCCTCGCAAATCCCTCGTCTCGGTCGTGGCCGACGCGCTCCTGGACCGCATCGTCTCGGGCGACCTCGATGTCGGGGCACCACTGCCGAGCGAAGCCGAGATCGGCGAGGCGTACGACGTCAGCCGTGTGACGGTGCGCGAAGCGCTCCGCGTCCTGACGACGCAGGGCATCGTCCGCGTGACGTCGGGCATCGGATCGGTCGTGACGCCGCTGGAGGATTGGCAATCGCTCGCGGCGATCCTCAGGTATCGGTCGGCGCGAGGCAACGACGGCGAGGTGGCGACGCAGCTCATCGCGGTGCGGCGGATGTTCGAGGCAGAGGCGGCCGCGCTCGCCGCGCCGCGTCTGAACGGTGCGGCGCTGGATGAGCTCGCGTCGTGCGTCGAGCGGATGCGGGGGGCAAGCGGCACGGGCGACGTCGATGCGTTCGTCGAAGCGGACCTCCGGTTCCACGATCTGATCCTGCGCGGCTCGGGGAACGTGTTCCTCGCCGCGCTGTTCGAGCCGCTCACCCGCGTGCTGGGCGAGCGTCGCGCGCAGACCTCGCGCGTCCCCGAAATCCAGCGGCACGCGATCGACGAGCATGCCGCCGTTCTCGCCGCGCTTCGGGAGGGGGACGCCGTGCGCGCGCGTGCAGCGATGGAGCACCACATGCAGCAGACCCTCCAGGACCTGCACACCTACGTGCTCGCCGAGAGCGACTGAGCGCCTCCTGTTGACACCACGCGTCGCATCTGTCAACCTGTATGACACCTGACAGCAGGTACCTAACGAAGACGTTGATCGACGATGGAGTTGTCATGAAGCTGGATGCGCTGTTGAGCCCGTACCCGGTGTCGCAGCCGGTGAACCCTGCGGTGATCGCCGACCGCGTGCGCCACTCGCTTCGCGTTCACATCGTTCTCGACGATGACCCCACCGGAACGCAGTCGGTCGCCGATCTGCCGGTGCTCACCCAGTGGGCGGTCGAGGACCTCGACTGGGCTCTGGACACCGGCGCGCCGGCGGTCTACGTGCTGACGAACACCCGCAGCTTCGACGCCGAGACGGCTGCCCGCATCAACCGTGAGGTCGTGACGGCTGCGGTGGCCGCGACGCGTGCCCGCGGCATCCGCCCCGTCTTCACCAGCCGGAGCGACTCGACCCTCCGCGGACACTTCCCCCTCGAGCCCGACGTCATCGTCGCGACGCTCGACGGGCTCGGTGAGCCCGCCGTCGACGGTGTCGTGCTCGTCCCCGCGTTCCCCGATGCCGGCCGGATCACGATCGGCGGCGTGCACGGGATGACCGACGGCGTCGAGTTCACACCGATCGGGCAGACGGAATTCGCGCAAGACTCCACCTTCGGATACCGTTCCTCGCGGCTCGCGGACTGGGTCGAAGAGAAGAGCCGGGGCGGGATCGCCGCGGCGCAGGTCGTCGAACTCACGCTCGACACGATCAGGGCGGGAGCCGAGCGCATCGCCGAGACGCTGTGTTCGGCCGCCCCCGGCTCGGTGTTCGCCGCCGACGTCGTGGTGGAAGACGACATGCGACAGCTCGCGCTCGGCCTCGAACTCGCCGAAGCGGGCGGACGCAGCTTCGTCTACCGTGTCGGTCCGCCCTTCGTGCGGGCGCGCATCGGACAGCCCCAGCGCAGCCCGCTCGAGATCGATGACGCGGATGCCGCTGAATCGACGACCCGCGGGGGACTCATCGTCGTCGGATCCCACGTGGGTCTCACGAGTCGCCAGCTCGCCGATCTGACGACGCGCCGGCCCGATGCCGCCGTCGTCGAGCTCGACGTGCCGTCCATCCTCGACGATTCGACCGTCGCCGCGACGCTCGAGGCCGCCGTCGACCGGGTCGTCTCGTCCCTCGCGGACGGTGATGTCATCGTGCACTCCAGTCGCACCCTCATCCGGACGGAGGATCCCGACGAGAGCCTCGCGATCTCGCGCCGTGTCTCGGACGCCCTCGTCGCCGTCGTGAGCCGCACGCTCGCCGCGCGTCCGCCACGTTTCGTGATCGCGAAAGGCGGCATCACCTCGAGTGACGTCGCGAGTCGCGGTCTGTCCATCCGCCGCGCGATCGTCCGCGGATCGCTCTTCCCGGGAATCGTCTCGGTGTGGGAGCCCGCCGAGGGACCCGCCACGGGCATCCCGTACGTCGTCTTCGCCGGCAACGTCGGTTCCGACACCACGCTCACCGAAGCAGTCGAGAAGCTCTCCGCCCCCGCATCCCACTCGGCCGCTCAGCGCTGAGCAACACGAAAGGCACCCTGATGACCACTCCGACCGTCGCCGTCCTCGGGCTCGGTGCCATGGGTCTTCCCATGGCCACCCGGCTCGCGGAAGACCTGCCCGTCCGCGGGTTCGACATCAACCCCTCCCGGCTCGACCTCGCCGAGGGAGCCGGCATCGTGCGCTGCGCGTCCGCCGTCGAGGCCGTCTCCGCGGCGGACGCGGTGCTTCTCGCCGTGCGGGACTCCGCCCAGCTCTCCGACGTGCTGTTCGGTGAGAACGGCATCGCGCCGAGCCTGGCGCGGGGATCGATCGTCATTCTCACCAGCACGGTCGGGACGGACGGGCTCGCCGACGTCGTCGCGCGCATGGGGGAGTCCGACATCGAGCTCGTCGACGCTCCGCTCAGCGGCGGGCCGGCGCGCGCCGGTGCGGGCGATCTGCTGATCGTCGTGGGGGCCACCCCGGCGGCGCGAGCGAAGGCCGCGCCGATCCTGGAGCGGCTGGCTTCGACCCTCACCGTCGTGGGCGACCGTCCCGGCGACGGCCAGGCGCTCAAGACGGTGAACCAGCTGCTGTGCGGCGTGCACATCGCCGCGGCGGCCGAGGCGCTCGCTCTCGCCGATGCACTGGGCCTGGACACCGAGCGCACCTTGGAGGCGCTGGGAGCGGGAGCGGCCGCGTCCTTCATGCTGGCCAATCGCGGACCCCGTGCGCTGCAGGCCTACGACGCCGATGGCGCGGAGGTGCTCAGCCGCCTCGACATCTTTGTCAAGGACATGGGGATCGTCACGAAGGCGGCCCGCACAGCCCACCTCGCGACCCCGCTCGCAGCCGCGGCCGAGCAGCTCTACCTGATCGGCGAAGCGCAGGGCCTCGCCGCCCACGACGACTCGGCTGTCATCAAGGTGATCGCCCCCACCCGTCGCAACGCCTGACACCCCCCACCACGAAACACGTCGAAGGAGACACGTTCATGTCCACTCCCGTCCTGCTCGCCATCGGAGTCGGAGGCATCCTGCTTCTGCTCCTGCTGATCGTCAAACTGAAGGTCAATGCCTTCCTCGCCCTGCTGATCACGAGCATCCTCGTCGGCCTCGCCGCCGGCATCCCGCTTGCGACGATCCCCGCGACAGAGGACACTCCGGAGAAGCTCGGCATCATCCCGGCGATCATCGCGGGTATGGGCGGCACGCTCGGATCGGTCGCGATCCTGGTGGCGCTCGGCTCGATGCTCGGCCGGATCATCGAGCTCTCCGGGGGAGCCACGAGCCTCTCGGGCCGGTTCACCAAGCTCCTGGGTCCGCGCCGCGTCTCGGGGGCGCTCACCGCAGCGGCACTCGTGCTGGCGATCCCGGTCTTCTTCGACGTCGGGTTCATCATCCTCGTGCCGATCATCTACGGCTTCAGCCACGCGGCGGGACTCAATCCGGTCAAGTTCGGCCTGCCGATCGCCGGTGTGATGCTCGCGGTGCACGTCGCCGTGCCGCCGCACCCCGGCATCGTGGGCGGTGCATCGCTGCTCGGCGCCGACGTGGGCATGCTGACCCTTCTCGGCATCGCGATCGCCATTCCGCTGGGCGTCCTCTCGCACTTCGTCTCGAAGTGGATCAATCGGCGCGAGTTCCCGATGCTGGCCTCCACGAAGGTCATGTTCGAGGACTTCGGCGGCGGCGATGACACCGGCATCGGCGGCGTCGGCCCCGGCACGACCATGACCGGAACGCTCACCCGCACCGAGGCCCCGCCGTCGGCCGCGATGATCCTGACGCTGATCCTGACCCCGCTGGTGATGATCGGCCTCGGCACGACGGCGGCGACCGTCCTTCCGGTGGGATCCCCCGCGCGCGACGTCCTCGGGTTCATCGGCGCCCCGATCTTCGCGCTACTGGTCACCGTCCTGCTCGCCGGCTTCTTCCTCGGCGTCCGGCGCGGCTGGTCGAGCGCCCACATCTCCGAGGTCTTCGAGTCGGCCCTCCCGCCCGCGGCGATCGTGATCCTCGTGACCGGAGCGGGCGGCGCGTTCGCCCGCATCCTCACCGAGTCGGGGATCGGCAAGGCGCTCGCCGACACCCTCCTGGCCACGGGGCTTCCGATCATCGTCCTGGCGTTCCTCGTGTCCCTCTCGCTGCGCGCCGCCCAGGGCTCGGCGACGGTCGCGATCCTCACCACGGCCGGTCTCCTCTCCGAGGCCGTCCTCTCGGGCGGATACAGCCCGATCCAGGTGGTCGTCATCACGCTGGCCATCGCCTTCGGCGCCCTCGGTCTGTCCCACGTCAACGACTCGGGGTTCTGGGTGGTCACGCGCTATCTCGGCCTGAGCGTCGCGGATGGTCTGCGGAGCTGGACGGTGCTGACGACGATCCTCGGCATCGTCGGATTCCTCCTCACATTCCTCGTCTGGGCGCTCGTCGGCGGTGTGTCCGCGTGACGCTCGACCTGCTCGAGGATGCCGCTGCGTCAAGAAACGCGAAT
>JASBUD010000012.1 GCA_030148105.1 Microbacterium sp. | reverse complement strand
AGGACGGCCGCCGCTTCGTCACGCCGATGCTCCTCGTGATCGTCGCGATCGGCTTCGTCGACCTGATCTTCGCCGTCGACTCGATCCCCGCGATCTACGGACTCACGAACGAGGCGTACATCGTGTTCACCGCGAACGCCTTCGCTCTCATGGGGCTGCGCCAGCTGTTCTTCCTCATCGGCGGGCTGCTCGAGCGCCTCGTGTACCTCGCACAGGGACTCGCGGTCATCCTCGCCTTCATCGGCGTGAAGCTGCTCATCCACGCGCTGCACAAGAACGAGCTGCCATTCATCAACGGAGGGGAGCCCTGGAAGGTCATCCCCGAGATCCCGATCTGGGTTTCGCTGCTGTTCATCGCCGGCACGATCGCCGTCGCAACCGTCGCGAGCCTGATCAAGACCCGCAAGGACCGCATCCGCGAGCCCGAAGAGGTCACCGAGCAGATCGCCGAAGCGCGCGACCCGCGCTAGCCGTCTGCAGAACTCCACGGATTCGAGCCGTCCGGGCCGGATCGCGCCGCAGATCGGCGCCGACGCTACCGGATCCGTGGAGTTCTGCATCCCTTCCCCACCCACCTCGTTCACCGACCAAGGAGACCCCGTGAACACCGCGCGCCGAACCGACGCGTCCGCCGACCCCGATAGACCCGGTGCCGGGATGACCCCCGGCACCACCGGATCGGAGCATGGCCGATGACCGCCGACCTGCTGTGGAACATCGGCCTGGTGATCCTGTTCGTCCTGATCGGCGGCGTCTTCGCCGCGACCGAGATGGCCCTCGTGACGCTGCGCGAGAGCCAGATCAACGCGATCTCGGCCCGCGGTCGCCGGGGCCGGAAGGTCGCGGATCTGGCCCGCAACCCCAACACCTTCCTCTCGGCGGTGCAGATCGGCGTGACCGTCGCCGGGTTCGCCTCGGCGGCGTACGGCGCGACCTCGATCGCGCCGTCCGTCGCGCCGCTGTTCGTCTGGCTCGGCGCCGCGGAGCCGCTGGCGCTGACCCTCGCGACCCTCGTGCTCACCCTGGTGATCGCCTACCTCTCGCTCGTGCTCGGCGAGCTCGTCCCCAAGCGCCTCGCGATCCAGCGCAACGCGCAGTTCGCGTACGCGATCGCGCCGGTGCTCGACGGCTTCGCCACCGTCATGAAGCCGGTCATCTGGCTGCTGTCGGTGTCGACAAACGCGCTCGTGCGCCTGCTCGGCGGCGATCCGCACAAGACCGCCGACGAGATGAGCGACGAGGAGATCCGCGACATCGTCGCGAGCCACCAGGGTCTTCCGGAGGACGAGCGCCGCATCCTCGACGACGTCCTGTCCCTCCGCGGCCGTCAGATCAGCGAGGTCATGCGACCGCGCCCGGAGGTCGTGGCGCTCGACGAGACCGCGACGATCGCCGACGCCCTGGTGCAGGTGCGCGATCTGCCGTTCTCGCGGTTCCCGGTGTCGGATCGCTCGATCGACGACATCACCGGTTTCGTCCACGTGCGCGATCTGTTCGAAGCGGACGACCCGGGCGCGCCGATCCAGCGGATCGCGCGGCCGATCGCGTACGTGCCGGCGACCGCGCGCGTGCTGCCCACGCTGACCCGCCTGCGCGCCGGCGGACATCAGATCGCCGTCGTCGTCGACGAATACGGCGGCACCGACGGCATCGTGACGCTCGAGGACCTCGTGGAGGAGGTGGTGGGCGAGATCTTCGACGAGTACGACACCGCCGCCGACCCGGCGACCTCCGGCGGCGAGGTGGACGGACGGTTGAACCTGCAGGACTTCGAAGAGCTCACCGGCCTCCAGCTGCCGCGCGGCGCGTCCGACACGATCGCGGGCTTCGTCGTGGAGCAGCTCGGACGGCTCGCCGTCGTCGGCGACACGATCGAGGTCGAGGGCGGGACGATCCAGGTCACCGAGCTGGATCGGCGCCGCATCGCCGCCGTACGGGTGGCGCACCGGGCTCCGGTCGCCGAGGACGCCGCCGGCTGACCCAACCCGCGTGTGCACAACTCCTCTGATCTCGGCCGATCCGGGTGGATTCCGGCTGTCCAGCCCCTTCCGCGTCGGAATCCGAGGAGTTGTGCACGGCCGCGCGCGCTGACCCGGGCGACCGGCAGTCTGGGTACGCTCGAAACCCACGCCGCGCACGAGGAGGCCGGATGACCCGCACGGTCCGCACGGACGCCGTGACCGCCGTCGTGCTCGGGACCACCGCCGTCGTCGTGCTCGTCGTCGGACAGGGGAAGCCCTGGCTCGCGCTTCCGGTGACCGCGACGTTCGCCCGCCCGCGCGAAGCGCCGGTGCGCTCGTTCGCGGATCTCGCGCTCGCCGGGGCATCGGTCCCGGTCGCCGACGTCCAGCTGCCCGTCGCCGTCGCCGTCCTCCTGCTCTTCCTCGCGGCGATGCGGCTGCTCTCGCTCGTCCCGACGGTCCGCATCCGACGCGGGCGGGCGAGGGATGCCGACCACCACGCGTCCCGCTGGATCGAGTACTCGCAGGTGGGCGGCGTCGTCACGTTCCTGGTCGCTCAGCTCAACGGCATCACCGAGGTGACCTCGCTCGTGCCGCTCTACGCACTCGGCGCGACCGGTGGGCTCTTGCTGTCGCTGCACGACCGGCGGACCGCGACCGGACGCGCGGGCCTCTGGGCCTTCGGCTTCGGGTCCGCCGTCGCCGTGGTGCCGTGGGGCGTGATCGCGTTCGCGCAGATCGGCGGGACGATCGTCGGCGTGGGGGTCGGCATCCCGACCCGGATCATCACGATCGCGGCCCTGCTCGCGATCGCGGCGGTGTGGGTGGGGGTGTGGGCCCTCGGACGGGGCGAGCGCTCGCCCGAGGTCGGCGGGCGCGTCGACCGGATGCTGGCCCTCACGATTCCGCTCGCGCCACTCGTCCTGGCCGCCGCGGTGCTGGTCGGGTGACGGCGATGACGCTCAGCTCGGACGCCCCGGCCCTGGCCGGGCGTGCGGTGATCGCGCAGCGGTGGAGCGGCGCGGTGTTCGTGCACTGGCGCGTGCCGCCGGAGACGGTGGAGAGGATGCTGCCGCACGGGGTGCGCCCGGACACGTTCGACGGGTCCGCGTGGGTCGGGCTCGTGCCGTTCGTGCTGTCGGACTTCCGTTTCCTGCCGCTCCCTCCCGTGCCACTGCTCGGCACGTTCGCCGAGATCAACGTCCGCACGTACGGCATCGATGATGCCGGGCGACGGAGTGTCGTCTTCCGCACGCTCGAGGCCGAGCACCTGCTCCCCGTGCTGGCGGCGCGTGTCCTGTTCGGCCTGCCGTACCGCTGGGCGCGCATCGGCGTGCGTGCGAGCGATGACGTGATCGAGTACCGGTCGCGCCGTCGCCGCGTCGACGGGCGCGCGACCGGCCCCGGCACCCGCATCGCCGTCCGGGTGGGTGACACCCCTGTCGACACCCCGCTCTCGCGCTTTCTGACCGCCCGCTGGGGCTTCCACGAGACGCACCTCGGTCGCACGCGGTGGGCGGCGAACGAGCACCCGGCGTGGCCTCTCGTGGATGCCGACCTCCTCGCTCTCTCCGACGACCTCGTGTTCGACGCCGGGTTCGGCGAACTCGCCGGCAGGGCACCCGATTCGGTGCTGGCGATGCCGGCCCGGCACCCGGGATTCCTCACGAGCTTCGCCGCGCCCGTCATCGTCCCGACCTCGAAAGGACACCGATGATCACCGTCGTCGAGACCGTGCAGATCGCCCACCCCGCCGAAGGGGTGTTCGCCTTCATCGCCGAGCCCACCAACCGGCCGCGATGGGACGAGACCGTCGTGTCGGAGGAACTGACCTCGGATCCTCCGCTGCGCGCCGGCAGCACGCTGCGCTCGCAGCTGCGGGCGATGGGACGGGAGGTGGAGTTCCACTGGCGCGTCACGGCGTACGAGCCGCCGCGGCTCATGTCCTTCGTGAGCACCGAGGGGCCGCTGGAGACGTCGCTGGTGCTCCAGCTGGCGGCGTCCGAACAGACGACGCTGCTGACGGCGACGATCGAGGCGACCCCGTCGGGGATGATGCGGCTGTTCGAACCGGTGATCGGCGAGGGCGTGCGCAACAACCTCGCGACCGGGCTGGAGCGGATGAAGGCGCTGCTGGAGGCCTAGAGCACGATCACCGTCGTACCCGCTGCGGTCGACGGCGCGGACATCGCGACGAGCGCGGCGGGGGCCTCATCGAGGGTGATCGTGCGCCCAAGAAGGGCGGCAGGATCGAGGATGCCGCGCGCGATCTCATCGAGCATCGCCGGGTACTCGTGCGCGGACATGCCGTGGCTGCCGAGCAGTTCGAGTTCGAGCGCCAGGATGCGGCCGAGGTCGACCGAAGGGTCGGCATCGGGGCCTGCGAGGAGCCCGACCTGGACGTGCCGGCCGCCGGGGCGCAGGCAGCCGAGCCCGTGCCGCACGAGCTCGGCGCGGCCGATCGCCTCGATCACGACGTGGGCGCCGCCCGAGGTCGCCGAGCGGAGGCGCTCGTCGAGGCCGGGTGCTGCGGCCTGCAGGAGCTCCGCCGCTCCGAGGCGCCCGGCGAGCTCGAGCGCCGCCGGAGACACGTCGACCGCGACGACACGTGCGCCGCGGGCGCGGGCGACGAGGATCGCCGCGAGACCGACGCCGCCGCATCCGAAGACCACGACCTCCTCGCCGGGCGCCACGCGCGCGCGGTTCGACACCGCGCGGTAGGCGGTGGCGAAGCGACAGCCGAGTCCTGCGGCGGTCGCGTCGTCGATCTCATCCGGCACCGCGACGAGGTTGATGTCGGCGTGATGCACGACGACGCGTTCGGCGAAGGAGCCGTCGCGGTCGAAACCCGCCTGGGTCTGCCGCGGACAGATGCTCTGACGGCCCTCGAGGCAGGTCGGGCACGTGCCGCACGCGTTCACGAACGGCGCGGTGACGCGCGCGCCCGGAGCCCAGTCCCGGACGTCCGCGCCGACGGACTCGACGACGCCGACGTATTCGTGTCCCGGAGTATGGGGGAGGGCGACCGTCAAGTCGTGCCCCTGCCAGGCGTGCCAGTCGCTGCGGCACACGCCCGTCGCCGTCACGCGGATCACCGCCCCGTGCGCGGGAGGCGTGGGGTCGGCGACCTCGACGACGACGGGGGTCTCGGTGAAGGCCGAGAAGCGGACGGCTCGCATCCGGTCATCCTCGCACGGCGCGCGCGGGCGTCGCGGTCGGTCGGAGTCGCCCCGATCGGGCATCATGGCACGGTGGATGCTGAACTGCCGCGCGTGGTCGTGGTCGGTGCCGGCAGTGCAGGGTGTGTGCTGGCGGCGCGGATCGCCGATCGCTACGACGTCACGCTGATCGAGGCGGGCCGACCCGTGACGGCGGGACGCGCCGACCGGGCGCTCGACGCCGCGGTCGCGCACCCCGAGACCTGGGCGCTGCCTGCGCGACTCACCGACGACATCGCGGGCCGGGCGCGGCCCGGGCGCGCGGTCGGCGGGTCGTCCGTGGTCAACGGCGGGTACTGGCTGCTTCCCGATGCTGTCGACCTGGAGGCGTGGCAAGTCGCGGGCGGCGACGCATGGGATCCCGATCGGGTGCGGGCGGTGATGCGGGACCTCGGCGACCGGATGCAGGCCCACCCGTCGCCGGCGACGCACCCGGTCGCGCGTGCGTTCGCCGATGCGGCGGGCGGGAGCGCAGTGGCTGTGCCGACCACGGTCGTCGGCGGTGCCCCCCGGACGGCGGCCGAGGCCTTCCTCGATGACCGCGTGCACGTGCGCAGCGACTGCCGGGTTCTGCGGGTCGTGTTCGCGGACGGCCGCGCGGTCGGCGTCGAGGTCGCGGACGCCGACGGCGAGCGGTCGGTGATCGACGCCGATGAGGTCGTGCTGTGCGCGGGCGCCTTCGGCACGGCGCGCCTGCTGCTCGCGTCCGGCCTCGGTCCCGCCGGAATGCTGCAGGTCGACCCGGTGGTCGACCTGCCGGGTGTGGGCACCGGGTTCAGCGATCACCCCACGGTGTGGGTCGAGTGGATGCCGCGCCCCGGCGCCCCCGTTCCAGGCCCGCGTCCCGAGGACGAGCACGGAGCGTTCCCGGTCGCGCTGCGGATCGGCGCGGACGGGGGCGCGGGGGACGCGCTCGAGATCCTCGCCTGCACGCAGCCGCCCGCTCCCGAGCCGGATGCCCGCACGCTCGGGCTCATCGTCGGGCTGCAGCGCCCCCGCTCGCGCGGGACGGTGCGTCCGGCATCCGCTCACCCGCTCGCCGCACCCGCGATCGCGTACCACTACCTCGAGGACGAGGCTGATCGGGCCGCGCTGCGATTCGGAGTGCGCCGCGCGGCTGGGATCCTCGCCGCGCCGGCGTTCGCCGATCTCGTGGAGGAGCTCGCCGACCTCGATCCGGCCACTCTGGACGACGATGCTCTGCTGGACGCCTGGATCGTCCGGCACCTGGGCAGCGCCGCGCACACGTGCGGTACCGCGCCGATGGGCTCCGCGGACGACCCGCTTGCGGTCGTGGACGGCGCCGGGCGGGTCCGGGGTGTGCCGGGTCTGCGCATCGCCGACGCGTCCGTGCTCCCCGTCGCGCCCTCGTGCGGGCCGGTCGCCGCAGTGATGGCCGTCGGCGCGATCGTCGCCGACCAGATGTAGCCCCCTGCCGCGCGCGAGAGGGCACGAATGCACCTCTCGCACGGCGTGTTGCCCTACAAAAGTGCCCTCTCGCGGGGAGCAGTCAGGCGCGGAGCGCGGCGAGCACTCGGCGCGCGACCCGGTCGCCCGAGACGAGGGCGCCCTGGATCGACGCGGTGTCCCGGTGGTCGCCGGCCACGAAGACACCCGGGGCGAGGCGGGCCGGCGAAGTCACCCGCAGCGGCGGATCCTGCGCGGGCAGGGCGTCGGGGATGTCGTCCCGGCGCAGCAGCCGCCAGTCGGCGACGCTCCGCCCCCAGATGAACGCGAGGTGCCGGCGCACTTCCGGCTCGGTCGCGCCGGGCATCAGGCAGGTCGCCTCGATCAGGTGCATGCCGGTCGGCGCATACGACGGCGCAGTGCGGGTCATCACCACCGTGTTCACGACAGGCCCGGACCGTACCCCGTCGACACTGAGGAGAGCGGATGCCGAGGGCGGCGCCTCCGCTGCGAACCACCACGTCTGCAGGCCGCGGGTCCGCGGCCGCGGCACGTCGAGCAGGTCGGACACGGCATCCGGCCCCACCGCGACGACGACTGCCCGGGCCGTGCGAGGGTCCCCGCCGTCCACCGACACCTCGACACCGCCCGGCTGGGCTCGGACGCCGTCCACCCGGCGATCGAGGCGGATGCCGCCCCCCGCCGCCCGCACGGCCTCGGCGAGCTGATCCGGCAGAGCGCGGATCCCCCGAGCCGGTACTCCGGGCCGGCCGAGGACGAACATCCGCACCAGGAGCTGCGCGAACGCGTCCGACGTCGCGCCGGAGTCGTCCGCGAGGACACCCGCGAGGAACGGCTCGAGCACTTCTGCGCGCAGCGCTCCGCGGAGCCCCGCGCGGTCCCACCCCTCGCGCAGCGACCTATCTGTCCCGCGGAGCGCCGAACGCGGGCGCAGCAGCACCGGGGTGATCCAGCGGGCCAGGGCGGCGGCATCCGGCACGCTCACCAGGCCACTGCGCAGGGTCGGCACCACGCGCCCGGGATGGCGCAGAGGGTGGTGCAGCTCAGTCACCCCGTGCGCGCGGCGCACGCGCACCCCGACCGGGAAGGACCGCATCTCCAGCGCATCGACGTCGACCCAGCGCCGGACCGCCGGATAGGCGGGGTTCAGCACCTGGAAGCCGCGGTCGAGCAGGAAGCCGTCGACGCGGTCGGTGCGCTGCCGACCGCCCACGTCGTCGGACCGCTCGAGCACCACGACGTCGACGCCCGCGGCGGCGAGCCGGACCGCGCAGCGAAGCCCCGCGAGCCCGGCACCGACGACGATCACCTCGTGTGCGTGCATGATGCTCACCATATGCCCGCACCGGCACATGCGGCCCGGCCTGGCAGGATGGTCCGATGCCCGACCACGACATCGTCGCCGCGATCACCCATGCGGCGCGCACGTCGGACCTCGAGGGCGTGCGGCTCATCGGGATCGACGGGCCGTCCGGCGCGGGCAAGTCCACCATCGCGCGCGCGGTCGCGCGCGAACTGGACGCCCCGATCGTCGAGATCGACGACTTCGTCTCGTGGGGGAACTTCGCGGGCTGGTGGCCGAGATTCGCCGCCGAGGTCGTCGAACCGCTCCGGGCCGGCCGCACGGCGCGTTATCGGGTGCGCGACTGGCAGGGCGACGAGTTCGGCGACGGCCTCGCCGGATGGAAGAGCGTCGAGCCGGCGCCGTTCGTGATCTTCGAGGGCGTGACGTGCACGCGTCGCGCGATCGCGGACCGGCTCGCGGTGCGGGTGTGGGTCGACGCGCCCGCCGATGAGCGGATGAGGCGCGGCATCGCCCGCGACGGAGAGAGCCACCGTCACCTGTGGGAGCGGTGGATGCCGGAAGAGGCCGCGTTCTTCGCCGCCGACGGCACAGCCGCGCGCGCGGACATCGTCGTGGACGGCACCGCGGGCGCCCGTGCCGCCGACGGCGCCCGCCGGACCTGACGCCGCCGGCACCGGCTGCCGGGTGCAGCGCACGCCGTAGACTGGACGGCGTTCCCACACCCGCTCCGCAGCAGGAGATCCCGTGACGAAACCGTCCGCCACCCGCAGTTTCGAACTGCGCCACGTGCAGCTCGCACGTGCGGCGTTCGCGGCGATCGCGGCGATCATGGTGACCTTCTCCTCCGACCACTCCGCCGTGATCGGCCTGTCGATCTTCAGCGGCTTCGCGCTCGCGACAGGCCTCGTCCTCATCGCGGCCGGCTGGCTCGTCTACACGGTCGACACGCGCTGGCCGTCGGTGGCGGCCGGTTCGCTCTCGGTCATCGCGGGCCTCGCGGCCGGCGTCGCGCAGTTGCGCACCGACGCGATGTTCTTCGTGATCCTCATCTCCTGGGCGCTGCTGACCGGGTTGATCGAGGCGATCGTCGGTGCGCGCGGCCTGCGGGAGGCGAAGGCTCTGCCGAAGACGGCTGCCGCCCGCACGGCATCCCGCGACGGCATGACGGTCGGCATCCTGACCCTCGTCCTCGGCGTCGCGCTCATGTTCGTGCCCGGATTCCCGGCACTGCAGTACACGATCACCGAAGCCGATCAGACGTTCACGCTCACCGCGATCATCATCGGGGTCGGCCTGTTCGGCGGCTACGCGGCGATCCTCGCCGTGTACCTCGCGATCGCGGGACTCTCCCCGCGCCGCGCGGTCGATGCCGTGGACGCCGAGCCGCTTCCCGCCCCCGAACACGAGAGGGGCTCGGCATGACCGACGACAAGCCCACCCGCCGCGACCTCATGAAGCCCGTCCAGCTGCTCGGCCTCGCGTTCGGCTCGGCGCTGTTCGCCGGGATCGTCACGCTGGTCTCGATGGGCTTCTTCCAGCAGCGCGGCCCCGAGCAGGCGCCCGCCGCGCTTCAGCTCGCCCTGATCGTCGCCGGCATCACGTTCATCGTCGTGCTCGTGATGGTCGCCCTCATGCTCCTGGCGGTGGACCCGGCGCAGGTGAAGAAGCAGATCGACACTCCGGTGCTGCTGCCGAAGGACAAGCCGGCCGACGGCACGGGCCCGGACGCCGCAGGTTCGACGAAGCGCTGAGTCGCCCGTCCGCCTCGCGAGCCCGGCCCGGCCTCAGCGCGCTGCGACCTCGTCGACCAGCGCCGAGGCCAGGCCCGTATAGGTCGCGGGGGTCAGCGCGAGCAGGCGCTCCTTCGCGGCATCCCCGATGTCGAGGCCCCGGACGAATTCCGCGAGCTCCGGCCCGCCGACACGGCGGCCGCGCGTGAGGTCCTTCAGCAGCGCGTACGGGTCGGTGATCTGCGAGCGGCCGGCGGCGATCTCGGCGCGGACGACGGTCTGGATCGCTTCGGCGAGCACCTCCCAGTTGCCGTCGAGGTCGGCATCCAGCACCGGCTGCGCGAGGGCGATCTCGCCGAGGCCGCGCTGGAGGTTGTCCAGGGCGAGGAGCGAGTGGCCCAGGCCCACGCCGATGTTGCGCTGCGTCGTGGAGTCGGTGAGGTCGCGCTGCAGGCGCGAGGTCACGAGCGTCGCGGCGAGCGTCGCGAGCAGCCCGCCCGAGATCTCGAGGTTGGCCTCGGCGTTCTCGAAGCGGATCGGGTTGATCTTGTGCGGCATCGTCGAGGATCCGGTGGCGCCGGCGACCGGGATCTGCGAGAAGTAGCCGAGGGAGATGTAGGTCCACACATCCGTCGCGAGGTTGTGCAGGATGCCGCCCGCATGGCGCACGCGGTCGTAGAGCTCCACCTGCCAATCGTGCGATTCGATCTGGGTGGTCAGGACGTTGAATCCGATGCCGAGGCCCTCGATGAAGCGGCGCGACAGCTCGGGCCAGTCGACGTCGGGCTCGGCGGACAGGTGCGCCGACCATGTTCCGGTGGCCCCGGAGAACTTCGCCAGATACTCGGATGCCGCCACCTGCGCCGCGACGCGCTCGAGGCGCCAGACGAAGACCGCGAGCTCCTTGCCCATCGTGGTCGGAGTCGCGGGCTGGCCGTGCGTGCGGGAGAGCATCGCGGCGTCGCGGTGCTGCTCGGCCAGGCGACGGAGCGTGTCGATCACACCCTGCAGCTTCGGCAGCCACACCCGGGTCACGGCACGCTGGACCGTCAGGGCGTAGGAGGCGGAGTTGATGTCCTCGCTCGTGCACGCGAAGTGCGTGAGCTCGGCGATCCCGTCGAGTCCGAGGGCGGACAGCCGGTCGCGGACGAGGTATTCGACGGCCTTCACGTCGTGGCGCGTGACAGCTTCCTTCTCGGCGAGCCAGTCGATCTCGGCCTGCCCGAAGTCGCGGTAGAGCCCACGCAGGCTCTCCTTCTCGGCATCCGTCAGCGGGGACGTGCCGAACAGCGAGCGGTCCGTGAGCGCGATGAGCCACTCGACCTCGACCTCGACGCGGGCCCGGTTCAGGCCCGCCTCGGAGAGGTACTCGGAGAGGGCGCCCACGGCACCGGCGTACCGGCCGTCGAGCGGGCTGAGCGGCTGCGGAGGGAGGGAGGTCACGAAAGGCGATCCTACCGGGCGGGCCTCCGCACGCCCCGGGCGGTGTTCACCCGGTGGTCACCCGACGGTCCGCGAAGAGGGGGTTTCGCATGTCGGCGGTCGCACGTAGCCTGGGCGCGTATCCGATATCCCCCCATCGATCGGAGTGCCTTCGTGCGCCGTCCCACCGTTGTCTCGGCATCCACCGCCCTCGTCCTCGCCCTCGCGGGATCCCTCGCCGCCGCGCCCGCCACCGCGGCGACCGGGGGAGTCGTGATCAACGAGTTCTCCGCCAGCACCGCCGGCACCGACGTCGAGTACGTCGAACTCCTCGCCCCGCCGGGCACCGACCTGTCCGGCTACCGCGTGCTGGAGATCGAAGGCGATTCCCCCGTCTTCGGCGTCGTCGACGAGGTCATCTCCTTCCCCGCTCCGGACGCGTCGGGCAGATCCCTCGCCTCGCTGCCCGCGAACGCGCTGGAGAACGGCACGCTCAGCCTGCTGCTGGTGACCGGCGCGATCCCCGCGCTGAACGTCGATCTCGACGCCGACGACGACGGCACGATCGACGCGGCGTTCGGTCTCACGGTCGTGGACGCGATCGCCGTGAACGACGGCGGCGCCGGCGACCGCACGTACGGCGGCACCACTCTCACCCAGGGCTACGACGGGCTGTCCTTCACTCCCGGCGGCGCCTCGCGCATCCCGGACGGCACCGACACCGATGCCACATCGGACTGGGTGCGCAACGACTTCGACCTCGCCGGCATCCCGGGCTCCGCCGGCACGCTCGTCGCGGGTGAGGCACTGAACACCCCCTCCGGCGCGAATGCGACCTTCGTCGACCCCGGCCCGCAGCCCGGTGACGCGGACTGCGACGCCGAGACCGTCACGATCGGCTCCGTGCAGGGCAGCGGCGACACCTCGCCCGTGGTCGGGCAGGTCGTCCGTGTGGAGGGCGTCGTCGTCGGCGACTTCCAGTCCGCGGGCGGGCTCACCGGGTACTTCATCCAGGATGCCGGTGACGGCGATCCCGCCACGTCCGACGGTGTCTTCATCTATGCACCCGGTGCCGCCACCGATGTGTCCACGGGAGACGTGGTGAACGTCGCCGGCACGGTGAGCGAATTCGCCTCCGCCGGCGGGTCGCTCACGGAGATCACCGTGGGCGGGGTGGAGGTCTGCGCGACCGGCGCCGCGCTGCCGGCGCCCACGGCGCTCACCCTCCCGGCCGACGCGGGCGCCCGTGAGGCCCTCGAGGGCATGGCGGTCACGCTCCCGCAGTCGCTGTCGATCCTCGAGTACTTCGAGTACAGCCGGTTCGGCAGCGTCGAGGTCGGCCTCACGCGGCAGATGCAGCCGACCGCGGTGTTCGAGCCCGGCTCGGCCGAGGCGACCGCGCTCGCCGCGCAGAACGCCCTCGAGCGCATCACGCTCGACGACGGCCTGGGCGCGCAGAACCCCGATCCTCTCCGCCACCCCGACGGCGCCGAATTCACCCTGGCGAACTCGTTCCGCGGCGGCGACCTGCTCACCGGCATCACCGGAGTGCTGGACTACCGCTTCGGCGGATGGGCGATCCAGCCCACCGGCGCCGCCGAGTACACGGCCGCCAACCCGCGCGGCGGCGTGCCGGAGGTCGGCGGCGAGGTGACGGTCGCGAGCTTCAACGTGCTGAACTACTTCACGACCCTCGGCGACCGCGGTGCGAACACCGCGGCGGAGTTCGAGCGCCAGCAGGCGAAGATCGTCAGCGCGATCACCCAGATCGACGCGGACATCACCGGGCTCATCGAGATCGAGAACAACGGGACGGCGGTCGCCGCCCTCGTGGATGCGCTCAACGCCGTCGCCGGCGCGGGCGCGTACGCGTTCATCCCGACCGGAGTGGTCGGCACGGACGCGATCACCTCGGCGCTCATCTACCAGCCTGCTGCCGTGCAGCCGCAGGGCGACGTCGCGGTGCTCACCTCGGCGATCGACCCGCGGTTCCGAGACAACAACCGGCCGGCGCTCGCGCAGACCTTCACGCAGGTCGGGGGAAGCGAGCCGGTCACCGTCGTCGTGAACCACTTCAAGTCGAAGGGATCGGACTGCAACGCGCTGGGCGACCCCGACCTCGGTGACGGCGCGGGCAACTGCAACATCACCCGCACGCTGGCCGCGACCGCGCTCGCGGACTGGCTCTCGGGCGACCCGACCGGTCAGGGCGCCGGCCGCGAGCTCATCATCGGCGACCTGAACTCGTACGACAAGGAAGACCCGATCGACGCACTCCGCGATGCGGGCTTCACCGACATGGTCGCGCAGTTCCAGGGTGAGAACGCGTACTCGTACGTCTTCGACGGTCAGCTCGGGTATCTCGATTACGCGTTGGCCGGCACGTCGCTCGCCGAGGACGTCACCGGTGCCGAGCACTGGCTGATCAACGCGGACGAGCCGACGGTGCTCGACTACAACACCGAGTTCAAATCGGCCGATCAGGTCGCCGAGCTGTACGCGCCCGATGCGTACCGCTCGAGCGACCACGACCCGGTCGTCGTGGGCCTTGACCTCACGCTGCCCGACACGACACCCCCGACGCTCGAGCTCACCGCGTCTCCGGATTCGGTGTGGCCGCCGAACAGCAAGCCGCGCCAGGTGACGATCTCGGTCGATGCGGCGGATGACTCCGGCGATGTGAGCGTGGAGCTCGTCTCGGCGGTCGCGGCCGGAAACCGCAAGGCGGCCGTGACGCAGCTGAGCGACACGCGGTTCACGGTCATCGCCGCACACCGCTCGGTGTACACCTTCACCTACCGCGCGACCGACGCCGCCGGCAACGCCACCACCGAGACGGTCACGGTCCGCGTCGAGAAGTAGGCCGCGAGAGCCGGCGGTCAGCCCTTCACGGGGCGGATCGCCGGCTCCAGCTGCCGGAAGAGTGCGGTGCTGCCGCGCTCGATCATCTCCAGCACGTCGTCGAACATGGCGGGGCCCGCGTAGTAGGGGTCGGGCACGTCGAGGGTGAGTCCGCCCTGCTCGAAGGACATGAGCAGCGCGATCTTGTCGGCGTCGGCATCCGTCCTCGCCCACCCGCGGAGAATGCGCTCATGGCTGCGGTCGAGCGCGACCACGAGGTCGTTGCGCGCGAAATCCGCGTGCGTGAACTGCTTCGCGCGGTGCCTGGTGCCGTCGTAGCCGTGCCGGTCGAGCGCGTCGATCGTGCGCTGATCGGCTCGTTCGCCGACGTGCCAGTCTCCGGTGCCGGCGCTCGTCGATGCCACCCGATCGCTGAGTCCGGCCGCGTCGGCGAGCGACCGGAAGACGACCTCCGCCATCGGCGAGCGGCAGATGTTGCCGGTGCAGACGAAGACGACGTGGAAAGGCTCCACGGCGCGAACGGTCATCCACCCATTCTGCGACCGGGAGGCGGTTCCTGCACAACGCGGTCATGACACCCGTTCTCCCCAATCGCGCCGAGCGCGGCGTGTGCGGCTCGCGAGGCCGGTCAGACTCCTTCCATGGCGAGCCCCTTCGACGCAGCTCTGACGGCGGCCGACGCCGGCGCGTGGGCCCGAGCTCTCGAGGCGTTGTCGAGCGCCGAGAGACGCCTCGATGACGCAGTCCGTCGGCTCGACACCATCGCGGTCGGCGCCGTGCAGGCGGCCGAGCGCACGAGATGGCAGACGGATGCCGCCACCCGGTTCTTCGCCGCCGCCGACGCGTGGCGCCGCGCCGTGGCCGTCCTGCCGAGCGAGGTGGCCGCCGCGCGCGACGAAACGGTCCGCGCGCGCCTGCGCATCGAGTCCCGCGTCTGGACGGGACTGGAGTGAGCGACGACATCGACATCCGCGGCGGAGGCCCGGTTGCTGTGGACACGGTGTCGCTCCGGGATGCGAGCGCCGCGTTCGCCGTCCTCGCCGCCGACCTCGACGAGATCGCGACATCGGTCGCGGCGGCGGGGCGGGCGCTGTGGGACGCTTCGACGGCGATCTGGGGTCCGGCGGAGACCGTCGAGGGCGCCCGCCGCCTCATCGCGGCCGCCGTCGATCAGGGGAACGGCATCGTCCGTGAGCTCCGCTTGGCCGCCGACGTGTACGAGCTCATCGAGCTGCGGGCGGAGCGCGCCGTGGCGGCGGCCGCGGACGATGCGGCCCGCGTCGCTCAGCTCGACGCGCGCATCGGCGGGCTGCTCCAAGCTGACCCGGACGTGGATGGATCCGCTCGCCGGGAGGTCCTCGCGCACGGTGCCTTCTGGCCGGCCGAGCTCGCCCGCCAGGCGCCGGGTGCACTGTGGTGGTTGGCTCCCGGTTTCGGCTCCGTCGCCGCCGGGGTCACCTGGACCGTGCTCCAGGGCATCGGGGCGACCCGGGCGGGCGCCGTTGCGTCCACCGCACGCCTCCGTGGTGCTGCGGAGCCCGTCGTCGTGTCGGCCCTCGCGCGTCCCGCTCCCGTGCATGCGCCGGTCTCGCTCGCGGATGCGGCGGCACGGATGCCGTCGGGGCAGAGCCGCATCCGCGTCGAGCGCTACGAGATGGGGGACGGCTCCCGTCAGTTCGCCGTCTACGTGACCGGAACCCGCACGATCGCCCCGGGCACGACGGAGCCGTTCGACATGGCGTCGAACGTCGAGCTCTACAGCGGAGAGCGCTCGGCTTCGTACGACGCCACGCTCGCGGCGTTGCGCGACGCCGGTGCGCACCCCGGTGACATCGTGCACGCGTTCGGACACTCGCAGGGCGCCATGGTGACCGCACACCTGGCCGTGGAGAGCGGCTACGACACCGCGACCCTCGTCTCGTTCGGCTCGCCGGTCGAGGCGGATGTCGACGCCGGGACGCTCAGCGTGACGCTCCGCCACCGCGACGACCCCGTGACCGCGCTCGCCGGCGGCGGAAACGCGCCCGTCGGCGCACCCGGGAGCTTCGTCGCCGAACGCACCGCTGATCCCGCAGGTGGCGTGCACGACTTCGGGATCCCGGGCCACGGGATCGACACCTACGCGCACACGGCGCGGCTGCTCGACGACTCCGCGGATCCGCGGATGGATGCCGTGCGCGAGGTCTTCGCAGGGCTCGCGGGAGCGGCATCCGCCGAGGTGATCGAGTACGCGGCCGTGCGCGTCCCGGCCGTCCCGGCACCGGAGCCGGGACCGGCGGCGATCAGTCCCGGCGCTTCGGGCGCAGGATGATGCCGAAGATCCAGTTGATGAGCGAGATGATGATCGCCGCGACGACGCCCCACCAGAAGTCCTCGACGCGCAGGCCCCAGCTCCAGAAGCCCGTGATCCACGCGGTCAGCCACAACAGGAACGCGTTGATGATCAGGCCGATCAGACCGAGCGTGAGGATGTAGATCGGGAACGCCAGGATCTTTATCACCGTGCCGATCACGGTGTTCACCAGGGCGAAGATCGCCGCGACTACGAGCAGGGTGATCACGAACTGCAGCGTCTCGCCCGGCGGGAATGCGATCACCGAGACCTGAAGCGCCGGGATGAGGGTGACGACCCAGATCGCGAACGCGTTGACGACGACACGGATGAGGAAACCCATGGCGGTCAGTCTGCCACGATGGCCACGAGATGCCAGGCCTACAATCGGCAGGGTGACCGACGCCCCCGAGATCCCCGTCCGGATCCGCCCCGAGATCGCCGCGCTCCCGGCCTACAGGCAGGGAAAGCAGGCCGCGGCCGACGCGTTCAAGCTCTCCAGCAACGAGAACCCCTTCGACCCGCTGCCCGGCGTCCTCGAGGCCGTGCATGCCGCCTCGGAGCTGAACCGGTATCCCGACGCCACCGCTTCCCGGCTGCGCGCCCGACTCGCCGAGCGCTTCGGCGTGGGCGACGATGCGGTGCACATCGCCGCCGGCAGCGTGTCGATCCTCGCCCAGCTCATCCTCGCGACCTCCGGTCCGGGGGACGAGATCGTCTTCGCATGGCGCTCGTTCGAGGCCTACCCCGGTCTCGCGATCGTCGCCGGTGCGACGCCGGTGCAGGTGCCGCTCACGGAGGATGCCCGGCATGACCTGCCCGCGATGGCCGCGGCCGTCACCGGGCGCACCCGCGCGATCATCGTGTGCACCCCCAACAACCCGACCGGCCCGATCGTCACACAGGCCGAGTTCGATGCGTTCGCCGATGCCGTTCCCGACGATGTCCTGATCATCCTCGACGAGGCGTACGCGGAGTTCGTGACGCGGCCGGACTCCGTGGACGGGCTGAAGGTGCTCGGCGGCGAAGGCCGGGCGAACGTCGTGGTGCTCCGAACCTTCTCGAAGGCATTCGGGCTCGCCGGGCTCCGCGTCGGCTATGCGATCGGCCACCCGCGGATCCTCGACGCCGCCCGCAGCACGAGCATCCCGCTCTCGGTCACGGCGCACGCGGAGGAGGCGGCGCTGGCGAGCCTCGACCGCGAGGAGGAGCTCCTGCAGCGCGTGCGCGTGCTCGCGGAGCGCCGCGACCGTCTCGCCGCCGCCCTGCGCGCGATCGGCTGGAAGATCCCCGACGCCCAGGGGAACTTCGTGTGGCTCCCCGCCGGACGCGAGACGCTCGAGATCGCCGAGGCGTTCAGCGCGGCGGGTCTCATCGTGCGCCCGTTCGCCGGCGACGGTCTGCGGATCAGTGTGGGCGAAGAGGACTCTGTCGAGAAGGTCCTATGGATCGCGGCATCCGTTGTGAAGGACCTCCCAGAGGACCACTCGGGGCGCGGGCTAGCGTAGGCAGGGTGACTGTGCCCGAGAACGCCGTGCCGGATTCCGCAGCGCCCGATCTCGTGCGCGTCCTCGCCGCGGACGGATCCCTCGCGCCGACCCCGGCCGCCGAGCGCTACCTCGAGATCATCGACGCGCTGACGGATGCCGACCTCGAGGGCTTCTACCGTGACATGTCCGTGATCCGGGCCTTCGACCAGCAGGCGACCAACCTGCAGCGCCAGGGCCAGCTCGCGCTCTGGCCCCCGAGCTTCGGGCAGGAGGCGGCGCAGGTCGGATCCGCCCGGGCGGCTCGCGCGCAGGACCACTTGTTCCCCTCGTACCGCGAGCACGTCGTCTGCACGATCCGGGGCGTGGATCCGGTCGACATCATCCGCGTGATGCGCGGGCTCACGCACGGCGGGTGGAACCCGTACGACCCGAAGAACGGCAACACGCACATCTATACGCTCGTGCTCGGCTCGCAGACGCTGCACGCGACGGGCCTGGCGATGGGCCTCGTCTTCGACGGCAAGTCGGGATCGGGCGACCCCGAGCGCGACGAAGCCGTCATCGTCTACTACGGCGACGGCGCGTCCAGCCAGGGCGACGTGCACGAGGCGATGGTGTTCGCCGCGAGCTACCGCACCCCCGAGGTGTTCTTCCTGCAGAACAACCAGTGGGCGATCTCGGTGCCGGTCGCGACCCAGTCGCGGTCACCGCTGTACCGCCGGGGTGAGGGGTACGGCATCCCGAGCGTGCAGCTCGACGGCAACGACGTGCTCGCAAGCTACGCCGTGACCCGCGTCGCCCTCGACGAGGCTCGTGCCGGTGGCGGCCCGCGGGCGATCGAGGCGATGACGTACCGCATGGGCGCGCACACCACGAGCGACGACCCCACGAAGTACCGCACCTCGGACGAGGAAGAATCGTGGGCCCGCCGTGACCCGATCTCGCGGATGCGCGCCTACCTGCGGGGACGGGGCGCGTCGGACGCGTTCTTCGCCGAGGTCGAGGCGGAGGGTGCCGCGGTCGCGGAGGACGCGCGCGTCCGGACGGTCGAACTCGGCGGCATCCCCACCGACCTCATGTTCGACCACGTGTACAGCGAGGAGCATCCGCTCATCGATCAGCAGAAGGCGTGGCTCGCCGACTACGAGTCCTCGTTCGAGGGCGGTGCCGCGTGACCGGGCAGCTCGAGACCCTTCCCTTCAGCCGCGCGCTCAACGCCGGGCTCCGCCGCGCGATGAGCGAGGACGACCGGGTCCTGCTCATGGGCGAGGACATCGGCAAGCTCGGCGGGGTGTTCCGCGTCACGGAAGGGCTGCAGGCCGAGTTCGGCGAGCAGCGGGTGCTGGACACCCCCCTCGCGGAATCCGGAATCGTCGGCACCGCGATCGGTCTCGCGATGGGCGGCTTCCGCCCCGTCGTGGAGATCCAGTTCGACGGGTTCGTCTTCCCCGCGTTCGATCAGATCACCTCGCAGCTGGCGAAGATCACGAACCGCCACGAGGGCGCTGTGAGCATGCCCGTCGTGATCCGCATCCCGTACGGCGGGCACATCGGCGCGGTGGAGCACCATCAGGAGAGTCCCGAGGCCTACTTCGCGCACACGCCCGGCCTCCGGGTCGTGAGCCCGTCGACCCCGAACGACGCGTACTGGATGATCCAGGATGCGATCGCGTCGAAGGACCCGGTGGTGTTCCTCGAGCCCAAGAGCCGGTATTGGCAGAAGGGCGAGGTCGACACCACCGCCCGCGCGCTGCCGCTGCACGCGAGCCGGCTCGTCCGCCGCGGCACCGACGTCACGCTCGTCGGCCACGGCGCGATGGTGGCGACGCTCCTGCAGGCCGCGGCACTCGCCGAATCCGAGGGCACGTCGTGCGAGGTGATCGATCTGCGCTCGCTGTCGCCGGTCGACTACGGCCCGATCCTGGACTCGGTCCGTCGTACGGGGCGCATGGTCTACGCGCAGGAGGCGCCCGGGTTCGCCTCCGTCGGCTCCGAGGTCGCCGCGACCGTGATGGAGAAGGCGTTCTACGCACTCGAGGCGCCCGTGCTGCGGGTCTCGGGCTTCGACGCCCCGTTCCCCCCGGCCAAGCTCGAGGGCGCCTACCTCCCGGATGCGGACCGCATTCTGGAGGCCGTCGACCGCACCCTGGCGTACTGACCGATGCCCTACCCCGCGAAACTGCAACAGCACGCCGAGACCAAGGGGAATCCCCGAGGTCTCGGCGCTCGGATGCAGTCTCACGGTACGAAGAAGGTGCGAGAGGATCGAACATGAGCACCCAGACCTTCCTTCTCCCCGACGTCGGCGAAGGCCTGACCGAGGCCGAGATCGTGTCGTGGCGGGTCGCGCCCGGTGACACCGTCGCCGTGAACGACGTGCTGGTCGAGATCGAGACCGCGAAGTCGCTCGTCGAGCTCCCCTCGCCGTTCGCCGGCGTCGTCGGCGATCTCCTGGCCGACGAGGGCGCCACCGTGAACGTCGGCGCCGCGATCATCACGATCGCGAGCGCCGATGCCGCCGCACCTCCCGCGACCGCCGGTCAGAGCGAGCACGGTGAGCCGCACGAGCCGGACGGCGGCGGCTCGGTCCTGGTCGGCTACGGAAGTGCCGGCCACGTGCAGTCCCGGCGCCGCAAGCCCGCCGAGCGTCCGGTTCGCGCGTCGGTCGGCGTGGTCGCCAAGCCCCCGATCCGCAAGCTCGCCCGCGACCTCGGCGTCGACCTCGCCGACGTGACGCCGAGCGGCGCGGCCGGCGAGGTCACGCGCGACGACGTCATGAAGCACGCGTCGCAGGCGAGCGTCTTCCGCAACATCCAGACGCCCGAGTGGGGTGCTGTGCGGGAGGAGACGATCCCCGTTCCGGCGACGGATGCCGCGGCATCCGTCCCCGCGACGCCCGAGCCGCAGGCGCCGGCGGCCGATGACCGCGAGGAGTCGATCCCGGTGCGCGGTGTCCGCAAGGCGACGGCGAGCGCGATGACCAGCAGTGCGTACTCCGCACCGCACGTGTCGGTGTGGGTCGATGTCGACGCCTCGCGCACGATGGAGCTCGTGAAGCGGCTGAAGACCTCACCGGACTTCGCCGACGTCAAGGTCTCGCCGCTGCTCATCATGGCCCGCGCGGTCATCTGGGCGGTGCGCCGCACCCCCATGGTGAACGCGGCGTGGGTCGACGGCGAGGACGGAGCGTCGATCCGCGTGCGGCACTACGTGAACCTCGGCATCGCGGCGGCGACGCCGCGGGGCCTGCTCGTCCCCAACATCAAGGACGCGCAGGATCTCAATACGCGCGAGCTCGCCCGGGCGCTGGAGAAGCTGACCCTCACGGCGCGCGACGGCAAGACGAGCCCCGCCGACCAGCAGGGTGGCACGATCACGATCACGAACATCGGTGTCTTCGGCGTCGATGCGGGCACCCCGATCATCAACCCCGGCGAGGTCGGCATCATCGCGCTCGGCGCGATCCGGCAGAAGCCGTGGGTCGTCGACGGGGAGATCCGCCCGCGGTGGGTCACGACCGTGTCGGGCTCGTTCGATCACCGCGTCGTCGACGGCGACGGCATCTCGCGCTTCGTCGCCGACGTCGCCTCCGTGCTCGAGGAGCCCGCGCTGCTGCTGGACTGAGCCGGGTTCAGCGGATTCATAGCGACGAGCGCATACGATCGTCGCATCAAGGGGAGTACTCCCGACGCGGTGAAGCCGTCATCACGGATGCGATCAGCATCCCGGCTCGCCGGCCCGGATTCCGGGTGGAGGAGACCTTGGCATCACTCGATCGCCAACGTCTCGAAAGGCCCTCATGAGCACCTTCAACCGTCTGTTCGACCTCGCCGGCAAGGCCCTGGGCGACAAGACCCGCACATCCGCCGGTTCCGGGGGAGCCGCATCCACCGACTGGCGTTCGATGGTCCAGAAGGCCGCCGACTCGCTCACGGGTGAGAAGCGTCCCGTCTCGACCACGCCGCCGCCGGCTCCCGGGTCGCCCGCCGCGACGACGGGTTCGAATGCCGCGATGACGGATGCCGACCGCGCGGCGATCGCCCGGTACGACTACCTGATGCAGACCGCCGACCCGCAGCAGATCGAGCGCATCCACCGCGATGCGTTCGCGCGGCTCACGCCCGCCCAGCGTGCCGAGGTGCAGGCGCGGATGAACGCCGAGCTGCCGTCCTACGAGCAGCCGCGCTCGGCGGACCCGGCCGATCTCGCCCGCGCCGCCGCCCGGACCGAGGCCATGCAGCCGGGACGCATGCGCGGCCTCCTCGGTCGCGCCGGCGGTAAAGCCGGACTCGTGGGTGCGGGCGCTGCCGCGGGCGGTGTGCTCGGACTCGTCGCGGGCGGCGCGATCGCGAGCGCGGTCGCGCTTCCGCTCCTCGCGCAGGCCGCGTCGTTCGGCGTGGACTTCGAGTCGATGGCGGCGGGCATCGATCCCGAGGCGCTCGTGGGCGACGGGCTCGGCGCGGTCGGCGAACAGGTCTCGGGCCTCGGTGAGCAGGTCACCGGATTCGGCGAGGGGCTGTCCGACTTCGGGATCCCGGGTCTGGGCGACCTCTTCGGGCGCTGATCCGCCGCTGATTTCCGGAGACTACGATCGCCGCATGGCTTTCGGAGGACTGCATCCCGACGCTCCCGTGTTCTTCCGCGATCTCGCGGTGAACAACACGAAAGCGTGGTGGACGGCGAACAACGAGCGCTATCTCGCGCACGTCCGCGGTCCGTTCGAGGAGCTCGCGATGCAGCTCGAACCCGAGTTCGGCGATGTGAAGATCTTCCGCCCGTACCGCGATGTGCGCTTCAGCGCCGACAAGACGCCGTACAAGACGCAGATCGGGATGGTCTCCCGCGCGCCGATCGCGCACTATCTGCAGCTGAGCGAGCACGGTCTCTTGATCGGGGGCGGGGTGTACGACGTCCCGCCCGCGGCGCTCGCTCGGTTCCGCGAGATCGTCGATCATGATCGGCTGTCGGCGGAGCTCGATGCCGTGCTCGCGCAGATGGATGCCGCGCACCTCGCGCCGATGACGGACGACGCGCTGCGCACGGCGCCTCGCGGCTACCCGGTCGATCATCCGCGCATCGAGCTGCTGCGCCTGAAGCACCTCGCGGTCGGGAACGAGGAGGAGCTCGCCGACTGGATGTGGACGCCGGACGCGTTCGACATCATCAGCGACACGTGGCGCTCGGTGTCGGTGTGGTGCACCTGGGTCGCCGAGAACCTCGGAGACCTGGTGATCCGGCCCGAGCGCTCCCGCCGCCCCTGACTGCCGCTCGCGAGAGGGCAGAAATGGAGGGTCTCAGCGGCGTGTCGCCCTACATTCGTGCCCTCTCGCGGAGCAGGCGGGCGGGTTTGAGAACGATTATCAATAGCGATAGTCTGGGGTCATGACGACCCCGCGCCGAATGCTTCCCGTGCTCGCCCTGTCCGCTCTGGTCCTCGCGGGGTGCGCGACCGGGACGGATGCCGCGTCCCCGGACGACGGCACGCTGCAGGTCGTGGCCTCCACGAACGTCTACGGCCAGATCGCCGAGGAGATCGGCGGAGACCTGATCGACGTGGCCGCGATCGTGAACTCGGCCGCACAGGACCCGCACTCGTTCGAGGCCACGGCCCAGGATCAGCTGACCGTCTCGAAGGCCGATCTCATCATCGAGAACGGCGGCGGCTACGACGGCTTCATCGACTCGCTGATCGAGGCGACCGGCACGGAGGCGCCCGTGATCACCGCGGTGGAGTTCTCCCACGACTGGCCGGAGAACTCCGGGCACGAGGAGTCGGCGGCCCCGGAGGACAGCGCGGCGCCCGAGGAGGACGACCACGACCACGCCCACGTCGAGGGCTTCAACGAGCACGTCTGGTACGACCCGCACACGATCGAGCACGTCGCCGAAGCGATCGCCGAGGAGCTCTCCACCCTGCAGCCGGCGGACGCCGCGACCTTCCAGGACAACGCCGCGACCTTCGTCGCCGGCATCGCGGACCTCGAAGCCGGCCTGTCCGACATCGACGCCGCGCACGCGGGCGACGGCGTCTTCGTCACCGAGCCGGTGCCGATCTACCTGACCGCCGCCGCGGGACTGGAGAACCTCACTCCCGAGGCGTTCAGCGAAGCCGTCGAGGAGGGGCAGGACGTCCCGCCCGCGACGCTGCTCGAGGCGCTCGACCTCGTCAGGGACGGCAGCGTCCGCGTCGTGATCGTCAACAGCCAGACCGGTGGTGCGGAGACGACGCAGATCTCCGACGAGGCCGAGGGACTCGGCATCCCGGTCATCGCGTTTTCGGAAACGCTCCCCGAGGGCCAGACTTACCTCTCGTGGATGCAGGAGAACATCGCCGCGCTGGCGGGCGCGCTGGCCGAGTGAGCGGCACTGCCGACTTCAGCGGCGCTGTCCTGCAGATCCGCGGGGCGGCGCTGCGGCGCGAGGGCCGCGAGCTGTGGGCGGGGCTGGACCTCGACGTGCAGCCCGGCGAGCTCGTCGCGGTCCTCGGGCCCAGCGGTTCGGGCAAGACCACGCTGCTGCGTTCGATCCTCGGCCTCGAACCCCTCAGTGCGGGCACGATCACGGTCGACGGGCGCCCGGTGCACGGGCCTGGAAACCGTACGATCGGCTACATCCCGCAGTCCCGCCCGCTGCCGCGTGACACCGCCCTGCGCGGCCGCGACCTCATCGCGCTCGGCGTGAACGGCCACCGGTTCGGTCTGCCGATCCCGCGGCGAGCGGATGCCGCACGCGTGGCGACGCTCGTCGACGAAGTCGGCGCCGCCGCGTTCGCCGACCGCCCGATCGGCATCCTCTCCGGCGGTGAGCAGCAGCGTCTGCGCGTCGGGCAGGCGCTCGCGGACGACCCCGCGCTCCTGCTGTGCGACGAGCCGCTCACGAGTCTGGACCTCGCGAACCAGCAGGCCGTGATCGGGCTGATCGACCGGCACCGCCGCGAGCGCGACGCGGGCGTGCTGCTCGTGACGCACGACATCAACCCGCTGCTCGGCAAGGTCGACCGCATCCTGTACATCGCGAACGGGCGCTTCACGCTCGGGACGCCGGGCGAGGTCCTGCGCTCGGATGTCCTCACTGACCTCTACGGTGCCCACGTCTTCGTCCTGCGCGCCGGCGACCGGCTCGTCGTGGTCGGCGCGCCGGACGCGGAGGCATCGCACCACCACCACGACTCGCACCACGAGGGCGGGGCGCACGCATGAACTGGGACGACATCGGCACCGCGATGTTCGGGGGACTCCCCGTGTACGGCGAGATCCTCGCGCTCGTGTCGAACTCGGTCTGGGCGGGAGCGATCCTGGGTCTGGTCGGCGGGCTCGTCGGCGTCTTCGTGATCCAGCGCGACATGGCCTTCGCCGTGCACGGGATCAGCGAGCTCTCCTTCGCGGGCGCCGCGGCCGCGCTCCTGATCGGCGTGGACGTCGTCACCGGCTCGATCGTCGGCTCGCTCATCGCCGCCGCCCTCATCGGCTGGCTCGGCGCCCGGGCGCGTGACCGCAACTCGATCATCGGCGTGCTCATGCCGTTCGGTCTGGGCCTCGGAATCCTGTTCCTCTCGCTCTACAACGGGCGAAGCGCGAACCGCTTCAGCCTCCTGACGGGTCAGATCGTCTCCGTGCAGACCGGGCAGCTGGGCTGGCTCATCGGCATCAGCCTGGTCGTGCTGCTCGGCATCCTGTTCATCTGGCGGCCGCTGCGCTTCGACTCGCTCGATCCGCAGTCCGCCGCGGCGCGCGGAGTGCCGACCACCGCGATCTCGCTCGGCTTCATGCTGCTGCTCGGCCTGATCGTCGCCGTCGCGGTGCACATCATCGGGGCGCTCCTGGTGATGGCGCTCCTGGTCACCCCCGCGGCCGCGGCCATGCGGGTCGCGACCGGGCCGCTGTCGGTGCCGCTGCTCTCGGCGGCGTTCGGCTTCGTCTCGGCGGTGGGTGGGATCCTGCTCGCGATCGCCGGGACCTTGCCGGTGAGCCCGTACATCACGACGATCTCGTTCCTCATCTACGTCGTCTGCCGGGTGATCGGCGCACGCCGTGGCCGGGTGACGCGGTCAAAGCCCGGGGCGAAATCGACACTTGCGGCCGCGTGAGCACCTCGGGCCCGCGAAATCCCCCCGGCGTTTCACCGAGCGCGGCAGCCACCCCCTCCCGGCTCCCGCTCAGAGCCGCTCGGTAGACTCGCCGGCATGGCTCAGCGCAACACCTGGCAGCGCGATCGCGTGCGCGAGGCGCTCGCCGACGCTCCGGGGTTCGTGAGTGCCCAGTCGCTGCACGCGACCCTGCGCGACGAGAACACCGGCATCGGGCTGGCCACCGTCTACCGCGCGCTCGCCGGTCTCGCGGCTCAGGGCGAGGCCGATTCCCTGCAGAGTCCCGAGGGTGAGGCCCTCTACCGCGCCTGCTCCACATCGGGACACCACCACCACCTGATCTGCCGCTCGTGCGGTCTCACGGTCGAGATCGAGGCGACCGACGTCGAGCAGTGGGCGCGGGCGACGGCAGAGCGCAACGGCTTCACCCAGGCCGAGCACATCGTCGACATCTTCGGCCTCTGCGCGGCGTGCACGGCTGCCGCGAGCGAGCGTGACGCGGACTGAGAGCCGCCCGGTCGCCGCGCCGCGGCGGACGGGACGCACCCTGGTCGCCGTGGCGATCGGGGTGGCGGTCATCGCCGCGCTGTTCGTGATCGACGCGATCGCTCCGACGCTCTTCCCCGCCTCCCTGCCCACCCGCGCGCAGGACGGGCTGACGCTCGCGATCAGCGTCCTGATCGAGTCGCTGCCGTTCGTCGCGCTCGGCGTCGTGCTCTCGATCGTCGTGCAGGTGTGGGTGCCACCCGGAGCGATCGAACGGTGGATGCCGCGCCGGGCGTGGGCGCGCCGCATGGTGCTCTCGCTCCTCGGCATGCTCATCCCGGTGTGCGAGTGCGGCAATGTCCCGTTCGCCCGCGGGCTCCTCATGCGCGGGTTCACCGTCCCGGAGACCCTCACGTTCCTGATCGCCGCGCCGATCGTGAATCCCATCGTGATCATCACGACGAACCAGGCGTTCGGCTTCAGCGACGGCATCCTGATCGCCCGTCTGCTCGGCGGGTACGCGATCGCGAACCTGATCGGCTGGCTCTACAGCCGCCACCCCGACCCGGACGCCCTGCTGACGGACCGGTTCCGCGACACGTGCGAGCTCGTGCTCGACGAGCCCGGCGGCCGGGGCCGCCGCAGCCTCGCCCAGTTCGTGATCGAGCTGCGCGCCGTGATGCCGGCCCTCGTGATCGGATCGGCGCTCGCCGGCGCGGTGCAGGTGCTCATTCCGCGCGAGGCGCTCCTGGCGATCGGATCGAACCCGGCACTGTCGATCGTGGCGATGATGGCGCTCGCGATGGTCGTGTCGATCTGCTCGAACGTCGACGCGTTCTTCGCGCTGTCGTTCGCGTCGACCTTCACTCCGGGCTCGATCGTCGCGTTCCTGCTCGTCGGACCCCTCGTGGACATCAAGATGCTCGCGCTCATGCGCACGACCTTCACGACCCGCACCCTCGCGGGGCTCGTGGTGATCGTGGTGCTCTCGGCGTTCGCGATCGGATCGATGGTGAACCTCCTTGGGTAAGGCGGGCTTCGTGGGCACGAGGTGGCTGGGCGTGGGCCTGGCCGCGCTCCTGGCGGTGTTCACGATCGGCCTCGCCCTGACCGGACGTCTCGCGCTGTACATCAACCCGGACTCGGCCTGGTTCGCGGTCGGCATGGCGGTCCTCGTGCTCGTCGGTGCGGCGCTGAGCTTCGCGCTGCCGCTCGGGGCCGAAGCCGACCACGGGCACGACCACGGCGATCGTCCCGAGCCCGACACGCACACGCACGAACACGCGCACCCGGCACACCCCGTCGCCTTGGCGGCCACGGTGGCCGGGGGCGTCGCGGCGTCCGGCGTCGTGGTGCTCACGCTGCTCCTGCCGCCGGCGTCGCTGTCGGCCGAGCTCGCGATGTCGCGCGACGTCGGGGCTCCGCCGCTGTTCGCGGGGGCGGATGCCGTCACCCTGGCCTCGACCGGCGACACGGCGTCGTTCGGGGTGGGGGAGTGGGCCACCGTGTTCGCCACCGCGACGAACCCGGACGCGTTCGACGGCGACACCGTGACCCTGACCGGCTTCGTGACCCCCGCCGACGGCGGCAGCGGATTCGACCTCACCCGTCTGGTGATCACGCACTGCGTGATCGACGCGCAGCCGGCGAGCGTCCCCGTGACCGCGAGCACCGCGGACTTCGACACCGGACAGTGGGTCACGATCACCGGGACGATCCGCTCGACGACGGCCGGGGGCCTGGAGATCGACGCCACCGCCGTCGACCCGATCGACGAGCCGTCCGACCCGTATGAGTACTGACACGCGCGCCGGCCGTGCGCGCAAGCGGCGCGGGCGGGTGTTCCTCGGCACGTTCGCGATCGTCGCGGCGGCCCTCGCCGCGATCGGGCTCGTCGGCGCGGCCGCCGGCGTCGCGCAGGGGCCGCGGGTCTCGGGCGTGCAGGTGGATCCGGCCGCCGCGGTGACGGCATCCGGATCACGTCTGATCGTCACCACGTCGCAGTCCCTCGCCGAGGTCGACCCCGCGCAGGTGACCGTCAGCCCCGCGACGCCGTTCACCGTGGACACATCGGGCCGGAGCGTCGGCGTGCGGTTCACGCTGCCGCTCTTCGACGACACCGAGTACACCGTGACCTTCCGGGACATCGAGGGCCGCGGCGGCGGGCCGGCGGCGACGTTCACGCAGACGTTCCAGACGCCGTCGACCCACGTCTACCTGCTGCAGCGGACCTCGAGCGGCGACACGATCTTCCGCACCGACCTCACCGGCGAGGAAGCCGTGCCGGTCTTCCGCAACGACCACATCGAGGACTTCCGCGCGACCTCGAGCCACCTGGTCGTCTCGGTG
>JASBUD010000007.1 GCA_030148105.1 Microbacterium sp. | reverse complement strand
CGCACCGCAGAAATCCCCTCGGACCAGCGCAGATGCGCCCCTATGATGAGCGGCATGAACCTCGCCTCCCTCTCCCGGCTCACCGAAGTCACGCCGATCAGCACGAACGTGAACGACGCCCTGTTCAACGTCACGACGGGCATCCTCACGTTCCTCTGGTACGTCCTGATCGCGATCGCGATGTGGATGGTCTTCAAGAAAGCCGGCTGGCCCGGCATCCTCGCCCTGATCCCCATCGTCAACATCGTGATCCTGGTCAAGATCGCCGGCTACTCGGGGTGGATGTCGCTGCTCTACCTCATCCCGATCGTCAACATCGTGTTCTCGATCATCGTCGCCATCAAGGTGGGCGCCGCATTCGGCAAGGGCGGTGCCTGGTCGTTCTTCCTGCTGTGGCTCATCTCCTTCATCGGCTTCTTCATCCTCGGTTTCGGCGACGCCACCTACTCCAAGCCCGTCCGCGCCTGAGCGGATACGGAAAAGGCCCGAGGCGATCGCCGCGGGCCATTCTCATGCGGTTGCCGCAGCTCAGCCGCGGGTGCCGCTGTGCTGCGCGCGACGTGAGCCGGTCGGTCGCGACGCGCGCGGAGTGAAGTTGTTCTGCGCGGGCTGGCCGGTTCCGGTCGAGTAGACAGGGCGGGCCTGGCCGGTTCCGGATGCCGCCCGGACGGCGCCCTGTGCCGAACCGGTGCCCTTGCCACGACCTGCGGATGCCGCACGGCCCGAACCGGCGGCGTTGCCGCCACGGCCCGAACCGCCGGCGTTGCCGCGACCGCGACCCTGGCCTGAGCGCTCGCCGCGCTCCGCCGGGCGGCCGGACTGACCGGTGCCACGAGCCTGGCCCGTGCGGGGCTTGGCGGCCCGCTGGGGCTGGGCCTGCACGGGGGCGGGCGTGACGTACTCGGCGCGCTCGCCGACGAGCTCGACGATCGGAGCAGACTCGGCGCCCACCTGCTCGAGCGGCGCGGTGATGCCCGCCTTGCGCAGGAGGTCGTTCACGTCCCGACGCTGCGAGGGGATCGTCACGGTCACCACGGTGCCTGCGGCACCCGCGCGCGCCGTGCGGCCCGAGCGGTGCAGGTACGCCTTGTGCTCCATCGGGGGGTCCACGTGCACGACGAGTTCGACCTCGTCCACGTGCACGCCGCGCGCGGCGACGTCGGTCGCGACGAGGACGCGGACGCCGCCCTTCGAGGGCTCGGCGCCGAACGCCGCGAGGTTGCGCTCGCGCGCCGCCTGCGACAGATTGCCGTGCAGGTCCACCGACGGGATGCCGGCTGCGGTGAGCACCTTCGCGAGCTTCTTGGCCTGGTGCTTCGTGCGGGTGAAGAGGATGCGGCGCCCACGACCGGAGGCGAGGTGCTTGACCAGGTCGGACTTCTCCTCGTCGGCGACGAGGAAGACGCGGTGGGTCATCTCCCCCTGGGGGACGCTCTGGTCGTCGATCTCGTGGCGGACCTCGTCGCGGAGGAATTTGCGCACGAGGCCGTCGACCCCGCGGTCCAGGGTCGCGCTGAACAGCATCCGCTGACCGCCCTGGGGCGTTGCGGCGAGGATGCGCGTGACGCCGGGGAGGAAGCCGAGGTCGGCCATGTGGTCGGCCTCGTCGAGCACGGTGATCTCGACGCGGTCCAGGCGCACGACACCCTGCTTCATGAGGTCTTCCAGGCGGCCGGGACACGCCACGACGATGTCGACGCCGGTGCGCAGTGCGGCCTCCTGCGGCTTCTGGCTGACCCCGCCGAACACGGTCGTGACGGTCAGACCGGATGCCGCGGCGAGCGGGTGGATCGTCGCGGCGATCTGCGTCGCGAGCTCACGGGTGGGAGCGAGTACCAGTCCGCGCGGGCGGCCGGACGTGCGGGCGGCGGCGAAGGCGCCCGACAGGCGCGCGACGAGGGGCAGCGCGAACGCGATCGTCTTGCCGCTGCCGGTGCGGCCGCGGCCGAGCACGTCGCGGCCGGCGAGCGAGTCGGGGAGCGTGTCGCGCTGGATGGGGAAGGCTTCGGTCTTGCCTTCGCGGGCGAGGGAGTCTGCGAGCGGCGCGGGCACGCCGAGGTCGAGGAAAGTAGGCATGGGGATGCTTTCGGGATGACGCGCCGACGAGGGGCGCTGAGAGGGCGACGGCGCGGGTTCGCGCATCGGTTCGCCGTATGAAATGAGCCGCGGCATGAGAGCCGCGAAGCGTGACAACGACGCTGGGCGGAGGATCCGCCGTGTTCACGCTAGCACGAGCGGCAGGGGGGAGCCTGTGAGGGCGAGACTGGGTATCTGCCCCGCAGGTGATGAGACTGCTATCACATTCCGGCGCCCGCATAAACCGGCGCGTACTGTGAGGTGAAAGCGATCGGCACCCGTCTTTCGCCTCCGCCCGTTCCGCCCCAGCGGGATCCCCCGAATAGGCAGGTGTCGCAAATCACTACACTCACCGCACCCGAGTCCACGATGGGCCGCGTCCGTCAGACGTACGCACGCAAGGAGAGCTTCCCGCCCATCACCCAGGCCTACACCAAGGTGTCCCAGGTGGTGCGTGAGACAGGTCTGCTGGAGCGGACCCCGTGGTTCTACATCCTGGTCGCGACCGCGATCACGCTCGGCTTCGCGGGAGCGATCACCGGTTTCGTCCTCCTGGGTGACAGCTGGTTCCAGCTTCTGATCGCCGCGGCGCTCGGCATCCTGTTCACGCAGGTCGCGTTCCTCTCCCACGAAGCGGCCCACCGTACGATCCTCAAGTCCGGCCGCGCGAACGACATGCTGGGCCTCATCATCGGCAACGGCATCGTGGGGATGAGCCGCGACTGGTGGGGCTCGAAGCACACCCGGCACCACGCGAACCCGAACCGTGTCAGCAAGGACCCCGACATCGAGGTCGACACGATCCGCTTCCTGGAGGTCGACGCCGAGAAGGTCAGCGGGCCGATGAGCCTCATCACACGTCACCAGGGCTGGCTGTTCTTCCCGCTCCTCACGCTCGAGGGGCTCAACCTGCACTTCCTCGCGTTCCGCCACGTCCTGAACTTCCGCCACGAGGTCAAGGACCGCTGGCTCGAGATCGGTCTGCTCACGCTGCGCTTCGCGCTCGTCCTCACCCCCGTCTTCCTCTTCCTGCCGCTGGGCATGGCGTTCGCCTTCATCGGCGTCCAGATGGCCGTCTTCGGCATTTATATGGGTGCGGCATTCGCTCCGAACCACAAGGGCATGCCGATCATCGATGCCGACGCGAAGCTCGACTTCTTCACGAAGCAGGTCCGCACGTCCCGCAACATCTCCGGCGGATGGTGGGCCACGTGGCTCATGGGCGGGCTCAACTACCAGATCGAGCACCACCTGTTCCCGAGCATGCCGCGTCCGCACCTCGCCCAGGCGCGCGAGATCGTGATCGAGCACTGCAAGACGCTGGGCGTTCCGTACACCGAGACGACGCTCATCAAGTCCTACGGCATCGTCATCCGGTACCTGAACGACGTCGGCCTCGCCGCCCGTGATCCGTTCGAGTGCGGCATCGTCGCGAAGTTCCGCAACAAGGGATCCCTGACGAGCTGATCGTCACCGTCTCTCGACGCCGGTCGTCTCTGCTCCTGCAGCGAGGCGACCGGCGTCGTCGTGTGCGGCGGCTCCGCGCTGGGCGCGCCCCCGCGGGGCGCGGACGGTACCCTCGAGAGCAGGGGAGGTGCGCGCATGGGGAAGACCGCGGATGCCGTCGCCGAAGGCGTCTCGATCGCGTCCGCGGCAGCGCGTCTGAGCGTGCGCAACCACATCCTCGTCGCCACGATCGCGAACGACGAGACGTTCGACCTCGCCCAGATCTCGCCGTTCGCGAGGGAGACTCTCCTCTCCCTCGCGAAGGAGCAGGAGGACGCGGCAGCGCTCGCACGCACGCAGCGCAAGCGTGCGTGGGGAAAGTTCACCGACTCCGACGGCACGCACGACTACCGGGACCGCGACATGCGCAACCTGCGCAAGCGTGAGCGTCAGTACCGCGGTGTGGCCAAGGAGCTGCGCGCCAGGGCGGACGACGCGAACGCGGTGCGCGAGCTCGTCGAGGAGGCGCGGGACGCGGCGTGGGGCGACGTCGAGGCCAACCTGCAGCGCCGGTTGAAGGTGGAGGGGATGCGCCCGGACGTCGACCCCGACTACGAGATGATGCGCGGTGCGCGGATGCAGGCGCTCCGGCTCGTGGACCTGCCGCGGCTCTCCGCGCACCGGCGCACGCTGGCGCGCAGCGAGAATGCGGGCGCTGACCCTGCGGAAGAGGTCCCTGCGGAGTAGGGTCGCCCGCATGCCGGAGCATCCGCTGAGGTTCGCGTCCGATCACCCGCTCGTGCAACGGGTGCGGGGATTGTGCATGCGGTATCCCGAGGCCGCGGAGGTGATCGCCCACGGCCGCTTCACCTTTCGCGCCGGCAAGCCGCAGTTCGCGATCGTCGGCGCGGCGCACGAACCCGACGGCGCTGTCGAGTTCCTCCCCGACCCGCTCGAGCGCGAAGCCCTTCTCGAACGCGACGACGTGTTCGTGCCGCCGTATGAGGGCGCGTACGGATGGCTCGCGATCCGCGTGGACGCGGCATCCGGCGACTGGGGCTTGTTGGAAGAGCTGCTGGACACGTCGTATCGCCGGGTCGCGCTGGTCCGCCAGCTGCGGGCATTGGATGCCGCTCCCGTCGTGCCTGTGGCGGATTGAGCCCCGATTCGGCAGGAGCGGACGCGTGGGGTATTCTGGACGCTGGCCTGCTCGCGAGGGCGGCCATGCGCCCGTAGCTCAATGGATAGAGCATCTGACTACGGATCAGAAGGTTGGGAGTTCGAGTCTCTTCGGGCGCACACTGTGTTGAGACAGTGAGGGAACGGTCCGCTTCGGCGGGCCGTTTCTTGTTTCGGGGTTCTCGCTTGCCGTCCGGGGCGGCGCGTCGCATGAGCGGCTCGCGACCTCGCGTGTGCCGACTTGTCCTCTCAGGGATCTCGGCGCCGCCGAATCGGCACTCGACCCACGGGTCGCGCCACCGGACACTGAGATCATGACGCTTCTTCTCTCCTCTTCGAACGCCGAGATCTCCGAGCGCGACCGACGGAGCGTCTTCCACTCCTGGTCCGCGCAGGGCTCCCTCGATCCGCTTCCCATCGCGGGCGGGGCCGGGGTCGAAGTCTGGGATGCCGAGGGGCGTCGCTACCTCGACTTCTCGAGTCAGCTCGTGAACGTGAACATCGGCCACCAGCATCCGAAGGTGGTCGAGGCGATCCGGACGCAAGCCGAACAGCTTGCCACCGTGGCACCGGCACACGCGAACGCGACCCGGGCGCGCGCCGCCGAGCTCATCCTGGAGCGGGCGCCGGAAGGGTTCGCCAAGGTGTTCTTCACGAACGGCGGCGCCGACGCGAACGAGAACGCCATCCGGCTCGCGCGCCTGACCACGGGTCGCGAGAAGGTCATCTCGCACTACCGCTCGTACCACGGCAACACGGGTGCGGCCATCAGTGCGACGGGGGACTGGCGGCGCATCCCGAACGAGTATGCCCGCGGACATGTCCACGTGTTCGGGCCGTACCTCTACCGCTCGGAGTTCTGGGCCCAGTCTCCGGAGGAGGAGTCGGCGCGGGCGCTGCGCCACCTCGAGCGCACGATCCAGGCCGAGGGCGCGGACAGCGTCGCCGCGATCCTCCTGGAGTCGATTCCGGGAACCGCCGGCATCCTCGTGCCGCCGCCGGGCTACCTGGCCGGCGTGCGGGCGATCGCGGACCGTCACGGCATCGTGCTGATCCTCGATGAGGTCATGGCGGGCTTCGGACGCGCCGGTGAGTGGTTCGCCTTCGACGCGTTCGACGTGCGGCCCGACCTCATCACTTTCGCGAAGGGTGTCAACTCGGGCTATGTCCCCGTGGGCGGCGTGATCATCTCCGCGCCGATCGCCGCGGCGTTCGATGAGCGGGTGTTCCCGGGCGGACTGACGTATTCGGGCCACCCGTTGGCCGCGGCGAGCATCGTGGCGACGCTGGAGGCCATGGCGGAGGAGGGCGTGGTCGAGAACGCGCGCGCGATCGGCGAGACGGTGATCGGACCCCGGCTGCGCGAGCTCGCCGGTTCGTCGCCGATCGTGGGGGAGGTGCGCGGTCGCGGAGTGTTCTGGGCGGTCGAACTCGTCGCCGACCGCGAGACGCGCGACCCGATCGCCGGCTCGGTCGTCGCGGCGATCAAGTCCGACCTGCTCTCGCGCGGGGTCCTCGGCTTCACGGCGGAGAACCGGTTGCACATCGTTCCGCCGGCCGTGATCGGCGAAGCGGATGCCGCGCGCGGGCTCGAGATCATCGCCGAGGTCATCGATCGCCACGGACGGAAGGCGTGACGGACATGGACGCGTTCAGCCCCGTCGACGTGCTCGCCGCCGACCTGCCTCTGGTCGAGGTGCCCCGGGAGCAGGTGACCTCCGGATCCCCGCGCACGGGTGTGCAGCCGGTGCTCGACGTGTTCGGCGTCGAAATCGGCATCTGGGAGATGACCGAAGGCGGCATGCGCGACATCGAGATCGACGAGGTCTTCATCGTGCTGGAGGGGGAGGCGTCCGTGACGCTGCTGGTGGACGGGCTGGAGGCGGAGCGGATCGACCTGCGACCCGGTTCCCTGTGCCGATTGTCGGCGGGCTCCGCGACACGCTGGGACGTGTCGCGTGCCCTCCGTAAGGTGTACGTCATCGAACGAGAGGCGAGCGACTCATGACCGCTGCGATCCCGCCCACCGCCTACGGGCACGAGCTGAAGACTCCGATCGACGCCGTCCGCCGTTCTCTCACGGGCGCCCGCACGGTGCCGTTCTGGATCGACGATCTGGGTTCCGCGTCGCAGCGCCCCGCACTCGCCGGCCGCCATGAGACCGACCTCCTCGTGGTGGGTGGCGGATTCTGCGGCCTCTGGACGGCGCTCATCGCGAAGGAGCGCGATCCGCAGCGCTCAGTCACCCTCATCGACGGTGTCCGGGTGGGGTGGGCGGCGAGCGGCCGCAACGGCGGGTTCGCGGAGGCGAGCCTGACGCACGGTGAGGAGAACGGCGAGCTGCACTTCGCCGACGAGATGGCCCTCATCCGCCGCCTCGAGAAGGACAACTTCACCGCGTTCCGCGACACGATCAGCCGCTACGGGATCGACGCGGAGTGGGAGGAGACCGGAACCCTGACGGTCGCGACGGAGCCGCACCAAGTGCCGTGGCTGCGCGATGCGGCGGCGGGCGATGCCGACCACGACGCGATCTTTCTCGAGGGCGACGCCCTCCGCGCCCGGGGCGACTCACCGCTCTACCGCGCCGGTCTGTTCACCGAGGAGGGGCAGGCCTATGTGCACCCGGCCAAGCTCGCGCGCGGGCTCGCGGAGGCCGCCGAGCGAATGGGCGTCCGGATCTTCGAGCGCACGCGCGCGAAGGATCTGCGCATCGATGCCTCCGGCCGCGTCGAGGTCACCACGAGCGAAGGTGTCATCAGTGCCGAGCGCGTGGCGCTCGCCACGAACGTCTTTCCGTCGCTCCTGCCGAGTCTGCGCCTGTTCACCGTGCCGGTGTACGACTACGTCCTGATGACCGAGCCGCTCACCGAGGAGCAGTTGCAGGCGATCGGATGGACCGAGCGGCACGGCATCACCGATTCGTCGCGGGAGTTCCACTACTACCGGAAGACCGCCGACAACCGGATCCTGTTCGGCGGGTACGACGCCGTCTACCACCGCGGGGGCAAAGTGCGGCCGGAGCAGAATCTGCGCCCCGAGACGTTCGAGCGTCTGGCCGATCACTTCTTCCTCACGTTCCCGCAATTGGCCGGCATCCGCTTCACCCACACGTGGGGCGGCGCGATCGACATGTCGACGCAGCTGGTCGCGTTCCACGGCGTCGCCCGCGGCGGCCGCGTCGCATACAGCGCGGGATACACAGGGCTCGGTGTGGTGGCGACCCGGTTCGGCGCGGAGGTGATGCTCGATCTCCTCGAGGGCCGGGACACCGAACGGACCGGGCTCAAGATGTCCCGGCGGCTCCCCATTCCGATTCCGCCGGAGCCGTTCGCATACCCGCTCATCCAGATGATGCGCAACGCCGTGGCGGCCTCGGACCGCAACGGCGGCAAAGACGGACTGCTGCTGAAGACGGCCGGGCTCTTCGGCGTCGGCTTCGACTCCTGATCAGGGCGATCGTGCCTACAGTTGTGGCTGAGATGCCGGCCACGCTCAGAACCCTCGTCGCAGAGCGATCCTTCGCCATCCGACCCCTCGCGGCTGTCTCCGACGATGCGTGGGATCGGCCCCTGTCGTGGGTGCACAGCTCGGACCTCTGGGACCCCGCTCCGTGGTTGGAGCCGGGCAATCTGCTGCTGACGGATGGAGCGCAGTTCACCGAGGACAGGTCGGATGCCGACGTCCTGGCGTACTGCCGACGCCTTCGCGGCGCCGACATCGCCGGGATCGGCTTCGCCGTCGATGTCATCCACGACCGGGTCCCTCCCGCGCTGGCCGAGGCGTGCGCGCAGACGGGACTGCCGCTGTTCGAGGTCGGCGCTCGCACGCCCTTCATCGGGATCATCCGGTTCGTCGCCGACGTGATCGCCGCAGAGCGGGTGAGCCGGTACGCCTGGCTCCTGGACGCCCAGCGGGCGGTGGCGGGGGCGGCGCTGCGCGATGACGGTCTGGGCGAGATCCTGCGGACGCTCGCGATCCGTCTGCAGACGTGGGTCGTGCTCTTCGACGCGAAGGGAAGCGTCGTCGGCAGTGCGGGCGCCGTGCCCGACGCGAGCGACGGTGGTGCCGGTGAGCAGGCGCGGATGCTGCTCGGGCGGGGGCTGCCGGCGAGCCTAGACACCGAGGGTGAGGCCCGCGCGACGCTCCAGACGATCGGGCGGTCCCGGCGACTGCGTGGAGTGCTCGCGGTGGGCAACCCCGAGCGCCTCGACCCCGCGGAGAAGGATCTCATCGGCACCGTCATCGCGATCGCGAGCATCGCGCTCGAGCAGCAGCGCCGTCTCCAGGCCTCGCGCCGCCGCGTCCGCAGCGCGGTCGTCGAGATGCTCGTCGCGGGCAGGGTGCGGGAGGCGCAGCGCACGGCGCGCGCGGTCGGTGCCACCCTGCCCGAACCACCGTGTCGGATCGCCGTGGCGACGAGCTGGGACGGAGCCGTGCTCGAAGAGCTCGAGAACACCGAAGATCGCACGGGTGCACTCTTCGTCGCGGAGCGCGACGATCGAGTGATCCTGCTCATGGCCGAGGAAGCGCTGCCGGCCGTGACGGCCGTCGCCGAGAAGCGCGGGATCGGCGTGGGGGTGGCGCGCCTGGAGTCCTGGGCGGGAGTGGAGGACGGCATCCGCATGTCCTCGCACGCGGCGAACGACGTCTCCGGGGTCGCGTTCTACGACGACATCGCCGATCGGGGCCTGATCGGCGCGCTGCGGACACGAGGCGGCGAGATGCTCTCGCGGAGCATCCTCGAGCCGCTTGCGACGATGGACGAGGCCGAGCGCGGGCGCCTGATCCGTTCGGCGCAGGTCTGGCTCGATGCGAACGCGGCCTGGGATCCCGCCGCGCGTGTGC
>JASBUD010000001.1 GCA_030148105.1 Microbacterium sp. | reverse complement strand
GACGGACCGGTCACGGTCTCCGGCTGGGTCGAGACCGTGCGCGATCAGAAGAAGGTGCAGTTCGTCATCCTGCGGGATGAGACCGGCGCGGTGCAGCTCGTGAACCCCGCCACGCGCCCGGCCGAGGACGGCGCCGAGCAGGATGCCGCGGCTCTCGCGCTCACCGACGCGATCTCCACGCTCGCGACCGGCACCTTCCTCACCGTGCAGGGCGAGCTCAAGCACGACGAGCGCGTCAAGCTCGGCGGCGTCGAGATCAAGGTCGGCACGCTCGAGATCGCCGCGGCGGCGAACCCGGAGACGCCCATCGCGGCCGACAGCAGCCCGGACAAGCGCATGGACTGGCGTTTCCTCGACCTCCGCCAGCGGCGCAACAACCTCATCTTCCGCGTGCAGACCACGTTCGAGCACGCGCTGCGCACGTACTGGATCGAGCGCGACTACATCGAGATCCACTCGCCGAAGCTCATGGCCAGCCCGTCGGAGTCCAACGCGGAGCTGTTCGCGCTGGAGTACTTCAACGACCAGACCGCCTATCTCGCGCAGTCGCCCCAGTTCTTCAAGCAGATGGCCCAGGTCGCCGGCTTCGGCAAGATCTTCGAGATCGCCCCGGCGTTCCGCGCCGACCCCTCCTTCACGAGCCGGCACGCGACCGAGTTCACCTCGATCGACGCCGAGATCAGCTGGATCGACTCCCACGAGGACGTCGCGCGTATGCAGGAGGAGCTGCTGCAGTTCGCCCTCCAGGCGGTGAAGGACATGCACGGCGAGGAGATCGCGCAGCTGTTCGAGGTCGAGGTGCAGGTTCCCACGGTCCCGTTCCCGCGCATCCCGCTCGCCGAGGCCCTCGAGATCGTGAAGTCGCGCGGCTACGAAGTGCCGCGCACCGACGGCGATCTCGACCCGGAGGGCGAGCGCCAGATCGCCGCCTATGTGCAGGAGACGTACGGTCACCAGTTCGTCTTCATCACTGACTACCACCCTGCGATCCGCGCGTTCTACCACATGCGCGACGAGGAGACCGGGCTCACCAAGAGCTACGACCTCCTGTTCAACGGGGTCGAGATCACGACGGGCGCGCAGCGCGAGCACCGCGTCGACGTCCTGATCGAGCAGGCCAAGGAGAAGGGGCTCGATCCCGAGCACCTGGACTTCTACCTCGACTTCTTCCGCTTCGGCGCTCCGCCGCACGGCGGGTTCGGGATGGGTCTCGCGCGCGTCCTCATGCTCCTGCTCGGCGAATCGTCGATCCGCGAGGTGACCTACCTGTTCCGCGGCCCGACGCGCCTGGCTCCCTGAGCGCGATGGCAGCGGGACACGGGGCGCCGGAGGGCACCGTCAACTTCCGTGATGTCGGCGGGATGCCGCTCATCGGCGGCGGCGCTGTCCGGGCGGGTGTGCTCTTCCGCTCGGATGCGCTGAGCGGACTGACCCCGGAGGGCGGGCGCCGGCTCGCAGACACGGGCATCGGCGTGATCGTCGACTTCCGGACGCCGATGGAACGGCAACTCTCCCCCGACCGCCTGCCCGCCGAGACCGAGTTCCGCGTCGTGCATCTCGAGCTGCTCGAGGGCGCGTTGAACGGACTGGCCGATCAGGCACTCTCCGCGCCGGGCGCTCACGCCGAGGCGGCCGTCGAGCAGGCCCTCGCACAACTGCCGCAGCTGAGCGCGCTCTACACATCGATGCTCGCGCACGGAGCCGGCGTCTTCGCCGAGTTCACGCGCGTCGTGGCGGACCCTCCGGCGCCGGACGCCGATCGCGAGGCTGTTCTCGTACACTGCACGGCGGGCAAGGACCGGACGGGCGTGAGCGTCGCGCTGGTCCTGGACGCGGTGGGGGTGCAGCGTGAGGCCCTGATCGCCGACTACGCGTCGTCGGAGGCGAATCTGGCGGGCGCGTGGGCGGACCGGATGTTCGGGATGATCGCCGCCATGGGGATCCCGCGGACACCGGCCCTCGAGGAGCTCATCGCGCAGACGCCCGCGTCGGCGATCACGACGGCACTCGAGTGGGTCGACCGGGAGCACGGCGGCTCTGCCGCCTATCTGCGCAGCGGCGGAGCGACCGAGGAGGACCTCGGACGTCTGCGTCAGCGACTCGTCGGCTGAGCCGCGTCCGTGAGCGCCGCTCGAAGACGATCGGCTGAGACTCGCCAGTGCGCGTGCAGCCGGCCGTCGATCAGGATGACCGGGATCTTCTCCCACCACAGTTCGTACAGAGCGGGGTCGTCGGCGATCGACGCCTCGCGAAGCTCGATGCGGTCGGCCACCTCGTCGGGCAATTCAGCGAGGACCGAACCGACGATCTCCTCCGCCACATCGCACAAGTGGCAGTCGGGCTTGCCGATCAGCGTGATCTCGGTCATCGCTCGACGGGGTAGCCCGCGTCGATCCATCCGTTCGTGCCGCCCTCGACGTTGACCGCGTCGTATCCGCGCGCCTCCAGCGCTTCCACGACACGACCCGACCGCCCACCGAGAGCGCAGATGACATCGAACTCGCCGTCGGGCAGCTGATCCAGCAGTTCGCCGATGCGGGACATCGGAAGGTTCACGGCTCCGGGCACGCGCCCGGCGGCGAACTCGTCGGGCTCGCGGACATCGATGAGAGGGACGCCCTCACGGGCACGGCGCTGCTCGACGGTGATCGACTTCATAGTTACATTCTGGTGCTGCCGCGACCAGGTGAGCGCCACCGCGGTGCCGACAACACGAAGCGCCCGTCCT
>JASBUD010000315.1 GCA_030148105.1 Microbacterium sp. | reverse complement strand
CGGTGCGCACCGAGAACTCCCACTCCGCCGTCTCGATCTCGGGTGTCGGGCCGGCCGACAGCACGGGCCAATCGGAGACGAGGGTCTGCCCGGGTGGGAGCCGGGGATCGCGGTCGCCGCGTCTGCCGGAGAAGCCTCGAGTGATGAACGACATGGTGCCCCTTCCCGCCGGAGACGTTCGCTGTCGATCACCCTAGCCAGGCCGAGGCTTCGGCGCGCACGCATAGGCTGAACTCATGTCGACGCTTCTGGGGATGCCGCGGATCCACCGCGACCCCGCGGACGTTCCCGACACCACCGGTCGCCCCGCCACGTCGGCGCTCGTCGACACGTTCGGACGCGTCGCACACGACCTCCGCATCTCGGTCACCGAGAAGTGCTCGCTGCGGTGCACGTATTGCATGCCGGCTGAGGGTCTGCCGAGCATTCCGAAGGCCGATCTGCTGACCGCGGCCGAGATCGCGCGACTCGTCGGGATCGCGGGGCGTGAGCTCGGCATCCGAGAAGTGCGGTTCACCGGCGGCGAGCCGCTCACGCGGGCCGACCTCGTGCAGATCGTCGGGCTGTCCGCCGAGGCGGCACCGGGGATGCCCATGTCGATGACGACGAACGGCATCGGGCTCGACAAGGTGGCGCCCGCGCTGGTGGCGGCGGGGCTCGGCCGGGTGAACGTGTCGATCGACACGATCGATCGCGAGCATTTCGCGCGGCTCACCCGGCGCGACCGACTGCCCGCGGTCTTCGCCGGCATCGACGGCGCCGTCCGCGCGGGCATGGGACCGATCAAGCTCAACGCGGTGCTCATGCGCGAGACTCTCGAGGACGCCCCCGACCTGCTCGGCTGGGCGATCGAGCGCGGCCTGCGGCTGCGCTTCATCGAGCAGATGCCGCTGGATGCCGACGCCGCGTGGCGCCGGGCGAACATGGTTCCCGCCGCGGAGCTGGTCGAGGTCCTCTCGCGGCGGTTCACGCTCGTCGAGGCCGGACGTGAGGACCCCTCCGCACCGGCGGAGGAGTGGACGCTCGACGGTGGGCCGGCGACCGTCGGCATCATCGCGTCGGTCACGCGCTCCTTCTGCGGGGCCTGCGATCGCACGCGCATCACGGCGGAGGGCACGGTGCGCTCGTGCCTGTTCGGCGACGACGAGACCGATCTGCGGGCGCTGCTGCGCAGCGGAGCCGGTGACGCCGAGATCGCGGACCGCTGGCGCGCGGCGATGTGGGGCAAGCAGGCCGGGCACGGCATCGCCGACCCCGGCTTCGTCCCACCCGAGCGGTCGATGGGCGCGATCGGTGGCTGACGTGCACGTGCGGTACTTCGCGGCCGCCGCGGATGCCGCCGGCCGACGCGAAGAGAGCCTCCAGGTCGACGGTGCCACGGTGGGTGCCCTGCGCGCGGCGTTGCAGGAGCGCTACGGCGAGCCGATGGAGCGCGTGCTGCGCACCGGGTCGATCCTCGTGGACGGGGTCGTCGGCCGCGACCCCGACCGCGCGCTCGGCGCCACGGCTGACGTCCTGCCGCGCTTCTCGGGTGGCTGATCTCCCTTTCAGTATCAGAGGGTTGCTACAGACCCACCCACTCGGTCGTGCCCTCGGCGAGGTGCTGGCGCTTCCAGATCGGCGTGCGCTCTTTGACCAGATCCACGAGCCGGGCGCACACGGCGAACGCGTCCGCGCGGTGCGGGGAGGCGACGGCAGCGACCAGCGCGACGTCGCCGATCGTGAGGGCCCCGACCCGGTGGATCGCGGCGACGCGCAGCCCTGACTCCTGCGCGATCTCCCGGCACACCTCCGCGAGGAACTCCTCCGCCTGCGGGTGCGCCTCGTAGTCGAGCGCGTTCACCGCGGCGCCGTGGTCGTGATCGCGCACGACCCCTTCGAAGACCACGAGCGCTCCGTCCTGGGGTGTCGAGACGAACGCCTCGGCGGCCGCGCGGTCGATCGGGTCCGCCGTGATCGCGGCGAGGAAACGCTCACTCATGTCCGCCTCCGGCGATCTGGTCGAACACGTGCGCCAGGAGCGGCTCGAGCACGGACAGCCCGTCACGGACACCGCCCGAGGACCCCGGCAGATCGACGATGAGCGTGCGCCCGGACAGCCCCGCCGTCGCCCGGCTGAGCGCTGCGGTCGGGACCTTGTCGCGCCCCGCGGCGCGGATCGCCTCCGCGATGCCGGGCAGCTCGAGATCGAGCAGGGCGCGCGTCGCCTCGGGGGTGCGATCCTGGGGGTGCAGGCCCGTGCCGCCCGTCACGAGCACGAGGTCGGGCGCGGCATCCACGAGTCCGCGGAGTCCGCGTGCGACATCGGCGTCCGCCACGACGACGGGCTCGCCCGCGTCGAACCCGCGCTCGCGCAGCCAGCCTGTGATGAGCGGTCCGGTCTTGTCGGTGCGTGCTCCGGCCGCAGCGCCGGTGGAGGAGACGAGCACCGCGGCCGTGCGGCCGGTGCCGATCGGATGCCGCTCCTCGGCATCCGTCGACGAATCGGCGTCGCGCGTCCACTGCCCGTTCTTGCCGCCCGACTTGCTCACGAGTCGGATCTCGCCGAGCACGGCCCGCGGGTCCACCGCCTTGACCATGTCGTGGAGGGTGAGGCCCGCGATCGCGACCGCGGTGAGGGCCTCCATCTCCACCCCGGTGCGCGCGGTGACCGACACGGTCGCCTCGATCAGGACGGACGCGTCCTCGAAGGTGAAGTCGATGTTCACGGAGTCCAGCGGCAGGAGGTGGGCGAGCGGGATCAGCTCGCTGGTGCGCTTCGCACCCGCGATCCCCGCGATCCGGGCCGTGGCCAGCACGTCCGCCTTCGGCAGGTCGTCGGCGCGGATGAGCGCGATGACCTCTGCGGTCGTGCGCAGCCGGCCTGCCGCGCGGGCGACTCTGCGCGTGACCGCTTTCGCGCCGACGTCGATCATGCGGGCGCGGCCGTCCTCGTCGAGGTGGGTGAGGGAACTCATAGCTCCACGGTAGCCACGCTCGCGCCGGTCGGGAGCGCGGCGACGTCGGCCGGCACGTCGATCAGCACGTCCGCGGCGGCGAGCGCCGCGACCAGATGGGAGCCCGGCCCGGCGACGGTCTGCACGGCGCCGTCCGCGGTGAGCCGTCCGCGGAGGAACTGCCGACGACCCGGAGTGGACGTGAGCGCGGCGGCGAGCGGCCGCGCAGCGCGGACTGCGGGCGGCATCCCCGCGATCTCCCGCAGGAGCGGCGCGAGGAAGAGCGCGAAGCTCAGCTGGCTGCTCACGGGGTTGCCGGGGAAGCACACGACCGGCACGTCCCGATAGCGCCCGTGCGCCTGCGGCCCGCCGGGCTGCATGTCCACCGTCCCGACGGTCGCGCCGAGGGGCTCCAGCAGCTGCCGGACCGGCTCGTGGGCGCCCATCGAGATGCCGCCGCTCGTGACGACGAACTCGGCGCCGCGCGCGACCGCCTGATCGAGCACGCGCGCAAGGCGGCCGGGCTCGTCGCCGACGAGTTCGAGCGCGACCACCTCCGCGCCCAGGTCGGCCGCAGCGCTCGCGAGGGCGATCCCGTTCGCGTCGGGCAACCGGCCGCTGCCGAGGGGGTTCCCGGGGGCGACGAGCTCGTCACCGGTGCTGATCACTGCGACGCGCACGCGCGAGCGCACGGCCACTTCGCTGAGGTTCGCCGCCGCGAGCGCGGCCAGGTGGCGCGGGGCGAGGCGTCGCCCGGCCGGAAGCAGCGCCGCGCCGCGGGGCAGGTCGGACCCGGCCTCCCGGACGAACTCGCCGACGGCGCGACCGCGCTGGATCTCGATGCCGCCGCCGACGCGCCGCGTGTCCTCCACCGGGACGACCGCGTCCGCACCCGACGGGACCGGGGCGCCGGTCATGATCGCGACGGCGGTCCCCGGCCGCAGAGGCTCCGGGTCGATCGCGCCGGCGGCGATCTCGCCGACCAGCGGCAGTGTGACGGGCGCGTCCGACACATCGGCGGCCCGCACGGCGAACCCGTCCATCTGCGAGTTGCGGAAGGTCGGCAGATCGATCGGGCTGCGCACCTCCTCCGCCGTCACCCGGCCGGCGGCCATCGCGATCGGGGAGAGCTCGGCGGGACGTTCGCCGAGCGAGGCGAGCAGGTCGCGGATGATGCGAGCGTATTCCTCGACGGGAATGCGATTCATGACGTTCCTCTCGGACGATTCAGTACCGGGGGAGGGTGGGGTCCACCGTGCGCGACCACGCGTCGATGCCCCCGGCGAGATGCCGGGCGCGGGTGAAGCCGGCCGCCCGCAGGCGGTCGAGCGCGCGTGCGGAGCGGACCCCGAGGTGGCAATAGACGACGATCGCCTCCTCGCGGTCGAGCTCACCGAGCCGGTCCTCCAACGCGCCGAGGGGGATCAGCACGGCTCCCGGCAGGGCGGCGAGGGCGAATTCGTGCGGCTCCCGGACATCCAGCAGCACGGGAGCGTCGCTCGCGAGCAAAGCGGTGAGCTCACGCGCCGTGACCGCCGAATCGGATGCCGCACCCGTCGCCGGCGCGGGGGGAGCGGCATCCCGCGCCGGATCACGCTGGTACGCCAGTTCCTGCGTCGTGCCCGTCAGGCCGTCGAAGAGGAGGACCCGGCCGATCAGCGGGTCGCCGAGGCCCGTGAGGAGCTTGAGCGCCTCCGTCGCCATGAGTCCCCCGGTCACGGTGCAGACGGAGGGCAGGATGCCGGCGGTCTCGCACGTGTCGGCCTCCGCATCGGGGCCGTCCGGGAAGAGGTCGCGGTAATCCGTGCCGCCCCACGCGACACCGACCTGGCCCGACCAGCGCAGCGCGGAACCCCACACGAGCGGAATGCCGGCGGCGATCGCGGCGTCGTTCGCGGCGAAGCGGGTCTGGACCGTGTCCGATCCGTCGATCAGAAGGTCCGCGTCTTCGAGCAGCGCCGCGGCCGTGGCGGCGGTGAACAGGTCGCGACGGGGGAGAACCGTCGTGTCGGGGGACAGCGCGCGGAGGGTGTCCGCGGCGGAGTCGGCCTTCGGGCGGCCGAGGTCGGCGGGGGTGTGCAGCAGCTGGCGGTGCAGGTTCGTCTCGTCGACCAGATCGTCGTCGATCACGGTGATCGTCCCGACGCCGGCGGCGGCGATCACCGGGAGAACGGCGCTGCCGAGACCTCCGGCGCCGATCACCACGACCCGGGCCGCTGCGAGCCGCGCCTGTGCGGCCTCGCCGAACCCGGGCAGGATCCGCTGACGGGCGAAGCGGGTCGCGCGCGGGTCGGGAGAGGTGGCCATCCGGCGATTCTCGCACCTCCCGCGGCGGAGGGGCGCGCGCGCCGACCGCGGTGATCCGTCGGGTAGCGTCGAGGGATGACCGCGACCTCCCCCCTCGCGCGCGCCGCACGGTTCGCGCTCGCGGGTCTCCTCGCCGCCGCGGGGGCCTCGCATCTGACCTGGGGGCGTCGCGGGTATCGGATCGTCGTGCCCGACTGGGCGGTGCGCACGACCTCGATGGACAAGGACGCGATCGTCGTCGCCTCCGGAGCCGTCGAACTCGTGCTCGCGGGCGCGCTCGTCGCCCTGCCGCGGGAGCGCCGCACGATCGGCGTGCTGGTCGCGGCGTTCTTCGTCGCCGTGTTCCCGGGCAACGTCCACCAATGGCAGACCGGGCGCTCCGCACCGGGCCTGCGCACCGACCGCGCCCGCTTCGTCCGGCTGTTGCTGCAGCCGGTCCTCATCGCCTGGGCGATCTGGAGTACCCGTGGCCGCTGAATCCCGACTCACCCACCGGATCTTCGGCTACCCCGGTTCGGAGCGTCTCGTGGTGCTGATCGGTACGGGCGTCGGCGTCGCGATGGATCCGCTTCCCGCCGAGACCGCGGCGCGGAAGGTCACGGTCCTCGCGGTCGCCCTCGGCGAGGCGACGATGCTCGATCCGGGCGGGTACGGCGGCGAGACCCCCGCAGAGCAGACCGCCGACTGGCTCGTCGCCCTCACCCGGCAGACGCTCGCGGCGATGGAACCGACTGCCGCCCAGTCCGCCGGCGTCGTCGTGTACGGCCCGGCGATGGACGTCGCCGTGCGGGCAGCCGCTCTCCTGGGCGAGGAGGTCGACCGACTGGCACTCGTCGCCGTCGCGACCCCCGAGCAGCCCTTGGACCGCGACGACCTGGGCGAGCTCATCGGGCGCATCACCGCGGAGGCGCTGATCATCAACGACGACTCCGCCGCGGAATCGGCGTCATGGTACGCCGAGCGCCTCGCCTCAGCGCGGGTCGAGCTCGTCGCGGAGTCTCCTCCGCTGCCCTTGTCGGCGGTGTGGGGACGCGCGCTGTCGCACGTCGCGCCGCATGCGGGCCGATGAGCGGCAGACTGGTCCCATGACGACGACACCCCGCTCCACGCCCCTGCGCACGGCCGCCCGCTGGATGCTCGGGGGTGCCATGGTGTTCGCCGGTCTCTCGCACCTGTTCTGGGCGCGACGGGAGTTCCAGGCTCAGGTGCCGGATTGGACCGGCAAAGTCCTCGACAAGGACGCCGTCGTGGTCGCCTCCGGTGTCGTCGAGGTCATGCTCGGGGGCGCTCTCGTCGCGCTGCCGCGTGAGCGCAGCCGCGTCGGTGCGATCCTCGCCGCCTTCTTCGTGGCGATCTTCCCCGGAAATCTCGAACAGTACACGAAGGGCAAGAACGGCTTCGGTCTGACGGATGACCGCACGCGCCTGATCCGACTGTTCTTCCAGCCCGCGCTCGTCGCGGTCGCCCTGTGGAGTACGCGCGAACCCCGGCGCTGACACGCTCGATGTCGACGGCCCCTGCGAAGATGAGCGGATGCTGCTGCACGAGCTCGTGGTGACCACCGACGCCGTGACTGCGACGAGCTCGCGTCTGGCGAAGGTCGCGGCGCTGGCCGGTCTGCTCCGGCTCCTCGAGCCGGCCGAGATCGTCCCGGCGGTCGGCTTCCTGCTCGCGAGCCCGCGCCAGCAGACGCTCGGCGTGGGGTGGAAGACCCTGTCCGCCGTCTCCTCCGCGCACGCCGCGAGCCCGGTCCTCACGGTCGGAGAGGTCGACGAGGCATTCGATGCGCTCGCCTCGACGGCCGGACCGGGCTCGGTCTCAACCCGACGCGCCGTCCTCGAGGACCTGGCCGGGCGTGCCACCGCGGCCGAATGGGACCTGCTCACCCGCATCATGCGCGGCGAACTGCGCACCGGCGCGCTGGACGGCGTCCTGGTCGACGCGATCGCTCGGGCAGCCGGCGATCCCGTCTCCACGGTGCGACGGGCGGCGATGCTGTCGGGTGATCTCGGTGAGACCGCACGTCTCGCGCTCACCGGCGCCGACCTCGAGGCGGTGGGTCTGCGGGTGGGGCGGCCGGTGCTGCCGATGCTGGCCTCCACCGCGGGGTCGCCGACCGAAGCCCTCGCGAGTGTGGCCGGCCCGGCATCCGTCGAATTCAAGCTCGACGGCGCCCGCATCCAGGTGCATCGGCAGGGCGAGGACGTGAAGGTCTTCACGCGCAACCTCGCCGACATCACGCGCCGCGTGCCCGAGATCGTCGAGGCGGTGCGGTCGATGCCGGTGGACGAGGCGATCCTCGATGGCGAGACGCTCTCGCTCGACGAGGACGGCGCGCCGCGCGCGTTCCAGGACACGATGGCGCGGTTCGGCTCCGAGGCGGTGAGCGACACGGCGCTCCGACCGTGGTTCTTCGACGTGCTGCACGTCGACGGACGCGACCTGATCGACGAGCCGCTGCACGTGCGACTGACCGAGCTGGAGCGCATCGCCGGGCCGTGGCGGGTCCCCGGCATCGTGACGGATGATCCCCAAGCCGCTGAACAGCTCTCCCGCGACGCGCTCGCCGCGGCGCACGAGGGCGTCGTGGTGAAGGCCGTCGACTCGGTGTACGCCGCGGGCCGCCGCGGCAAGAGCTGGGTGAAGGTCAAGCCGGTGCTCACGTACGACCTCGTCGTGCTGGGCGTGGAGTGGGGGTCCGGCCGCCGCGCGGGCCAGCTGTCGAACCTCCATCTCGGCGCGCGCGACGAGGACGGCGAATTCGGGCCCGCGGGCGGATACGTCATGGTGGGCAAGACCTTCAAGGGCCTGACCGATGAGCTGCTGCGCTGGCAGACCGCGCACTTCCCGACGATCGAGACCTCCCGCGACGGCTACGCGCTATACGTGCGGCCCGAGACGGTTGTCGAGATCGCGATCGACGGGGTGCAGCGCTCGCCGCGGTATCCGGGCGGGCTCGCGCTGCGGTTCGCGCGGGTGAAGGGGTATCGGCCCGACAAGGCCCCCGGTGAGGCGGACACGATCCAGACGTTGCGGACGCTGCTGCGGTGACGGCTCAGCGGGCCGTCGACACCGTCACGGTGAACTTGGCGTTGCGCGCCGCCTGACGGGTGGGGCCGACCAGCCGCTCGAGCGCCGGTCGGTGCTGCTGCGCCGAGTTCCAGACCGCCCACAGCTCGCCGCCGGGAACGAGGACACGGCCGGCGTCCGCGAACAGCGGATCGGCGACCCCGCCGCGCGGCACAGCAGCGCCGGCATGGAACGGCGGATTCAGCACGATGAGCCGTGCGCTCCGCGACGGCTGCATCGACAAACCCAGATCGCGCACGACCTCCACGCGGTCGGCCAGCCCGTTCGCCGCGACCGTGGCGCGGGCGGAGGCGACCGCAGCGGCGGAGCGATCCGTCGCGATCACGGGGAGCGACGGGTGCCGCGCGGCGAGCCACGTCGCGAGGACGCCCGTGCCGCACGCGAGGTCGATCACCGAACCTTCGGGCCGTCGCGGTTCGGCGAGCGGGTCGGCCGCGGTGAGCTGCTCGAGCAGGAACCGCGTGCCGATGTCGACCGCGGTGCCGGCGAACGCGCCGCCGAACGCGCATACGGCGAGTGGCCGGCTCAGCCCCGCGACGGCATGGTCGGCTCGCCGGGGCTGCGGGTCGGATCCGCCGAGCGGGGATCGCGCGATGAGGACACGGGACTTCTGCCGGGCGTGCGAGACGTCGAGTCGCGCGAAAGACCGCCGCAGCACGTCGTTCATCCCGAGGCTCATGTGCTTGATGCGTCCGCCCGCGAAGACGACGACATCGGGGGTGGCGTGCGCGGCGATCAGCGCCGCGACATCCTCGAGCGCGTCGAGGGCGCGGGGGAGGCGCAGAAGCACGACCCGGGCGTCGGCGACGAGGTCGGCATCCAGCGGCATCGCGCGCAGGTGCCCGCCCAGGCCCGCGGACTCGGCGTTCGCCGCGATCGCGCGCTCACCGGCGAGCGAGTCCTGATGCACGCGGATCCCGGTGGCACCGGCATCCGCTGCCCCGAGGGTGAGCGCGCCGTACTCGTCGCCGATCACGACGATGCGGCCGGGCCCCGCCGCATTCCGCTCCGCCGCGGACTCGTCGAGGAGGAGACGGTCTGCCGCGTCCGACGCGGTCAGGTCCGGGGCGTCGGTGTCAGGGAAGCGCCGCAGGGCGTCGGGGGAGTAGGGCACCCCGCAAGTCTGGCCCACCTGCTCCTGCGCGAAAGGGCAGTTATGTCGGGCTGACACGGCGTGTCGCCCTACATAACTGCCCTCTCGCGAGCGGCGGTGCCGGGTCAGACCCGCATCGCACCGCCGGAGCGCAGCCGGGACAGCGCGTCGACGGTCGCGGCGAGGATCAGCACGCCACCGGTGACCAGCAGGTTGACGCCCGCCGGGAGGTTGAGCAGACCCAGGCCGTTCGTGATCACGGCGATCACGAGCGCACCGATCGCGGCGTGCATGAGCCGGCCGCGTCCGCCGAAGAGGCTGACGCCACCGACGACCGCCGCCGCCACACCGCTCAGCACGATGTCACGACCGACCGTCGCGTCCACCGATCCGACACGGGCGACGCTGAAGAGCATCGCCGCGACCGCGAGGGAGGAACAGATCACGAACGCCCACCACTTGATCCAGCGCACCTTGACGCCGGAGCGGCGCGCGGCCTCGGCGTTGCCGCCGATCGCGTAGACGTAGCGGCCGAACTTCGTGCGATCCAGGGCGAACGTTCCGATCCAGAGGATCAACAGCACGACGGGCACGATGATCGGGACGCCGGCCACCTCGTTGACGGACTGCCCGCGGTTCTGGTTCAGCACGAACACGAAGATGCCGCCGAGCACCGCGATCACCGCGAGCTTGATGAACACGAGCGAGATCGCCCGGTTCGGCACGCCCGCCTTCGTGCGACGGGCGCGGTCCCAGAAGGACGTTCCGGCCGAGATCGCGAGGATGACGACGAGCATGACCCAGCCCGCCCAGACCGGCAGGTTGCCGTTCTGCAGCGCGATCAGCTCGGGGACCTCGATGCGGAACAGGCCACCGGGGCCGATGATCACGAGAGCGAGTCCCTGGTAACCCAGGAACAGGCCCAGGGTCACGACGAACGACGGGATGCCGACCCTCGCGACGAAGAAACCGATCAGCGCACCGGTGAGGAAGCCGAAGCCGAAACCGGCCAGGAGTGCGATCGGCCACGGGATGCCGAACTGGGCGTTCAGCACGACGAACAGTGCCATGCCCACGCCGCCGGTGACACCGGCGGACAGGTCGATCTCGCCGAGCAGCAGCACGAACACCAGGGCCATGCCGAGGACGACGAGCGGAGCGGCCTGGTTCAGCAGGTTCGCGAAGTTGCGCTCGGTCAGGAAGAACGGGCTCAGGATCGTGAAGAGCAGGCTCAGCACGATGAGTCCGCCGACGGCGGGGAGGGCGCCCATATCGCCACCGCGGACGCGCTGCCACCATGCCCTGATCTGGTCGCCGAGGCCGCCTTCGACACCGCTGCCGATCAGGTCGCTGGCGACCGGGTTGGGGGCCGCGTTGGTCGTGGTGCCGCTCACTCTGCGCCTCCGGTGCTGATGTTGGTGGTGCCGATGAGCTCGACGCCCATCGTCTTGGTGCCCGTGATGTAGCCGACGACGTCGTCGCGGGTGGTGTCGGCGACGTTGATCTGCGCGACCATCTGGCCGAGGTACAGCACAGCGATGTCGTCGGCCACCTCGAACACGTCGGCCAGGTTGTGGCTGATGATCACGACGGCGACGCCCTGCTCGGACAGCCGCTTGACGAGGTTGAGGACCTGCTCGGTCTGGGCGACACCCAGGGCGGCCGTGGGCTCGTCGAGGATGACCACGCGGGCCTTCTTGAGCACCGCGCGGGCGATCGCGACGGTCTGGCGCTGGCCGCCGGAGAGAGAGGAGACCTTCTGGCGGACCGACTTCACGGTGCGCACCGACAGGCCGCGCAGCGTGTCGGAGGCCTCCTTCTCCATCCGTCCCTCGTCGAACGTTCCGAACGTGAGCTCCTCGCGACCGAGGAACATGTTCTGCACGATGTCGAGGTTGTCGCACAGCGCGAGGTCCTGGTAGACGACCTCGATGCCGAGGGCGGCGGCATCGCGCGGAGCGTTCAGGTCGCGGTGCTGCCCATCGATGAGCACCTCGCCTTCGTCGTAGGGCTGGACGCCGGCGAGCCCCTTGATCAGGGTCGACTTTCCGGCGCCGTTGTCGCCGACCAGGGCGGTGACCTTGCCGGGATAGACCTTCAGGTCCACCCCTTTCAGGACGCTCACCGGGCCGAACGATTTCTTGACGCCGACCAGTTGGATGATCGGCTCATTCGAGGGAACAGTGTCTGACATGCTCGCTTCCTTGCGGGTTCGGGGAGGTACGCGTCGAGGACGCCGCGCTGTTGCGGGCGCGGCGCCCTCGATGCGGGTGACTCGTGCTTACGGTGCGACGACGCCGTACTGCTCGCACGCGGCGGCGACGTCGGGGGTGCAGACATCGTCGTAGGCGGCGTCACCGGCGGCGACGACGTCCTTGACCTGCTCCGGGCCGACCAGAACCGGCGTGACCTGAATGTACGGCGTGCCGTCGTCCAGCTTCGCGTCAGCGGTGACGTCCTCGCCGCTCAGCAGAGCGACCGCGACGTCGACGGCTGCGGCAGCCTCGTCGGCGACGGGCTTGTAGACCGTCGCGGTCTGCCAGCCGAGCAGGATGTTCTGCAGGCCCGCGACGTTCGCGTCCTGGCCCGAGACCGCAACACCCTTGAGGTTGTTGTCCTGGAGGACCTTGATGACACCGGCCGCGTTCGTGTCGTTGGCCGCCCACACGCCGTCGACCTGACCGCCGAGCGAGGTCAGAGCCTGCTCGAAGTTGGTCTGCGACTTGGCCTGGTCCCAGGCCCCCGGGGGCTCGGCGGCCGCGACGATGCCGGCGCCTTCCATGACCTCGACAGCGCCTTCCTTGAACATCGCGGCGTTTCCGTCCGTCGGGTCTCCACCGATGTAGACGACCTTCGCGGCGGCCGGGTCGACACCCTTGGCCTCGAGGCCGTCGAGCACCGTCTGACCCTGCAGGCGGCCGACCTCGACGTTGTCGAAGGACACGTAGTAGTCCGCGCCCGCGAAGGGACGGTCGTACGCGATCACCGGGATGCCCTCGGCCTTGGCCTTGGTGGCCACGGCCTCAGCGGCACCCTGGTAGTCGACGAGCAGCATGACGCCGCAGCCCTGCGTGAGCTGCTGGTCGGCGATCGTCGAGTACTTGTTGACGTCACCCTGAGCGTTCTGGATGTCGACCTCGAAGCCGGCGCCCTCCAGACCCTCCTGGAGGTACTTGCGGTCGAAGTTCTCCCAGCGCGGCGAGGACGCCGCGTCCGGAAGGATGACGCACGCGCGGCCCGCTGCGTCGCCTCCACCCGCGCTGCTCTCGCTGGGCGTACCGCCGCTCGAGCCGGAACACCCGGCCAGGAGCAGCGCGGCAGCACCCGTGAGGGCGGCCACGGAGAGGATTGAAGACTTCTTCATCTTTCGCCTTTCGTCTTTGAATATGCGTACGCCGGACCCCCAGGGGAACCGGACGCGTTCGTCGCTAACAGCGATACTCCTGGCATCCGTCCTTGGCGTCAAGACATGAACGTAACGCTTTTGCAACGGCGTTTTCGGATTCGCGCCGTGAACGCATGACGTCAGGCGCGACCGACGGCGGTGCGCTTCCTGCGGGACAGCGAGTCGACAGTGACGGCCAGGACGAGCACGATTCCGGTGATCATGAAGATCACGGACGAGTCGAGGTTCAGCAGCGTCAGGCCGGACGAGATCGACTGGATCACGAAGATGCCCAGGAGCGCCGCGAACGCCGTGCCCCGGCCGCCGAACAGGCTCGCACCGCCGATCACGGCGGCGGCGATCGCGTTGAGATTCACATCCCCGGTCCCCGAACTCTGGTTCGCCGACGCGAGGCGGGCGGCGGCCAGCACGCCGCCGACGGCGGCGAGGGTGGAGCACAGCATGAACACCGAGATGTAGATGCGGTCGACGCGGATGCCGGCACGCCGGGACGCATCAACGGATCCACCCACCGCATACACGGCTCGACCCCAGCGCGTGCGGGTGAGCGCGATGTCGAGGATCACCACGAGCACGAGGAAGAACAGGAACATGACACCCACACCGCGGGACAGATTCAGGTACCACGCGGCCACGAGCAGGAACGCCAGCAGGGCGCCGGTGCGCACCCCGATCTCGACGTAGGACTGGCTCACGAGGTTCGCTGCGCTGCGCTGCGCGGCGCGGCGCAACCGGATCCAGGCGTACGCCGCCGCCGTCGCGCCGGCGACGAGGTAGGACGCCCACGCCGGCAGGTACCACTGCTGGGCGAACTGGACGATCCACGAATCGAACGGCAGGCCGATCGACCCCGTGTCGCCGAGGATCCACAGCTGCAGGCCGAGGAAGCCGAGGAGCCCGGCGAGAGTGATCACGAAGCTCGGAAGACCGAAGCGCGTGTAGAGGAAGCCGTACAGCAGGCCCACGAGCGCGCCGGCGGCGATCGCCGCGGCGATCGCGAGAACGGGGTTCCATTGCAGCTGCACGAAGCTGACCGCGAGGATCGACGCGGCGAGCCCGGACACCGAACCGACCGAGAGATCGATCTCGCCGACGAGGAGCACCAGGACGATACCCAGCGCGATCGTGCCGAT
>JASBUD010000296.1 GCA_030148105.1 Microbacterium sp. | reverse complement strand
CGGACTCCTGTCCGGCAACCAGGCCCTCATCGACGTGTCGGCTCCGGTCAGCATCGTCGGCAATGCCGTCTCGCTCATCGGCGACAGCACGGTCATCGGGTCCGGGTCGGAGCCTACCTCCGCGCCTGCTACGGCTCCCGTCGAGGCCACGACATCGGGCGAGGACGGGATCGGCTCGGGCAACCAGGCCATCGTCGACGTCTCCGTCCCGATCACGGTCGAAGACAACGCCGTCTCCGTGATCGGGGACAGCACCGTCGTCAACGCGGCTCCCGCGGAGCCCGCGGCCCCGGTCGCGTCGTCGGAGCCGGTCACCGAACCGGTGTCGGCGCCGGTCACATCCGGCGAGGACGGAATCCTCAGCGGCAACCAACTGCTGGGCGACATCGACGTGCCGATCAACGTCACCGGCAACGCCGTCTCCGTGATCGGGGACAGCACCGTCGTCGGCGGCTCCGGCCACCACGGCACCACCGGCGGTCTCACCGGGGTCGCACCGGTCACGTCCGGTGAGGACGGGATCCTCAGCGGCAACCAGCTGATCCCCGTGCTCAACGCGCCGGTCACCGTCACCGGCAACGCCGTCTCCGTCATCGGGGACAGCACCGTCATCGGCGGTGCCGGCTCGGGCCACCACGGCACCACCGGCGGTGGCACGATCCTCTCGCCGGTCACCTCCGGCGAGGACGGGATCCTCAGCGGCAACCAGCTGATCCCGGTGATCAACCTGCCGATCACGATCGGCGGCAACGCCGTCTCCGTCATCGGTGACAGCACGGTGATCAACCCGGGTCCGCCCGGCACCCCGGGCACGCCTGGAACGCCCGGCACCCCGGGCACGCCCGGAACCCCCGGCACGCCGGGCACCCCCGGCACGCCCGGAACGCCGGGCACCCCCGGCACCCCCGGCACGCCCGGTACCCCCGGTACCCCCGGTACCCCGGGTCACCACCACACCATGGAGACGGTCGGCGCCACCGCGGCCACCGGCTCCGCACGCCTGGCCGCGACGGGTGGGGCAGACGGATTCGCCGCGCTGCTGATGGGCCTCGCGCTCATCGCAGTCGGTGGAGCTGCCGTCGCGCGCCGACGGGTCGCGTGAGTCCGCGGGGTGGACCGGGCGCCTGGCTCGGTCCACCCCGCCTCCGCACCCGGAAAAGGCGGATGCCGCAGACCGGAACCCCTCAGGGGCCGGGCTGCGGCATCCGTCGTGCCGTTCGCGCCTTACTTGGCGGCGACGACCACGAGGGTGATCACGGCGGTGAGGTCATCACGCAGGCGAACGGTCGCCTCGTGCTCGCCCACCGACTTGATCGCCGACGTGATGTGGATCTTGCGCTTGTCCAGGTCGCCGAGGCCTGCGGCCTTCACGGCGTCCGCGACGTCACCGGTCTTGACCGAGCCGAACAGGCGGCCTTCGGCGCCGGCCTTGACGGTCAGCTTGACCTTGTTGGACTCGAGGGCGTCCTTGAGGGCCACGGCCTCTTCGTGGTCGTGGATCGCGCGCGCCTCGCGGCCGGCGCGGATCGCGGCGACCTGCTTCTCGCCACCGCGGCTCCACGCCACGGCGAACCCCTGGGGGATGAGGTAGTTGCGGGCGTACCCGTTCTTGACCTCGACCACGTCACCGGCGCTACCGAGCCCGGCGACCTCGTTCGTGAGAATCAGCTTCGACATATCAGCCCCTACCTGCCGGCGCCGGCGTAGGGCAGCAGTGCCATCTCACGCGCGTTCTTGATCGCGCGGGCGATGAGGCGCTGCTCCTGCACGGAGACACCGGTGATGCGACGGGCGCGGATCTTTCCACGCTCCGAGATGAACTTGCGCAGCGTGGCGACGTCCTTATAGTCGATCACGCCGACGCGGGTCGGCTTCGCGGGGGCTGCGTTCTTCGCGCCCTTCCGCGGCTTGCGGCGGTCGCCGCTTGACTTTCCAGCCATGTTTCTTCCTTACGGTTCGAGATCGGATGCCGTACTCGGCGCTGCGCGCGAGGCGCGGCATCCGGAATCAGTGTTTAGAACGGGGTGTCGTCGCCGTAGGCGCCGGGGGCTGCCCACGAGTCGCCACCGGACGAGGCCGCCGGAGCGGACTGCGTGCCGGGCGTCGACCAGGGCTCGTCCGAGACCTGGCCGCGCGACTGACCGCCGCCGCCGGCCGCGCGCGTCACCTGAGCGGTGGCGTAACGCAGCGACGGGCCGATCTCGTCGACCTCGAGCTCGATCGCGGTGCGCTTCTCGCCCTCGCGCGTCTCGTAGGAGCGCTGCTTCAGGCGACCGGTCGCGATGACGCGGGAGCCCTTCGTCAGCGAACCGGCCACGTGCTCGGCGAATTCACGCCACACGCTCGCGCGGAGGAACAGCGCTTCGCCGTCCTTCCACTCGTTGGCCTGACGGTCGAAGTTGCGCGGCGTCGACGCGATCGTGAAGTTTGCGACGGGGAGACCGTTCTGCGTGTAGCGCAGCTCGGGATCGGCCGTGAGGTTTCCCACGACGGTGATGATCGTCTCGCCGGCCATCGTCGTTACGCGTCCTGCTTGATCTTCGCCGGGCGGGCGGCCTTGCGGGCGGCCTTCTCCTCGGCACGGACGCGCTCGGACTCGATCAGGGCGATCGCCTCTTCGGCACGCAGCACCTTGGTGCGCATGATCTGCTCGCTCAGCTTGAGCTGACGGTCCAGCTCCTGCGTCGCGGTGCTGGTGGCGGTGAAGGCGACGACGGCGTAGATGCCCTCGTTCTTCTTCTGGATCTCGTACGCAAGACGGCGCTTGCCCCAGACGTCGACGTTGTCGATCGAGCCGCCGTCGGTCGTGATGACCTTCAGGAACTTGTCGAGGATCGTCGGAACCTGGCGCTCATCGATCTCGGGGTTGAGGATCACCATGAGTTCGTACTGGTGTGTGTGCGTCACTAACCCACCTCCTTCGGACTAGAACGGCTGCCGGGCATTTCCCGGTAGCAGGAGGGTGTGTGCACGCTGTCCGCGAGAGGCGCGCAGGTGCGCGCATGCGGACAACCCTCCTATGATACCGGATCCGGCGCGCGTGTCCGAACCCGGGCTTCACCGGGCTCCTTCCCGCGCCGACATCTGCTGGAGCACCCGGCTCAGTCCGTCCACCCCGGACGACGCGCGGAGCTCGGCCGAGAGGGCCTCCGCGCGTGCCCGGAACGACGACTCGGAGAGCACCCGCGAGACCGCCGCCCCGACCGCCGCCGCCGCCGGGCGGTTCGTCTTCAGGTTGATGCCCGCTCCCGACCAACCGACCCGCGCGCACACCTCGACCTTGTCCTCGGTCTGACCGGCCACGACGAGGGGGACCGCGTGAGCGAGGGCCTGCTGCACCCCGCCGTAGCCGCCGTTGGTGACCATGACGTCCACGAGCGGGAGGAAGCGGTCGTACGGCAGGTACTCGGCGACGCGGACGTTCGCCGGAAGCTCCGCCGGCAGGCTCTCGCGGGCACGACCACCTGTGGAGACCACGACGAGGCACTCGGATGCCGCCATCGCGGCGACCGTCGGCAGCACCAGCTGGCCGAAGTCCGAGTTCGCGATCGTGCCCTGGGTCACATGGACCACCGGCCGCGTCCCGTCCAGGTCGTCCCACCACTCCGGCACGGCGGTATCGGGTGCAGGCGCCGTGAGCGGACCGGCGAAATGCACCGTGTCAGGCAGATCGCTGCGCGGGTACTCGAAGCCGGGCACCGTGAACTGCACGAGGGCATCGGCGGCACTGGCCCAGTCCAGGATGAAGCCTGCAAGACCGGTTCCCGTCTCGCGCCGGCAGACGGCATCGGCCTCGCGCTGCACGCCGCCGAAGATCACGTTCTCGGCCAGGACGGAGAGCGCCGCGTTGCGCACACGCCCGATCGCTCCACCCAGCGGCGGGATCCCCAGTCCGAACGGCGCGGTGTCGCAGCTCTTCACCCCGAGCGGAAAGATGCCGAGCGCGACCACCGCGGGCCGCTCCTCCCGGGGAAGCCGCGCGAGCAGCGCCGCACCGAAGAACAAGGGTTCGGCCAGCACCGCATCGACCTCGGAGCCGGCGAGCTCGGCACGGAGCGCGGCGAACTGACTCGCCGCCGGACGGATGAAGAGGTTCGACATGTCGAACCGGATCGCGGCCGGTCCGCGAAGACCGACGCGCTCGGGGAACTCGGCGTCCGCATCGTCGAGGTTGACGTCTGCGTCCGCGGGGAGCGGTACGAAGCGCGCCCCCGCCGCCCGCACGCGCTCGGCGTAGCGCGCGCTCGTCAGAACCGACACCTCGTGACCCCGTGCGAGGAGGTCGCGGGCGATGCGCACCAGCGGGACGACGTGGCCATGTGCGGGCGTGCAGGCGATCAGGTAGGTGGACATGCTCGGATCCTTCGCGTAGTTTGAATGTACTCACGAAGTATTCATCCCACCGAAAGGCAAGTCAATAGTGGATTCCGCATCGGCTGCCGCGCCGCCACGCGTCTACCGCTCCGCATTGCGCGCCCAGCAGGCCGCCGAGACCCGCCGCCGGATCGTTGAAGCGGCGGCGCAGCTGTTCTCTTCCGAGGGGTATCAGGCCGCGACTCTGGCGGCGATCGGGCGGGCGGCGGGCGTGTCGACCGAGACCGTGAAGACCGCCGCCTCGAAGGCGGAGCTGCTGATCGCCGCGTTCGAGGTGACGTTCGCCGGTGTGGAGGCTGCGGCGACGCTCACGGAGACCGAGGTGGCCGCGGATGTCTTCTCGGTGCCTGACGCCGCGTTCCTCGATGTGGTGATCAGACAGATCGGCGATGCCAATGCGCGCGGCCACGCCCTGTGGACCGTGCTCGTCGGAGCCGCGGCATCCGATCCGGTGGTGGATGCCGCCCTCCGCGGGATCCTCGAACGACGGGCCGCGGACTACCGCCGCCTCGTCGATGAGCTTCTCGCGCGCGGCTACACCGCACGTGTCACCGATCCCGAGGCCACCGCCGCCGCCCTGTCGTTCCTGCTCTCGCCGGAGGGATATCAGCAGCTGGTCACGCAGTCGGGATGGAGCACCGAGCGCTACGCCGCCTGGGTGCGCGCGGCGATCCTGGCCGAGCTCACTCGCTGAGCAGCGCCTCCACCCACGCCCGGTCGGCGTCGGGGGCGGGCGGTGCGAGGGGGTACGCCGCGGGCGTGGACGAGAGCGTGATCGGATGCCGCACCCCCGGCATCCGATCGACCCCGGCTTCGGCGATCGGGTCGAGCCCGAGATCGGCCGCCCAGGCGAACGCCTCGGCGATGTCGAGGATCGGCGCGCAGGGGACGCCGGCTGCGGACAGCCGGGCGTACCACTCGTGCGCGGACGCGCCGGCGAGCGCCCGGTGCAGCACGGGGCGCAGCTCGTCGCGCCGGGCCGTGCGCTCGCGCGCCGTCGCGAACCGGTCGTCGGGCTCGAGGCCGAGTGCTGTGGCGAGGCGTGCGTACTGGACGTCGTTGCCGACCGCGATCACGATGTGCCCGTCTGCCGTGGGGAAGGGGCCGTACGGGTAGATGCTCGGGTGGTCGTTGCCCAGCCGCCGCGGCACAACGCCGGCGAGCGCGAACGCGCCGGACTGGTTGGCGAGTGCGGACAACGCGGAGGACAGCAGATTCACCTCGACGTGCTGGCCCTCTCCGGTCGCCTCGCGATGCCGCAGGGCGGCGAGGATGCCGACCGCCGCGTGCAGGCCCGTCACGACGTCCACGATCGCGACGCCCGCCTTCGCGGGCTCGCCCTCCGGTGTCCCGGTGACACTCATCAGGCCCGAGAGCGCCTGTGCGAGGACGTCGTATCCGGGCAGCTCGGAATCCGCGCCGAAGCCCGTGATCGAGGCGTAGACGACCCCGGGGTTGTCCCGGCGCACCGCGGCGTGGTCCAGGCCGAAGCGCGCGAGCCCGCCGGGCTTGAAGTTCTCGACCACGACATCGGCCCGGCGAGCGAGACGGCGCGCGGTCGCAAGGTCGTCGGCATCCTCGAGGTCGAGGGTGATGGTCCGCTTGTTGCGGTTCACCGACAGGTAATAGGTCGCTTCGCCGTCGCGCGCGGGCGGCAGCCACTGCCGGGTCTCATCGCCCGACGGGCCCTCGACCTTGACGACGGTCGCGCCGAGGTCGCCGAGCAGCATCGTGCAGTACGGCCCCGCGAGCACCCGGGTGAAGTCCGCGACGACGAGCCCGGTGAGCGGGCCGTGCGTCACCGGAACGCCCCGAGCCCGGTCAGGTGCTCCCCGAGGATCAGCGTGTGCACCTCATCAGTGCCCTCGTACGTCCGCACCGACTCGAGGTTCGCGGCGTGCCGGATCGGGGAGTGCTCCAGCAGCACGCCGTTGCCGCCGAGGATCGTGCGCGCCTCGCGGGCGATCTTCAGAGACTCGCGCACGTTGTTGAGCTTGCCGACCGAGATCTGCACGGGCTGCAGGGTGCCGGCATCCTTCAACCGGCCCAGGTGGAGCGCGAGCAGCGCGCCCTTCTGCAGCTCGAGCACCATATCGACGAGCTTCTGCTGCGTGAGCTGGAAGCCCGCGATCGGACGGTCGAACTGCTCGCGGCGCAGGGCGTAGCGCAGCGCCGCCTCGTAGCTGTCGCGCCCCGCACCGAGCGCGCCCCACACGATGCCGTAGCGGGCTTCGTTCAGCGCGGAGAACGGACCGCGGAGTCCTTTCGCGCCGGGGAGGAGCGCGGATGCGGGCAGCCGGATCTCATCGAAGTGCAGCTCGCACTGCACCGAGGCCCGCATCGAGCCCTTCGGCTCGAGCACGTGAGCGTGATACCCGGGGGCGTCGGTGGGGACGAGGAAGCCGCGGACCCCGTCGTCGGTCTGCGCCCACACCACCGTCAGCTGCGCCACGGTCGCAAGGCCGATCCAGCGCTTGGAGCCGGTGAGGATCCAGTCCTCGCCGTCGCGCCGGGCGAAGGTCTTCATGCTCGAGGGGTCGGATCCGGCGCTGGGCTCGGTGAGGCCGAAACTGCCGATCACGTCGCCGGTCGCCATGCGCGGCAGCCACTCCTGCTTCTGCTCCTCGCTGCCCCAGCGATGGATCGAGCCCATCGCGAGCGAGCCCTGCACCGACACGAAGGTGCGCAGCCCCGAGTCGCCGGCCTCGAGCTCGAGCGCCGCGAGTCCGTACTCCACGGCGCTGCGCCCCGGGCATCCGTAGCCCTGGAGGCTCATGCCCAGCACGCCCAGCTCGCCGAACGCGCGGGCGAGCTCGACGGGGAAGTGCGCCCGACCGTACCAGTCCGCGATGTGCGGGCGGATCTCGGCGTCCACGAACGTGCGCACGCGGTCGCGGACAGCGAGCTCGTCGGCGCTCAGCAGCGCGTCGAGGCCGAGCACGTCGGAGGCCGCGCGCAGCGCCTCGAGGTCTTCCGGGTCTCTCGCGCCCATGCCGGCTCCTTCGATCGTGCTCGGGTACTTCGATCTTGCCGCCTCCGGCCGCGCATAACTCCTGCAAAACGCGACGCGAGAGGCTCCGTCGGCTCGTTTGCGGCGTCGGAGCCCACGGATCGCAGGAGTTATGCGCACACGGAGGCCCGGAGCAGACCGGATAGCGTGGCCGCATGGCGACTCCGAGCCCGACTCCGTTCGATCCCCGGTCTCTCACCGAGCCGGTCGACCGCAACGCCGTGCGCGAGTACACGCGACAGCATCGCGCCGCGGGGACCGGATTCGGCTCGGCCGCCGCCGTGATCCCGATCATCATCGGCATCTTCTTCGTCGTCACGTTCGGCAGCGTCTTCGTATCGGTCCCCGCCTCCATCATCGGCGCTTTCGCGTCGTTCGGCAGCGGCGACGGCGGAGCGTCGGTCATCTTCAGCGTGATCGCCTCGTTCCTGCCGATACTCGTGATGGGCGGGGTGATCGCCGCGATCGCGATCGTGTTCACGCGCGGTGCGCTCGGGCGCAGCGAACGGCGCTACCGGCTGGACCGGTTCGCGGCAGCGAACGGCATGTCCTACGTCCCGGCGCTGCAGAATCCCGCCCTGCCCGGCATGATCTTCGGCACCGGCAGCTCCCGCGCCTCGACCGACCTGGTGCGCGGCACCCAGCCCCGCTTCGTCGAGTTCGCGAACTACCAGTACACGACCGGCTCAGGGAAGAACCGCACCACGCACCGGTGGGGCTACGTCGCGATCAAGCTCGATGTGCCGCTGCCGAACATCGTGCTGGACGCGACGAGCAACAACGGCCTGTTCGGCTCCAACCTGCCGACCACCTTCGTCAAGGACCAGCGCCTGAGCCTGGAGGGCGACTTCGACCGGTACTTCGCGCTGTACTGCCCCGAGGGCTACGAGCAGGACGCGCTGTACCTGTTCACCCCCGACATCATGGCCCGCTTCATCGA
>JASBUD010000292.1 GCA_030148105.1 Microbacterium sp. | reverse complement strand
GATCGATCCTGCGCGACCTGCTCCTGAACCGGCCGATCGCGCTCATGCACGTCGGCTCGCTCTACGCCGTCGCGGCGGGCGCCGGATGTCTCGTCCTCGCGGTCTCGAGCGCACTGGGCGTGCCGCTCGTGATCGCGGCGGTCGCGGGTGTCGTGGTCACCGCGATCATCCGCGTCCTCGCGGTGGTGTTCGACCTCTCGCTCCCCGAGCAGCGCATGCTGTATCGCCGCAAGGTCGCCGCCGAGACAGGCGCACTCCCGATCGTCAAGCGCTGACGGGGGCGGCGCGCGGCCTCAATGGGTGAATGACGTGACCAGGCCTTCGGTCGGCATCGGCGACTCCAGGGCGTCGAGGTAGGCGACGGCATCATGGATGTCGGCGACCAGACTCTCGGCGAGGTTACGGCTCAGCCCGTTGCGCACCACGATCCGCTGGACGACGACGTCGGTGAGGTCGTCGGGCATCGGATAGGCCGGGATGAGCCAGCCCTTGAGTCTGAGCCGTTCGGAGAGGTGATAGAGGTTCCACTTGTCGGTGTAGCCCTTGCTCAGCTGCCACGCGAACACCGGGATGTCGGTGCCGTCGTTCCACAGCTCGAACGCGGGGATCTTCGCGATCTCGCCGGCGAGGTACACGGCGACGTCCTGCGAGGCCTTCTGGACCTTGTAATAGCCGTCCCACCCGAGTCGGAGGAACAGGTAGTACTGCAGGAGGACCTGGGCGCCGGGCCGGGAGAAGTTCAGCGCGAAGCTCGGCATGTGGCCGCCGAGGTAGGTGACGTCGAACACGAGATCGGACGGCAGATCCTCGACCGTGCGCCACACCACCCACCCGAGACCGGGGTACACGAGTCCGTACTTGTGCGCGGAGGTGCTGATCGACGCGACGCGGGGAACCCGGAAGTCCCATTCCAGGTCGGGCTGGAGGAAGGGGGCGATCATCCCCCCGGAGGCGCCGTCGACGTGGATCGGGATGTCCAGGCCCGTCTCGGCCTGGATCCGATCGAGCGCCGCGGCGATCTCCGCGACCGGCTCGTACACCCCGGTGTAGGTCACGCCCATGATGGCGACGACGCCGATCGTGTTCTCGTCGACGTATTTCTCCAGCTCGAAGCCGTCGAGACACTTGTGCTCGTCGGTGATCGGCACGTAGCGGGGCTCGACGTCCCAGTAGTTGCAGAACTTCTCCCAGCAGACCTGCACCGCGCTGGAGAGGACGAGGTTGGGCTTCTCGGTCGAGCGGCCCGCGGCACGACGGGCGTGCTGCCACCGGCGCTTGAGCGCGAGGCCGCCCAGCATGCAGGCCTCGGACGAGCCGATCGTCGACGTGCCGATCGCCTTCTCGGCATCCGGGGCGTTCCACAGTGTGGCGATCATCTTCCAGCAACGCGTCTCGATCGCCGCCGTCTGCGGATACTCGTCTTTGTCGACCATGTTCTTGTCGACCGTCTCGGAGTACAGCTTCGTCGCGTGCGGGTCCATCCAGGTGCCGACGAACGTCGCGAGGTTCAGGCGCGAGTTTCCGTCGAGCATCGCCTCGTCGTGCACGACCTGGTAGGCCGTTTCGGGCAGGGACTCCCCCGCAGGCAGCGCGTCCAGCGGGAAGTCGGTCGCTTCGCCGGGGCGGGCGAACAGCGGGTTCAGCTGGTTCTGGTCCCCCAGCCCGATGAATCCGTGCGGATGGGCGGAGCCACGAGAGGTCGTCATGAGCCTCATGCTAGGGCGGCCGAGCGCCGTGGACGTCATGCTCGCGAGGTGAGGTCCGGCGCGCCTGCCGCCTCTATGCTCACCCCATGACGCCCGAACGCCGCGTGCGCCTGCGCCGTGAAGCATGGGGATTCGCCGTCGGATCGCTCCTGTTCGCGGTCGGCGCCGTGCCGCTCTATTCCGAGACCGTCGGCGCAGTCGCCACGAACGCGACGTTCTTCGCTGGAGCGTTCTTCTTCACGCTCGCCGCGCTGATCCAGCTGCTCCTCAGCGGGCGGCGCCCGCCGAAGACCGGGGCTTCGCGGCCCGACCGTGCGGACTGGTGGGCCGCGGCGATCCAATTCGCCGGCACGCTGTTGTTCAACCTCAGCACGACCGCCGCCCTGCTCACCGCCCTCAACCCGGACACGCGGATCGGCTCGGGATGGATCCCCGACGCGTGGGGGTCGGTGTGCTTCCTCGTTTCGAGCGCGTTCGCCGTCGTGGCGACGACGGAGCGCGACGGCCTGTGGGATCCGCGGGCGCGCACGTGGCGCTGCACATGGCTGAACATGGCCGGCTCGGTGTTCTTCGGGATCTCGGCGATCGGTGCCGCCGTGATTCCGGCCACCGGAGACCTCGTGAGCCTCCAGTGGGCGAATCTCGGCACGTTCCTGGGTGCGGTGTGCTTCCTCACGGCGGCGCTGCTGAGCAGGCGCGACATCCCGACGGATGCCGCGCCTGCCCGAACGGCAGTGTGATCAGACCCCGGCGAGCTCGGCGGTGCTCTGCCGGGTGCGGATCGCCCGATTCACGCACGACACGATCGCCTTGAGGGAAGCCGTGGAGATGTCCCCGTCGATCCCCACGCCCCACAGGCGCTCACCGTCGACCTGGAGCTCGACGTACGCCGCGGCTTGCGCGTCTCCGCCCGCGCTCAGCGTGTGCTCGACGTAGTCGTAAAGCGAGACGTCGAATCCGCGCTCGCGCATGATCGACAGGAATGCCGCGATCGGTCCGTTGCCGTGACCGGTGGCCTCGACCCGCTCGTCTCCGTCGCGCAGCGAAACCTCCAGCGACACGTCACCGGCCAGATCGCTCTGCGTCCGCGTCCCGTGCAGCTCGAAGCGGCCCCAGCGGTGCTCCTCGACGCTCGAGGGCAGGTACTCGTCCGTGAAGATACGCCAGATCTGCTCGCTGGTGACCTCGCCGCCCTCGGCGTCGGTCTTGGCCTGCACGACACCGGAGAATTCGATCTGCAATCGGCGGGGCAGGTCGAGTGCATGGTCGCTCTTGAGCAGGTAGGCCACGCCGCCCTTGCCGGACTGCGAATTCACGCGGATGACCGCTTCGTAGGAGCGACCCAGATCCTTCGGATCGATCGGCAGGTACGGCACCGCCCATTCGAGCTCGTCGACCGACACGCCCTCGGCGACGGCTCGCGCCTCCATCGCCTCGAACCCCTTCTTGATCGCGTCCTGGTGCGAACCGCTGAAGGCCGTGAAGACGAGGTCACCCGCCCACGGGCTGCGCTCGTGCACGGGGAGCTGATTGCAGTACTCCGCGGTGCGCTTGATCTGGTCCACGTCGCTGAAGTCGATCTGCGGATCGATCCCCTGCGTGAGGAGGTTGATGCCGAGCGCGACCAGATCGACGTTGCCCGTCCGCTCCCCGTTGCCGAACAGGCAGCCTTCGATGCGGTCGGCGCCGGCCATGTAGCCGAGCTCCGCCGCGGCGATCGCCGTGCCCCGGTCATTGTGCGGGTGCAGAGAGAGGATCACGTTCTCGCGGTGGGCCAGATGGCGACTCATCCACTCGATCGAGTCGGCGTAGACGTTCGGGGTCGCCATCTCGACGGTCGCCGGCAGATTGATGATGACCTTGCGGTCTGGGGTCGGCTCGAAGACCTCGATCACCTGATTGCAGACGTCCACCGCGAACTCGAGTTCGGTGCCCGTGTAGCTCTCCGGCGAATACTCGTAGAAGACCTTCGTCTCGGGGATCCGCTTCTCGAACTCGCGGCACAACCGCGCGCCCTCCAGAGCGATGTCGATGATGCCCTGCCGGTCGGTGCGGAAGACCACTTCGCGCTGCAGGACGCTCGTGGAGTTGTACAGGTCGACGATCGCCTGCTTCGCTCCGGCGATCGACTCGTACGTGCGCTCGATCAGGTGCTCGCGGGCCTGCGTCAGCACCTGGATCGTCACGTCGTCGGGGATGACGTCCTCTTCGATCAAGTGCCGGACGAAGTCGAAGTCCGTCTGGCTGGCGGACGGGAAGCCGACCTCGATCTCCTTGTAGCCCATGCTCACCAGCAGGTCGAACATGATGCGCTTGCGTTCGGGGCTCATCGGGTCGATGAGCGCCTGGTTGCCGTCGCGCAGGTCGACAGCGCACCAGCGCGGTGCGGCGGTGATCCGCGCATCGGGCCAGGTGCGGTCCGGCAGCTCGACGGTCAGCTGCTGGTGATACGGCCGATACTTGTGGATCGGCATGCCCGAAGGCTTCTGGGTGTTGTCCATGGTCTCGCGTGCTCTCTCGTCAGATGAAACGGGCCGACAACGAGCTCCGCGACGAGGTGGGCCCTAGATCGAGGACTCGTCGCGGCGACTAAGAAGGAGTCGGCGCAAGCGCATGGCGCCAGGCTACACCGCACACGGAGAGCGCGCGAATCCCCGGGCGGCGGCATCCGTGTATCACGGCGTGCACGACCGCACTCATCCTCTGCGAACCCACCACCCGATCAGGAGGTCCGCCGTGTCCGCTCCGTCTTCGCCCGTCTCCCGCCGCCGCATGCTCGGCGTCGCATCGCTCACCGCCGGCGCACTCGCGCTCACCGGCTGCTTCGGCGGTCTCCTTCCTTCCGCCGGCCCCTCCGCCACGCCGGCGGTCGGCTTCGACGACCTCCAGACCGCCACGGTCTACATCAAGGGTCAGGGGACGTTCATCGAACCGGGAACGCTCGACCCGGCCGAGGGCGCGTGGATCGGTTCGGGATTCATCGTCACGCCCGAGGGGCTCGCCCTCACGAACAACCACGTCGTCACGGGCGCCGGAACGCTCGCCGTCTACGTCGGCGGCGATCAGTCCGCGCAAGTGCGCGGGACCGTGCTCGGCGCGTCGGAGTGCCTCGACCTCGCGGTCATCCAGCTCGACGGCGACGAGCTGCCGTACCTCGCGTGGCATGACGGCGAGATCAAGACCGGCCTGGACGTCTACTCCGCGGGCTATCCGGCCGGTGCCGCCGAGGAGTTCACCCTCACGCGCGGCATCGTCTCGAAGGACGACTTCCCGCTGGACACCCAGTGGGCGTCGCTGGACCACGTGATCGAGCACGATGCGCGCATCCGGGGTGGCAACTCCGGCGGACCGCTCGTCGACGAGGACGGGCGGCTCGTGGGCATCAACTACGCGGGTGACGATAGCCTCGACTACAACTTCGCGATCCACCGGGACGTGGCCCAGGATGCGATCGACCGCCTCGCGGCGGGCGAGAACGTGGACTCGATCGGCATCAACGCGCAGGGCTGGGTGAGCGAAGACGGCCAGATCGCGGGCGTCTGGGTCTCCTCCGTCGATGCGGGTGGTGCAGCGGATGCCGCGGGCATCCAGCCCGGCGACCTCGTGTACAAGCTCGCCGGGGTGAGCGTCGGCACGGACGGCAGCCTCGCCGACTACTGCCAGGTCCTGCGCACTCAGGGCAGCGACGCAACGATCGATGTGCAGGTCTACCGGCCCGCCACCGACGAGCTCCTGGACGGTCAGATCAACGGCGACGAGCTCACGGTCACGGCCACCGGGGTCTTCGGCGGCGAAGCGACGGCCAACGGCGGATTCACCACCGTGACAGACGATGCCGGCGTCGTGAGTGTCGACGTTCCCGCGGACTGGGCGCAGACCGACGGCGCGGGGTTCACGGACGACGCGGGCAACACCTGGTACGCCGTCTCGGCGGCGCCGGATCTCGCCGCGTTCTGGGGCGGATTCGCCGCACCGGGCGTCCAGGTGATGGCGGCTTCCGCGGGGATGACCGCAGAGGCGGTCCTGCAGAATCTGTCGGGCACCTTCGACACGTCGTGCAGTGCGGTCGCGACCGGCGAGCCGTACGACGACGGCTACTACGCCGGCGTGTACTCCGAGTGGGACTGCGCCGGTACGGCAGCCGTCGTGATCTCCACGGTGGATGCGGGAGGCGGCAACGTGATCGTGCTCATGCAGGCGCAGTCGGACTACGAGAAGCAGGAAGCGCTGACGAGGGTGCTGGAGACCTTCCAGGCTTCGCTCTGACCGATCCTCCGCAGCTCGGCCGCCTCAGAATCCGAGGCGGCCGAGCTGCTTCGGATCGCGCTGCCACTCTTTCGCGACGCGGACGTGCAGGGACAGGTAGACCCTCGAGCCGATCAGCGGCTCGATGCCCGCGCGGGCGCGTCGGCCGACGTCCGCGAGGCGCGAGCCCTTGTGGCCGATGATGATCGCCTTCTGGCTGTCGCGCTCGACGACGATATCGGCGTAGATATCGGTCAGATCGGAATCCTCGCGAGCCGCGATGTCCTGGACGACGACGGCGATCGAGTGCGGCAGCTCGTCGCGCACGCCTTCCAGGGCTGCTTCCCTGATGATCTCCGCGATCCGATCCTCGTCGGATTCGTCCGTCACGACTCCGTCCGGATACAGCGCCGGGCCCGGAGGCATGAGCGAGAGCACCTCGCCGGTGAGCACGTCCAGCTGCTGGTCCGTGAGGGCGGAGAGCGGAATCACCGCGGCCCAGTCGTCGCGCAGCGCATCGACTTCGATCAGTCGCTCGGCGATCTGATCGCGCGTGGCGGCATCCGTCTTTGTCACGATCGCGACCTTCTTCGCCCGCCGGTAGCCGTCCAGGGATTCGGCGATGCGCCGATCGCCCGGACCCACCTTCTCGGTCGCGGGTACGCAGAACCCGATCACATCGACGTCGCCGAGCACCTGCTCGACGAGGTGGTTGAGCCGCTCACCCAAGAGCGTGCGAGGACGATGGATGCCGGGTGTGTCGACGATCACGAGCTGGCCGTCGACGCGGTTCAGGATGCCGCGGATCGCGCGTCGGGTCGTCTGGGGCTTGTCGCTCGTGATCGCGACCTTCTCTCCGACGAGCGCGTTCGTGAGCGTCGACTTGCCGACGTTCGGCCGCCCCACGAATGTCACGAATCCGGAGCGGAAGTCCGCTGCGCCGGAGCCGTCTGCTTCTGCGTTCATGACGGATTCCCTTCCTCTGTCGGCTCGGGCACAGCGCTGCGCTCGACGAAGACCGTCGCGAGCCCCCTGCCTCGGCCGCGGCTGGTGCCGCCGGTCATCACGAGTCCGTCGTAGTCGGCGGTGGCCCCGGGCTGGGGGATGCGGCCGAGCGCCTTGCCGAGGAGACCGCCCACCGAGTCGACGTCCTCGTCCTCGAGTTCGATCCCGAACAGCTCACCCACTTCGTCGAGCCCCAGGCGCGCACTCACGCGGTACCGACCGGGACCGAGCTCGACCACTTCGTCCGCACGCGGGTCGTACTCGTCGGCGATCTCTCCGACGAGCTCCTCGATCAGGTCCTCCAGGGTCACGAGCCCCGACACACCGCCGTACTCGTCGACGACCAGGCACACGTGCACGGCATCCCGCTTCATCTGCTGGAGCAGCGTCTCGGCCTTCATCGACTCGGGGACGAAGACGGCCGGGCGCACGATGCGATCCAGCGGCGCGTCCCTCCACCCGTGCTCGTCGCGGAATCCGAACTGGACGAGGTCCTTCAGGTAGAGCACGCCGACGACGTCATCGGCCTCGTCGTCGACGATCGGGATGCGCGAGACGCCCTTCTCAAGGAACAGGGTCATCGCCTCCCGCGTGGTGGCGGACGCGTCTACCGTGACCATGTCGGTGCGAGGAACCATCACCGCGCGGACGAAGGTGTCGGTGAAGTCGAACACCGAGTGGATGAGCTCTCGGTCGTCCTCCTCGATGAGCTCGTTCTCGGCCGCTTCGTCGATGATGCTGAGGAGCTGCTCCTCCGAGGCGAACGAGGAGCCGGGTTTCACGCCCGGTGTGACGCGGTTGCCGAGGGCGACGAGCCCGTGGGCGAGGGGGCCGAGGATCAGGCGGACGCCGCGGATGACGGGAGCCGCCGCGCGCAGAAGGCCCTTCGCGTGCTGGCGGCCCACGGAGCGCGGACTCGCGCCGACGACCACGAAGGAGATGCCCGTCATCAGGACCGCGGCGGCGAGCATGGCCCACCAGATGCTGTCGAAGAGGATCGTGAAGGCGACTGTGACGAGCACGGCGGCGGCGGTCTCGGCGAGGATGCGGATGAAGACGACGGCGTTCGCGTGCGCATCCGGGTCGATCGCGATCCGCTGCAGGGAGGTCGCGTTGCGTCCCTCCGAGCCGAGTTCGACGAGGTCGGCGCGGGAGGTCACCGACAGCGCGGCATCCAGGGCGGCCATGAGCCCCCCGAACGCGACGAGCAGGACGGCGGCGGTCAGCAGGAGCGCAGCGGTCATGCGCGAGGTCGTCGTCGCTCGGCGACGTGGAAGCTCATGATCAGGTCGTTCTGCAACCCGAACATCTCGCGCTTCTCCTCCGGCTCGGCGTGATCGAAGCCGAGCAGGTGCAGCAGGCCGTGGGTCGTGAGCAGGATGAGCTCGTCCATCGTGCTGTGCTTCGCGGCCGCTGCCTGCGTCTCGGCCACCTGCGGGCACAGGACGATGTCCCCGAGGAGCCCCGCCGGTGTCGGAGCGTCCTCCGTGCCGGGACGCAGTTCGTCCATCGGGAAGCTCAAGACGTCCGTCGGACCCGGCTCATCCATCCACTGGACGTGCAGCGCCTCCATCGCGCCCTCATCGACGAGGAGGATCGCGACGTCGGCGTCCGCGCTCACGTGCAGCTCGGCGAGGTTGTGCTCCATGAGTCGCAGAAGAACCGTCTCATCGACGGTGAAGCCGGACTCGTTGCTGATCTCGATCGTCATGAGCGGCCTCGTTTGGGAAGGTGATCGCGGGGTCCTCCGGAGCGCGCTGCGCCGCTGCGTCGCTCGGCGCGGTTCGCGAACTCCGCGGCCTCGTCGCGTTCGCGACGACCCGCGAGCCGGCGCTCGTCGTATTCGGAGTAGGCGTCGACGATACGACCCACCAGCGAGTGCCGGACGACGTCGTCGCTGGTCATGTACGCGAAGTGGATGTCATCGATCTGGCTCAGCACGCGCGTCACCAGGCGCAGCCCCGACGCGCCGACCGGCAGGTCGACCTGGGTGATGTCGCCGGTGACCACCATGCGGGTGCCGAACCCGAGGCGGGTGAGGAACATCTTCATCTGCTCGGGAGTCGTGTTCTGCGCTTCGTCGAGCACGACGAACGAGTCGTTGAGCGTGCGTCCGCGCATGTACGCGAGCGGAGCCACTTCGATCGTGCCGCTCGCCATGAGCTTGGGGACGATCTCGGGGTCCATCATCTCGTTCAGCGCGTCGTAGAGCGGCCGCAGATACGGGTCGATCTTGTCGTTGAGCGTGCCGGGGAGGAATCCGAGGCGCTCGCCCGCTTCGACGGCGGGGCGGGTCAGGATGATGCGATTGACCTCTTTGCGCTGCAGCGCCTGCACGGCCTTCGCCATCGCGAGATAGGTCTTGCCGGTACCGGCCGGACCGATGCCGAAGACGATCGTGTTCTCCTCGATCGCGTCGACGTACGCCTTCTGGCCGAGCGTCTTCGGCCGGATGATCTTCCCGCGCGTGGAGAGGATGGCCTCGCCGAGCACCTCGGACGGGCGGGGCCCGCCCTCCGAGCGCAGGATCCGGTTGGAGGAGGCGACATCGGACGGTCCGAGTGCGTGTCCGGCCTTCGTCATGGTCAGAAGCTCATCGACCAATCCTCGAGCGGCCTCCACTGCGGCCGTGTCGCCGCTCAGGGTGATCTCGTTGCCCCGGACGTGGACGTCGACGTCGGGGTGCTCGCGCTCGATCACGCGCAGAAGTCGATCCTGGGGACCGAGCAGCTGGACCATGGCCACGCCGTCCGCGTAGACCCGCTGGGTGGTTTCCGCGGAACTCTTCTCGCTGTCAGGCATGCGTGCTCGATTCGCTCAGGCCGCCGGCGAGAACGTGCGCGTGGACGTGGAAGACGGTCTGGCCGGCGCCGGCACCGGTGTTGAAGACGAGACGGAAGTCGCCGTCCGTCTGGTCGGCGGCGACGGCGTTCGCGAGGCCGACGAGCTCAGCGAGCAGCGCCGGATCCCCGGTCGCGAGTTCGACCACGTTGCGATACTGCGCCGTCTTCGGAATGACGAGCACGTGCACGGGAGCCTGCGGGGCGATGTCACGGATCGCGAACACGTTCTCGGTCTCGGCGACGATGTCGGCGGGGATCTCGCCGTTCAGGATGCGCGTGAAGACCGAGGATTCGCTCATGAGTCCAGTCTATCGGCGGGCCGGACGGCGTCGCCGGGCGAGCGGTGTGCTCACCAGCGTCGCAGTGCGACGTTGAGCACCGCGAGCGCGGCGGGACCCGCCGTCGACGTGCGCAGCACCGTCTCGCCGAGCCGCATCGCTCTGGCCCCGGCTGCCTCCAGCACCGCGAGCTCCTCCGTGGCGATGCCGCCCTCGGGGCCGACCACGAGGACGAGATCCCGACGATCGGGCGTCACGTCCCCGCCCGGCGCAGAAAGGCCCGAGAGGGACTCGACCGCCGTGGGCTCGAGGACGAGCACGAGCGCGTCCCGCGCCCGCGCCGCGAGCGCCGCCGTGGTCTCCAGAGGCTGGACGGTGGGGATCCACGCCCGGTGCGCCTGCTTGGCGGCCTCACGGACGATGCTCTCCCACCGCAGCCGTCCCTTCTCGGCTTTCGCGGCATCCCAGCGCGAGACGCTGCGTGACGCCTGCCACGGCACGATGCCGTCGACACCGAGCTCCGTCGCCGCCTGCACGGCGAGTTCGTCGCGATCGCCCTTCGCGAGCGCCTGGACCAGGATGATCCGACGCTCCGGGGGCGCGACGCTCCTCCTGCTCCTCACGCGCACGAGGACCTCCCGGGGTGCGGATGCCGAGACCTCGCCCGTGAGCCACGTTCCGCGACCGTCGCCGAGCGTGACCTCCTCGCCGATCCGGACGCGGCGGACGGCAGCCGCGTGATGGGCCTCGGGGCCGGTGAGGGCGACGGTGTCGCCGACGGCGGCATCCGCTCCCGCGTCGAGGAGGAAGTGCAGCGCCACGGATCAGCCGTTGCGGAAGCGGTCGCGCAGCTTCGCGAACAGTCCCTGGTGGAACTCCGCCAGGCGCGGTGCCGGCGACTTCGTGCGCTTGGCGAACTCCTCGATCAGCGCGCGCTCCTTGGCGTCGAGCCGCGTCGGGGTCACCACGTGCACGCCGACGCGCAGATCGCCGCGCTGGCTCCCGCGCAGCGGCGTGATCCCCCGGCCCTTGATCGTGAGCACGTCCCCGCCCTGGACGCCCGGGCGCAGTTCGAGGTCGACCGGGCCGTCGAGCGACTCGATCGTCGTGGTGGCCCCGAGGATCGCGTCGGGCATCGACACTTCCAGCGTCGCGAGCAGGTCGTCGCCGTCGCGGCTGAACTCGTCGTGCGGGGTGACGGTGACCTCGAGGTAGAGGTCACCGTTCGGGCCCCCGGCGGGGCCGACTTCGCCCGAGCCGGGCAGCTGCAGCCGCAGCCCCGTCTCGACGCCGGCAGGGATGTCGATCGACACGGTGCGGCGGGCACGCACGCGGCCCTGTCCCTGACACGTCGCGCACGGATACGGGATCGTGGTGCCGTAGCCCTGGCAGACGTTGCACGGCTGGTTCGTGACGACGTTGCCGAGGAGGCTCCGGACCGTGCGCTGCACGTGGCCCGAGCCGTGACAGATGTCGCACGCGACCGGAGCGGTGCCGGGTTGGCAGCACGAGCCCTGACAGGTGTCGCACAGCACGGCCGTGTCGACCTCGAGGTCGCGGTGAACGCCGAAGACGACGTCCTTCAGGTCGAGGGTGACGCGGACGAGCGCGTCCTGTCCGCGCTCGCGCCGGGAGCGCGGACGCCCGGCACGCTGTCCGCCGCCCGAGCCGAAGAACGTCTCGAAGATGTCACCGAACCCGCCGAACCCGGCCTGGCCGCCGCCGAACGGCGAGTCGCTGCCGCCCATGTCGTAGCGGGCGCGCTGGTCGGCGTCGCTCAGGACGTCGTACGCGTGTGTCACGAGCTTGAAGCGCTCGGACGCGTCCGCGCCCGGATTCACGTCCGGGTGCAGCTCGCGTGCCAGGCGCCGGTACGCCTTCTTGATCTCGTCCGGTGTCGCGTCGCGCGAGACACCCAGGACCTCGTAGTGGTCAGCCACTGTCGCCTTCCCGCCCGCGCACCGCGCGGGATCGTTCGTTCACGGATGCCGCTTCAGCGGTTCTCGTCCTCGTCGAGCATCCGGGTGAGGTAGCGTGCGACGGCACGGACCGCCGCGAGATTGGTCGGGTAGTCCATCCGCGTGGGGCCGAGGACCCCCACTCGGGCGCGGACACCCGTCGTGTCGTATTCGCTGGCGAGCACGGAGGCTTCGCCGAGGCCGAACGGCTCGTTCTCGCGGCCGATGCTCGCGGCGAGTCCCTGCTCGTCGGCGACCATCTCGCTCATGAGCTTCACGAGCGTCACCTGCTCCTCGATCGCTTCCAGGAGCGGGTAGATGCTGCCGCGGAAGTCCGCCTCGCTGCGCGCGAGGTTGGCTGCTCCCGCCATGACGAGACGGTCGTGCCGGAACTCTTCGAGCTCCTCCGCGACGACCCGCAGGATCGCGGTCGTCGCTGCGCGGGTCGGCGTCGGCACGGGATCGACGGCGGCGAGGCGCTCATCGACGCTCTGCGCGCCCTCACGGACGAGCCGGCCCACGAGCACTCCCGCCACGTCGGCGCGGATGCGCGCGAGATCCTCGTCGGCGAACTCGTCGCGGACGATAGCGAGACGCTGCGAGACCCGACCAGTATCGGTGACGAGGATCACCAGCATCCGCCCACCGCCGAGCTGGACGAGTTCGACGTGCGACACGTTCGCGCGCGCGAACGAGGGATACTGGACGATGGCGACCTGGCCCGTGAGCTGGGTGAGGGCCCGTACGGTGCGCGCGAGCACGTCGTCCAGATCGCCGGGTCCCTCGAGGAAGGTCGTGATCGCCGTGCGCTGTGCGGGCGACAGGGGCCGAAGCTCGGAGAGGTGGTCGACGAAGACCCGGTAGCCCTTGTCCGTCGGCACCCGGCCCGAGGACGTGTGCGGGGCGGCGATGAGCTCTTCGTCCTCGAGGAGCGCCATGTCGTTGCGGATCGTGGCGGCCGAGACGCCGAAGGCATGCCGCTCGACGATCGCCTTGCTGCCCACGGGCTCGCGGGTGTCGACGAAGTCCTGCACGATCGCCCGCAGCACCTGCAGTCCCCGATCGGTGACCATCTCGCCTCCTCACCCGCTGTTCGGCGGAACGGATGTGATCGCCCGTCCGCGCTGTTGGCACTCGCCCGTTCTGAGTGCCAATTCTAGCGGATCCGCCCGGATACGGATCGCGCTCAGTCGGTCAGCGCGCGCACGACGGCGTCCGCGAGGAGTCTCCCGCGCACCGTCAGGACGACGCGGCCGCGCACGGCGGCGGCTCCGTCGATCAGGCCGTCGGCGATGAGTCCCGCGACCGCGTGCCGACCCTCGCCGATCAGTCCGGCCACCGGCATCCCCTCGCGGATGCGCGTCTGGAGCAGCGTGCGCTCGAGCGCACGCGCGGCGGCGTCGGGTCGTTCCCGGCCGGCCGCAGGCGACTCGCCCATCGCCAGGCGCTGGGCGTATGCCGCAGGGTGCTTCACATTCCAGAAGCGGACACCCCCGATGTGGCTGTGCGCGCCGGGGCCGAAACCCCACCAGTCGCTCCCCCGCCAGTATGCGAGATTGTGGCGCGAGCGATACTCGCGCCCCCGCGCCCAGTTCGACACTTCGTACCAGGAGTAGCCGGCTTCTTCGAGCAGACGATCGGCGAGCTCGTACATGTCCGCTTCGAGGTCGTCGTCAGGCGAGGGCACCTCCCCGCGTGCGATCTGGCGTGCGAGCTTCGTCCCGTCCTCCACGATGAGGGCGTAGGCGGAGATGTGGTCCGGTCGGAGCGCGATCGCCGCCTCGAGCGACGAGCGCCAGTCGTCCAGCGACTCCCCCGGCGCCCCGTAGATCAGGTCCAGGCTGACCTGGAGGCCGGCCCCGCGCGCCGCGCGCACCGCGGTTGCGACGTTCTCGGGCCGATGGGTGCGATCCAGGACCGCGAGGACATGCGCGACGGCGGACTGCATGCCGATCGACAGTCGGGTCACGCCGGCCCGAGCGAGCTCGTGGGCGACGGCATCCGTCACCGTGTCGGGGTTGGCCTCGACCGTGATCTCGGCTCCCGGAGCGATGCCGAAGGCATCGCGGACCCCGTCCAGCATGCGCGCCAGGTCGCCCGGCGGAAGCAGCGTCGGTGTGCCGCCGCCGAAGAACACCGTCTCCGCCGGCCGGACCGCTCCCGCGTCCTCGAGCACCGTCGCGGCCAGCCGCACCTCGTGCAGCAGGGTGTCGGCGTACTCGTCCTGCCGCGCACCCCGCAGTTCGGAGGACGTGTACGTGTTGAAGTCGCAGTATCCGCACCGCACGCGACAGAACGGAACGTGGAGGTACACGCCGAACGCCGTCGCCGGATCCACCGTCACCGGCAGGGCACCGTCGCGCGGCGCGGGCTCGCCGATGGGGAGCGCCGCGCCCATCAGGCGGGAGTCGTGTACAGCGGAGAGATCGCGCGCAGGTACCGCGTGAAGAGCTCGCGACGCCGGCGGCGGGTGAGGGCCGGCAGGAAGCGGTAGAGAAGCGCGGCGGGTGCATCGAAGGCGCGCACCGTGAACCAGACCTCGTCGTTGTCGTACCACTCGATCATGAACGATTCTTCACCGCTGACCACCGAGCCGCCGACGGTTCCGAGCGCGAATCCGATGCGCCGGGGCTCCTCGACAGCGAAGATCACCCGCAGCTCGCCGTCGGCCCGCTGACCCCGCACGCGTCCCTCGAGCCGGACGGTCGTCCCCGGTCCGACGTACGGCGTGCCGTCGCTGTCGAACCGCTGATCCGCCTCGAGGCGGCTCGGGGTGACGGGCGTGCCCTCGGCGTCGAAGCTGACGCCGGAGTACATCGGTCCCGCCGCGGGGCGCACATCCGTCAGCGCGAGTCCGGCGCCGCGTTGCGCGGTCCACGACAACAGTGCGTCGCCGGCGGTCTGGAACCGCGCCTGCCCGCTGCCGATCCGCCACGACTCCTGCGCCGGGATGCTCCGCTCGGGCGGGTACTGCATGAGATCGGGTGCCTGGGTCGCCCCGACGGCGGCGTAGTCCACCGTCTCGTCCTTGAAAGTCCCGCGTCGCATGCTCACCTGCCTTATCCGCCTACTTCTTGTCCTTGCCTTCGACATCCCCGGACAGCGCGGCGATGAACGCCTCCTGGGGGACTTCGACGCGACCGACCATCTTCATGCGCTTCTTGCCCTCCTTCTGCTTCTCCAGGAGCTTGCGCTTGCGCGTGATGTCTCCGCCGTAGCACTTCGCCAGGACATCCTTGCGGATAGCCCTGATGTTTTCGCGTGCGATGATGCGCGCGCCGATCGCCGCCTGGATCGGCACCTCGAACTGCTGCCGCGGAATGAGCTTGCGCAGCCGCTCGGTCATGAGCGTGCCGTACGCGTACGCCTTGTCCCGGTGCACGATCGAGCTGAACGCGTCGACCTTCTCCCCTTGCAGGAGGATGTCGACCTTGACCAAGTCGGCTGTCTGCGACCCCGCGGGTTCGTAGTCCAGGCTCGCGTAGCCCTGTGTCTTGGACTTGAGCTGGTCGAAGAAGTCGAACACGATCTCGCCGAGCGGCATGTTGTAGCGCAGCTCGACGCGATCCTCGCTGAGGTAGTCCATTCCGAGGAGCGATCCGCGGCGGGCCTGGCAGAGCTCCATGACGGTGCCGACATAGTCCTTCGGCAGCAGGATGCCGACCTTCACGACCGGCTCGTACACCTCGGCGACGCGCCCGTCGGGGTATTCGCTCGGGTTCGTGACCACCACGGTCTCGCCCGTGTCGGTGTGCACTTCGTACGTCACAGAAGGAGCCGTCGTGATGAGGTCGAGGTCGAACTCGCGCGCGAGACGCTCGGTGATGATCTCGAGGTGCAGCAGACCCAGGAATCCGCAGCGGAAGCCGAAGCCGAGCGCGACGGAGGTCTCGGGTTCGTACTGGAGGGACGCGTCGGAAAGCTTGAGCTTGTCCAGCGCCTCTCGCAGGAGGGCGTAGTCGGAGCCGTCGATGGGGTAGATCCCCGAGAAGACCATCGGCTTCGGGTCGGTGTACCCGGCGAGCGCCGTCGTCGCGGGCTTGCGCTGGTTCGTGATCGTGTCGCCGACCTTGGACTGGCGGACGTCCTTCACACCGGTGATCAGGTACCCCACCTCGCCCACGCCGAGCCCCTTCGTCGGGACCGGTTCGGGGCTGGACACCCCGATCTCGAGGAGCTCGTGCGTCGCGCGGGTCGACATCATCTGAATCCGCTCACGCGGCTCGAGCTTGCCGTCGACCATGCGGACGTACGTGACGACGCCGCGGTAGGAGTCATACACGGAGTCGAAGATCATGGCCCGCGCCGGGGCGTCCGCGTCACCCTTCGGGGCGGGGATCTGCCCGACGATGAGGTCGAGCAGGCTCTCGACGCCCATGCCCGTCTTGCCGCTGACCCGAAGGACGTCCTCGGGATCGCCGCCGATCAGGCCCGCGAGTTCGGCCGCGTACTTCTCCGGATCGGCGGCCGGGAGATCGATCTTGTTGAGCACCGGGATGATGTGCAGATCGTTCTCGAGCGCCAGGTAGAGGTTCGCGAGCGTCTGAGCCTCGATGCCCTGCGCGGCGTCCACGAGCAGGATCGCCCCCTCGCACGCCGCGAGCGAGCGGCTCACCTCGTACGTGAAGTCGACGTGACCCGGGGTGTCGATCATGTTGAGCGCGTACGTCTCACCGTCGAGCTGCCACGGCATGCGCACCGCCTGGCTCTTGATCGTGATGCCGCGCTCGCGCTCGATGTCCATCCGGTCGAGGTACTGCGCGCGCATGTCGCGATCGGCGACCACGCCGGTGATCTGCAGCATCCGATCGGCGAGCGTGGACTTGCCGTGGTCGATGTGGGCGATGATGCAGAAGTTGCGGATCAGCTCGGGCGGGGTCGCCGACGGCTGGAGGGGCTTCAAGGCGCGCGGTGACATATCCGGTCGATTCTACCGGCCCGTATCCTGGACCGATGGCTGTGCAGGTCGTGCTCGTGCACGGAATCCGCACGTCCGCCACCATGTGGCGTTCGCAGGTCGTCTCTCTGCGGGAACGCGGGGTCTGCGCCGTCGCTGTCGATCTGCCGGGCCACGGAGCGCGCATGGCCGAGCGGTTCACCCTCGCCGGGGCGTTCGCGACGATCGACGACGCGGTGCGGGATGCCGCCTCCCGCGGTCCCGTCCTCCTGGTCGGGCACTCGATGGGCGGGCTGCTGTGCACCGAGTACGTCGGGGCCGAGGAGCCGCCGCCGGTCGCGGGGTTCGTCGCCGCATCATGCACGTCGCTGCCGCGCGGGGTCGCGCTGAGCGCCTACCGCGCGCTGGCACGCGGATTCGACGCGCTGCCCGATCGCGGGATGTGGCTCACGAACCGCATGCTCGACCGCATCCTTCCCGCGCACACGCGCGACGATTTCGGCGCTGGAGGCTACGCGCTGGATACGCAGGACGTCGCCCTGAGCAGTCTCTCGGCACTGGACCTCCTGGCTGCTGTGCAGCGCATCCGCGTCCCGCTGTGGTTCGTGAACGGCCAGTACGACCAGCTGCGGGTGAACGAACGACTCTTCCTGCGGCTGGCGCCGCACGCCGAACTCGTGGTCGTCCCGCGCACGACCCATCACGTCACCGTGATGCGGCCGGAGGTCTTCACCGCCGTGTTGAACCTCGCCGTCCGGACGCTCGAGCGGCGCGAGTCAGAGGTGGCTTCCCCGACCTGATAGACTCGGTGATTGGCTTGCGTGTGGGGCGACCCTCACGACCGCCGAGCGACAGCCCTCTTCTGTCGGCCGGCACTCACCGAATCCTTCGAAACGAAAGACCGACGACAAACGTGGCAAACATCAAGTCGCAGATCAAGCGCAACAAGACCAACGAGAAGGCGCACGAGCGCAACAAGGCCGTGAAGAGCGAGCTGCGCACGGAGGTGCGTCGCACCCGCGAGGCCGTCGCTGCCGGCGACAAGGCCGCCGCTGAGAAGGCACTCGTCCGCGCGACGAAGAAGCTGGACAAGGCCGCGAGCAAGGGCGTCATCCACGCCAACCAGGCCGCGAACCGCAAGTCGGCGATCGCCAAGCAGGTCGCGGCGCTCTGAGCGCCCGACCGACACCGGTCATCACACGAAGGCCCGTCCCCCCGGGGACGGGCCTTCGTCGTCTGTCGGGCTTGGCCGAGCGTGGGTCAGGCGCTGCCGAACGGCGCCCGGGTCGCGATGATCGTGATGAGACGCTCGATCGCGAAGACGCTGTCCCGTGAACCGCCCTTGACATCGACGTCCGCCTGCGCGGCGGCCTGGATCGCCATGCCGAGCGTCGCATCGCTCCAGCCGGAAAGATCGCGTCGCGCCCGATCGACCTGCCAGTCCTTCAGGCCGAGCCTGGCGGCCAGCGCGGCAGCGGGTTCACGGTGACCGGCCACCCGCGCCATCGTGCGGAGCTTGGAAGCGATCGCGGCGACCAGAGGAACGGGATCGGCCCCCGAGGCGAGGGCGTGGCGCAGTGCCACGAGCGCTTCGCCGTAGCGACCGGCGATCGCGGTGTCGGCGACCGCGAACGCCGATGTCTCGACCCGTCCGCCGTAGTAGCGCTCGACGATGTCTTCGGTCACGTCGCCGGGCACGTCGGCGATCAGCTGCTGACACGCCGCCGCGAGCTCGGTGAGGTCGTCGGCGAACGCGGAGACGAGCGTGCGCAGAGCCATCGGTGCGATGCGCTTGTGCGCCGAGGTGAACTCGCCCGCGGCGAAGTCGAAGCGGTCGGAGTCGCGCTTGATGGCGGGGCACGCGATCTCGATGCCGCCGCCTTCGCCGGCACGGATCGCATCGAGCAGCTTCTTGCCGCGGACGGTGGCACCCGTGTGTCGGAGGACGACGGTCGCCCCCTCCTGGGGCAGGGCGAGGTACGACAGCGCTTCGGACAGGAAGGAGTCGGAGCACTTCTCCACCCCGCTCACCCGGACCAGACGCGGCTCGCCGAACAAGGACGGTGAGCTCACGGCGAGCAGAGTCCCGGCGGCATAGTCGTCGGCGCGGACGTCGGTGACCTCGAGGCTGGGGTCTTCCGCACGCAGATACTCGCGGATGCCCGAGGTCGCCCGCTCAGCGCACACGTCTTCGGGGCCGCTCACGAGCACGATCGGCGCCGGTTGCGGAGCACGCCACGAGATCTGCGGGATGACGCTCTTCGCGCGCGTTGCCGGTGCCCGTCGCGCGCTGGTGGCCATGACTCCAGCCTAGCGAGCGGGTGCGACGTCCTCGGCGCGCTCGCGCCACAGCACCACCCCGCTCCCCTCCCTCCAGAGCGCCACGATGCCCGCGCGATCCGTCCGGGCGATCCGTGTGCCGAGGCCGCGCAGGATCGTGAGGATCTCGGCACGCGGGTGCCCGTACGTGTTGTCCGCGCCCACCGAGATCACCGCGACGCGGGGCCGGAGGAGTTCGTACAGCTCGGGGTCCTGATCGGCGCTGCCGTGGTGGGCGACCTTCACGAGGTCGTACGGCGGCGCGAGCGCGCCGGAGTGCACCAGTGCGGTCTGCGGCGCGCGCGAGAGATCTCCGAGGAAGACGGATGCCGGCATCCCGCCGCCCGTGACCTCGACCACGACGCTCACGTCGTTCCCCGGAGGAAAGGCCCGCGTTCCGGCCGGCGGCCACAGGATCCGCCACCGCGCCGCACCCAGGATGCCGCTCTGACCCGCGTGGCCCGCCACGATCCGTGAGCCGGCGCGTTCGAGATCGCGAAGGGCACGAGCGGCGTCCGGCGTGCCGACGACCCCATGGAGGGTCGTGTCGACGCGACCGATGACGGCGGCGACACCGCCGGCGTGATCGAGGTCGAAATGAGTGAGGACGAGCAGATCGATCCGGCCGATCCCGGCGCGCGCGAGGCACTCCTCCAGCAGCGCCGGATCCGGTCCGGTGTCGATGAGCGCCACCGCACCCGCCGAGCGCACCATGACCGCATCTCCCTGGCCGATGTCGCACGCCAGGACGCTCCAGTCGGCAGGGAGGGTGAATCGACCGGCGACGCCGTCGAGCGCGGCACCGCCGGCCACGATGCCGACGGTGAGCGCGAGGACGATCGCCGCAGCGCCGCGGGCGATCCGGACACGCGGCAGCCGGCGACGGCGGGGCGGGCGTGACGCGCGCGGCGCCACCACGACGAGGAGACCGATCGACACGCTCACCGCGGCGAGGGTGAGGACGCCCAGTGGCCCGTCGAGCCAGGGCATTTGTCCGCCGGGGAGGAGGCTGAAGACCTCGGCTGTGGCGGCGATCCACGCGGCGGGGAGCCAGGCGATCGCGGTCAGCCCCGCCTGGAGGATCGGGATCGGAGCCGCAAGGCACGCCGCGAGACCGATGATCGTCGCCACGGGCGCTGCCGGTGCGGCGAGGAGGTTCGCGGCGACGCCGTACAGCGGCACGTTAGGCGTGATGACCACGAGCAGGGGGCCGCAGGCCAGCTGTGCCGCCAGCGGGACCGACAGCGCGAGAGCGAGCGATCGCGGCAGGAGCCTGCTCATCCCGTGAGCCAGTGGTCGCGCCCACAGCAGCAGCGACGCCGTGGCGACGGTGGACAGTGCGAAACCGAGCGACGACGCCAGCCACGGATCCGCCGCCAGCAGCACGGTCACCGCCACGCTCAGCACCGCGATCCCTGCGGACGTGCGCCCGAGCATCAGGGCGAGCATCGCGATCAACGCCATCGCCCCCGCGCGGACGACGCTCGGCTCGGGGGTGACCAGCAGGACGAATCCCGTGAGCGCGAGGATGCCGCCGATCACCCGCGCGCGCCGCGAACCGCCGAGCATCGCGACGAGGAGGAAGGCGATGCCGACGACGATCGCGCAGTTGGCCCCGGAGACCGCGGTCAGGTGGGAGAGCGAGGACGCCTTCATCGCCGCGTCCAGATCGGGCCCGACCGCCGATGTGTCCCCCACCGCGAGGCCGGCGATGAGTCCCGCGCCGGGTTCGGGGAGACCTGCGGACGCGTGTGCGAGCCCGCGTCGCAGGTCTCCGGCGACCGCGAGCGGGCCCGCCGGGCCGTCGCGCACCACCACGCCGCGGGTCGCGCTCACGAGAAGGACCGCCCGGGACCCGACCGGCGCGCGGCGGGCGGTGCCGCTCGCCTCGACGACGGCACCGACATCGAGTCGCTCCGCGGTATCGACGAGGTCCGGGCGCACGCGGATCGAGACATCGATGCGGACGGGCTTGCTGTCCCGCCCCGTGGAGAGCCGCGTGGCGACCGCATCGAACTCCCACTCCCCCGATGCGCGCCGTTCGATCTTCCCTGTGACCTCGGCCCGCATCACCAGCGCGCGGCCGCCCTCGAGGCCGAACCGATCCGCCGCTACGCGCGGGGGCTGTGCGATCGCGACGTGGGAGGCGACGACGGCAGCCCCGACAAGACTCAGGATCAGGATCGTCCACAGCCTCGCTCGTCCCGCCCGCGGCGAACGGCGCGCGCACCGCCGGGCCGTGTGGACGCCGAGCGCACCGATCGCGGACGCCCACAGGACGAGTGCCACGACCGGGGACGCCGACGGCAGCAGGGTCACCAGCAGCGCCGCCGCCCATGCGCCGGCGGCGACCGGGACCAGGCGCAGGCCCACCGGTCTGCTCACACCGTCACCGCGTCGCGCAACGCGTCGAGCATCTTCTCGCCGATGCCGGGAACCGCCAGCAGATCCTCCACGCTTGTGAACCGCCCGTTGGATTCGCGCCATTCGATAATCCGCTCGGCCAGGGCGGGCCCGATGCGCGGGAGGGTGTCCAGCGCCGCCGCGTCGGCGGTGTTCAGGTTGACCCTCCCGTCCCCTCGGGGTCCGGCCGAGGTCGAGGGCGGTGCGCCCCCCTCGACCGCGACGACGACCTGCTCGCCGTCGCTGAGCGGGCGGGCGAGGTTCACCGCGGACTCATCCGCCTCTGCGGTGAACCCGCCGGCGGCGGCGATCGCGTCGACCACGCGGGCGCCGACGTCGAGGACGTACAGCCCGGGTGCGGCGACCGCGCCGGAGACATGGACGAAGACGGATGCCGGCCGACCGGCATCCGCGGGGGTGTCGCCGTCGATCGTGACCGACCCGCTGCCGCTCTCGACCGGAACGGCTTCGATCGGCGCCAGGGCGCCGCGGACGACACCGATCCCGACGGTCACGGTGAGCGCGACGAGCACGACGACGACCGCCGCACCCAGGCCCAGCCGGGCACGGGGACTTCGGGCGTCGCCGCGTGCACTCTCGTCCGCCGACACCCTGCCGAAGCTAGGTCACCGCCGGACCGGTGGGGTGCCCGAGGGTCGAGTCGGTGGACAGCTGTGATCGACCGCGCCCTGGGGAGGAGCGCCGCGTCAGTTCGTGCTGAAGCTCACGACCTTGGGCGGACGGACGACCGCGCGCGTGATCTCCCGTCCGGCCAATGCCCGCTGCACGCGCGCGTCGGCGCGGGCGAGAGCCTCGAGATCCTTCGCATCGATGCGGGCGGAGACCTCGAGCGTCGCCCGCACCTTGCCGTCGATCTGCACGACCGCGGTCACGGTGTCCTCGACGAGCAGCGTCGGATCGGGTGCGCGCCATGGCACGAGGCCGACGAACGGCTCGTAGCCGAGCGTCTCCCACATCTCCTCCGCGGTGTGCGGCGCGAACAGGTCCAGGACCATCGCCGTCACCTCGGCCGCCTCGCGCACCGCCGGGTCGGCCTTGCCCGGACCGCTGTCGATCGCCTTCCGGGTCGCGTTGACGAGTTCCATGAGGCGGGCGACCACGACGTTGAACTTCGTCTGCTCGACGAGGGACGGAGCATCGGCGAGGAGGCGGTGCGTGACCCGCCGCAGGGACTCGTCTCCCTCGGCCCACACGACGTCGGGGTCGCTCTGCACGTCGTGGGCTACCCGCCACGCCCGCGCGAGGAACTTCTGCGCGCCGGTGGTGGAGACGTCCTCCCAGTTGATGTCGTCCTCGACGGGTCCGGCGAACGCGATCGCCGTGCGGACAGCGTCCGCGCCCGGCTCGCGCATGCTCGCCGAGAACTCGACGAGGTTCCCCTTGCTCTTGGACATCTTCGACCCGCCGAGCAGCACCATGCCCTGGTTGACCAGGCTGGAGAAGGGCTCGGTGAAATCGACCAGCCCGGCGTCGAAGAGGACCTTCGTGATGAAGCGCGCATACAGCAGGTGCAGGATCGCGTGCTCCACGCCGCCGATGTAGGAATCCACCGGTGCCCACTTCGCGGCCTCGGCTGTCGAGAACGCCTCGTCCGCGTCATTCGGCGTCAGGAAGCGCAGGAAGTACCACGAGCTGTCCACGAAGGTGTCCATCGTGTCCGCGTCGCGCAGCGCCGGCTCACCCGTCTCGGGATCCGTCGTGGTCATCCACTCCGTCGCGCCGCCGAGCGGCGACGTCCCCTTCGGCGTCAGATCCAGCCCTTCGGCATCCGGCAGCGTCAGCGGCAGCTGATCGGCGGGGACGGGCACGATCCGCCCGTCCTGCGTGTGGATCATCGGGATGGGCGTGCCCCAGAATCGCTGGCGCGAGATGAGCCAGTCCCGGAGGCGGTAGGACTTCGACGCGCGTCCGGTTCCGGCGGCGGCGAGCTCTTCGGTGATGCGCGCGATCGCGTGGCGCTTGGAGAGCCCGTCCAGCGACCCGGAGTTGATCATGCGACCGTCGCCGGTCAGCGCGATGCCGGTACGGGCCGGATCGATGTCGGCCAGCGACTCCTCCAGAGCGCTCTCCGACGGCTCCCCGTTCTCGTCGAACTCGATCACGGGGATCGCGCCGGTAATCGGAGCGGTCGTGTCGACCACGACCTTGATGGGCAGATCGAAGGCGCGCGCGAAATCGAGATCGCGCTGATCGTGCGCGGGCACGGCCATCACGGCGCCGTGGCCGTAGTCGGCCAAGACGTAGTCGGCGGCCCAGATGGGCAGCCGCTCGCCGTTGATCGGGTTGATCGCCCACCGCTCCAGGAACACCCCGGTCTTCGGTCGGTCGGTGCTCTGTCGCTCGATCTCGCTCGATCGCCCGACGTTGGTGAGGTAGTCCTGGAAGCGCATGCGCACCTCGGCCGACGAGCCGGACGCCAACTCCGCAGCGAGATCGCTGTCCGGCGCGACGACCATGAAGGTCGCCCCGTGCAGGGTGTCCGGCCGCGTGGAGAAGACTGTGACCTTCTCGGGGTGCCCTTCGATCTCGAAGTCGATGTCGGCGCCGACCGAACGGCCGATCCAGTTGCGCTGCATCCGGATGACCTTCTGCGGCCAGAATCCTTCCAGCTGGTTCAGGTCGTCCAACAGACGGTCGGCGTAATCGGTGATCTTGAAGTACCACTGCGTGAGCTTCTTCTTCACGACCTCCGCGCCGCACCGCTCGCAGTGACCGTCCACGACCTGCTCGTTCGCGAGCACCGTCTGGTCGTTCGGGCACCAGTTGACCGGGCTCTCCTTGCGGTATGCCAGCCCCCGTTCGTACAGCAGCTGGAACAGCCACTGGTTCCACCGGTAGTACTCGGGGTCGCTCGTGTGCAGGATCCGCGACCAGTCGTAGGACGAGCCGTACTCGCGGAAGCTCTTCTTGTGCTGCTCGATGTTCGCGTACGTCCACTCGCGCGGGTCGGCACCACGCTGGATCGCGGCGTTCTCGGCGGGAAGACCGAACGAGTCCCATCCGATCGGATTCAGGACGTTGTAGCCGCGGTGGCGCCAGAAGCGCGCCACGACGTCGACGTACGCGTAGTTCTCGGCGTGCCCCATGTGCAGGTCGCCCGAAGGGTAGGGGAACATGCCGAGCACGTACTTGCGCGGCCGCGAGTCTCCGGCGCCGCCGGCGCGGAACGGGTCGGACTCCGCCCAGCGCGCCTGCCACTTCTGCTGGATCGCGTACGCATCGTATCCGCCCCCGTCTGCGGGCGCGGTGGTGTCGGGCGGAGGGGTCTGGGACACGGAGCGGAAACCAATCGTGGAAAGGAAGTTCTGGCGCGGAGCGCGTCTTCCAGGCTACCGGACCGTCGCCTCACCAGCCGTGGGGCAGGTCCGCCCCGACCGCAGCCAGCGGCCCGCGGGCCTTCACACCGACCTCGGCGACCTCGGCGGCGGCATCCGAACGCCACGTGATCCCGCCCCCGGCACCGACGTACGCACCCCCGGGGCGGATCACGATCGAGCGGATCACCATCGCCAGATCGAGCGCGCCGTCGTGGCCCACCCATCCGAAGCACCCCGCGAAAACCCCCCGCGGTCCCCGCTCGAGGTCGTGCAGGATCGTCATCGCGGAGAGTTTCGGTGCGCCGGTCATGCTCCCGGCGGGAAAGCCCGCCTCCAGGAGGGCGCCGAGCGTCGTGCCCGCCCGGAGTGTCCCGGAGACCGTGCTGACGAGCTGGTGGACCGCGGGATAGGACTCCACGACGAGCAGGTCGTCGACCGCGACGCTGCCCGGCTCGCACACGCGGGAGAGATCGTTGCGCATGAGGTCGACGATCATGATGTTCTCGGCGCGCTCCTTCTCGCTCGCCCGGAGCTCGGCCGCGAGAGCGGCGTCTTCGACGGGATCGGCGCTGCGTGGGCGCGTCCCCTTGATCGGACTCGTGCGCACGACCGCATCGCGCACCTCGAGGAAGCGCTCGGGGCTGGCGCTGACCAGAGCCACGGTATCCGCGCGGATGACCCCGCCGTGATGCGCGGGTGTCCGGGCACGCAGCCGTCGGAAGGCCGCGACGGGATCCACGACACCGGCGATCTCGAACCGCGTCGTGAGGCACAGCTGATACGCGTCCCCACGTCGGATGGCCTCGCGGCATCGGCCGATGAGCACGGCGTATTCGTCGGGGGTGTCGCGCGCCGTCGCGACCGTGGGGGGCGCATCGGCGACCGTCGGCGCCGCAGTCGCGGCGCGAACCCGTTCCGCGAGCGCGGTCGCCACCTCGGCGGGACCGATCGCCCACACCCGGCGCGCAGAGTGATCGAACGCGACGAAGGACTCGACGGCCAGCCACGTCTCCTCCTCGGACGCGGAACCGGATGCCGACCCCGGCGCACCGGCTCGGCGCGCGCCCTCGTCGTACCCGACCCAGCCGACCCAACCACCCCGGAACGGGCCCGCCGCCCACTCATCGGGCGTCCGGGATGCGAGCGGCACCGCGCGCACCCGGGACGGATCCGTCTCCGGGATCCCGGTGCCGACCCAGCTCCATCCCTCGACCGCGTCGGGACCGGCATCCAGCCAGAACGAGTGCGGATCGTTCCCGCAGATCGCAGCGTGCACGGATGCCGGCTCCCGCCAGTCGCCGACGGGCACGGCGGTCGGAGAGGCGGGCATCCTCTCAGAGTAGAGGCGCACCGACCGCTCTAAGCTTCCGGTGTGAACGAGTTCCTCACGTGGCTGCTCGACGCCGTGCAGAGTGTCGATCCCGTGCTGAGGACGGTTCTGGCAGGGGTCGCGATCATGCTGGAGACCAGTGTGCTGATCGGGCTGGTCGTCCCCGGGGACACGATCGTGATCGTCGCCGGGACGGCGGTCGCCTCGCCTCTCGAAGGCGTCGTCCTGATCGTCGCGGTCGTGATCGGGGCTCTGCTCGGCGAGAGCGTCGGGTTCTGGCTGGGACGCGTGCTCGGGCCCGCGATCCGGCACTCGCGTCTCGGGAAGCGCATCGGGGACGCGAACTGGGAGCGCTCGGAGCGATACCTGCGTCGCCGTGGCGGTTTCGCGATCTTCATCTCCCGCTTCCTCCCGGTGCTGCATTCGCTCGTGCCGCTCACCGTGGGGATGAGCGGCTACTCCTATCGGCGCTTCCTCGCCTGGACCGTTCCGGCGTGCGTGATCTGGGCGAGCCTGTACGTGTCCGTCGCCGCCGTCGCCGCCGGGACCTATCGCGAGCTCGCCGACCAGCTGCACTTCGCGGGCTACATCTTCGTCGGCATCATCGTTGTGTTCCTGCTGCTCGTGTTCGCGAGCAAGAAGGTCATCGAGCGGGCCGAGCGCAAGCATCTCGGTGCCGACGACGGAGCTCCCGGATCGCAGCCGGATGCCCTGCCCCGGACAGGCGACATGGAAGACTGAGGGGATGCCTTCCCCGGAGCCCGTCCCCGTCCGGCGCAAAGTGCTGTGGCTCGCCCGCCTGGAGTATCGCTTCCACGCGTGGCGCGAACGGCGTGCGCGCGCCCGCGGACTCACACCGTCTGCGACCCCTTTCCCCGGCTACGGCGGGCCGGACTGGGTGCGCGTACTCGGTCGTGTGCTCATCGTGCCGCCGGTGCCCCTGCTCGAGGGAGGAGAGTACGCGAGCGTCCGCGGCTGGCGGAGTTTCGCCTCGGTTCCGGTCGGGTACGCGCAGGTGCGGATCACGATCGGGGGCGCCGTGCACGAGGTCGTGGCCGATCGCGGCGGGGTGATCGACGCGAAGATCCCGGCGAAGCTGCCGGCAGGCTGGCAGACGCTGGAGATGTCGGTGGAAGGTGGCGAGCCCGTCGAGACGCGGGTGTTCGTCGTGGGACCGGACGTGACGTTCGGCATCGTGTCCGACGTGGATGACACCGTCATGGTGACCGCGCTCCCCCGGCCACTGCTGGCGGCGTGGAACTCGTTCGTGGTGAACGAGCACGCGCGGCAGCCGGTTCCGGGCATGGCGGTCCTCATGGAGCGTCTCGTGCGCGACGAGCCCGGCTCCCCCGTGATCTACCTCTCCACCGGGGCATGGAACGTCGCGCCGACGCTCATCCGGTTTCTGCGGCGTCACCTCTTCCCGTCCGGGTCGGTCCTCCTCACGGACTGGGGGCCGACGCACGACCGGTGGTTCCGCAGCGGCAAGGCGCACAAGCTCTCCAACCTCCGCCGCCTTGCGGCGGAATTCCCGCACGTGAAGTGGCTGCTCGTCGGCGACGACGGCCAGCACGACGACGCGATCTACACGACGTTCGCGGGTGAGTTCCCGAACAACGTCGCCGCGGTCGCGATCCGTCGGCTCTCGCCGGCGGAAGCCGTGCTGGCCGGTGGACGCACCGCGGTCGACGATCACACCGCGGCCTCGGTGCCCTGGGTCACCGAGTCAGACGGTGCCGGCCTCGCCGACCGCCTGACCGACATCGGCATCCTGGAGCGCTGAGCGGCGCGTCGGAGGCCGCGCGTAGGCTCTGACGCATGTGCGGACGTTTCGTGGTGGCGAACGTGGGCTCCGAGCTCGTCGGGGTGCTGCGGGCCGACCTGGTCTCCGAGCACCTGCCGGAGCCCTCTTACAACATCGCGCCGACCTCGCCGGTGGCGATCGTCCTCGATTCGGCGAAGACCGAGCCCCCCACGCGTCGGCTGGAGACCGCGCGCTGGGGACTCGTTCCGGCGTGGGCCAAGGATCCCGCGATCGGGGCGCGCGCCTTCAACGCACGCTCGGAGGAGCTCGAGGACAAGCCGATGTTCCGCAAGGCCCTCGAGAGGCGTCGCGCCGTCGTGCCGGCATCCGGGTACTACGAGTGGAAGAGCGTCGACGGCACGAAGATCCCGCACTACATCCACCCGTCCGACGACTCGCCGCTGTTCTTCGCCGGCCTTTACGAATGGTGGAAGAACCCGGCTCTGGCTGACGATGATCCCGATCGGTGGATGCTGAGCTTCACGATCCTGACACGTGATTCGATCGGTCGGCTGGGCTCGATACACGATCGGATGCCGCTCTTCCTCGATCCGGATCACGCCGACGCGTGGCTGGATCCCACGACCGAGAACGTGCGGGACGTCCTGGACGCCGCGATCGACGCCGCCCCGGCTGTCGCCGAGACCCTTGATGACCATGTGGTCGGCAAGGCCGTCGGGAACGTCCGCAACAACACTCCCGACCTCATCGAACCCGTCGCGTCCTAGCTCGCTTACGGCTCAGTGCCGCGCGAGGATCCCCGCGGCGTCCGTCCCGCGGGGAAGGACGCCGTACTGCCAACCGCGATCCTCGCCGAGCCGCGCGCCGATGAAGGCCTCTGCATCGACGGACGGCGCGTACCGGAGCATGAGCGAGGCCTGCAGGGCGAGTGCGAGTGCTTCGCACATCCGACGGGCGTCGCGCTCGGCGTTGTCGTTCGTCGCACCGGTGACGGCGCGCAGAAGTGATTCGGTGCGGGCGAGGTGGGCGTCCAGAAGCGGGGATGCCCGTGCGGTGATCTGCAGTTCGGCGATCAGCGCGTCACCGGACTCCGGCTCGCGGCCGAGCGCCCGCAGGGCGTCGAGGGCGACGACGTTCCCCGAGCCCTCCCAGATCGACAGCACCGGCTGCTCGCGGTAGCGGCGGGCGAGCGGGAAGTCCTCGGTGTAGCCGTTGCCGCCGAGGACCTCCATCGCCTCGTAGGCATGGTGCGGCCCGCGCTTGGTCACCCAGTACTTCGCCACGGGCGTCGCAAGGCGCCGGAATGCCGCGTCCTCGTCCGAGGCGTCCGCGTCGAACGCGTCAGCGAGCCTCAGCCCTGTGAGCATGGCCGCCTCGGACTCGAGCGCGAGGTCGGCGAGCACGGTCGTCATCGCGGGCTGATCGACCAGCATCCGCCCGAATGCCGCACGTCCGCGTGCGTGCCACACGGCTTCGGCCACGCTCTGGCGCATGCCGGCGGCTGTGCCCAGGACGCAGTCCATCCGCGTGCGCTGCACCATCTCGCTGATGGCTCGCACACCGCGTCCCGGTTCGCCGATGAGGAACCCGACGGTGCCGTCGAACTCGATCGAGGCCGAGGCATTGGATCGATTGCCGAGCTTGTCCTTCAGATGCTGGATGCGGAAGACGTTGCGCATGCCGCGCGGCAGGAGCCGCGGCACGAAGATGCAGGAGAGGCCCTCATCCACGTTCCCGCGCCGCGTCTGGGTCAGCACGAGGAACGCGTCCGACATGGGCGCGGAGCAGAACCACTTGTGGCCAGTGAGCTGATAGCTGTGTCCGCCCATGAATGTGCCGACCGTCGTGGACGCGCGGACGTCCGATCCACCCTGCTTCTCGGTCATCGCCATGCCGATCAACGCGCTGCGGTTCTCCTCATTGGGCAGCAGACGCGGCTCGTATTCCCGAGACGACATGCGCGGCATCCAGTCGGCGGCGATCGATTCCGACAGAGCGATCGTGGATGCCGCGGCGTGGGTCATCGACACCGGACATGCGTGGCCGGCCTCGCCCTGCGCGAACAGCAGGAACGTCGCGGCGCGCGCGACAGCGGCGCCCGCACGGTCCTCCACGGGGCTGTGGGCGCCGTGCGCGATCGCCTGGCCGAGGATCCGGTGGTAGGCGGGGTCGTAGTCGACCTCGTCCAGGCGGAAGCCCCAGCGATCATGCGGATGCGCGACGGGCGAGTGCGTGTTCGCAAGTGTCGCGTCGCGCTGGAAGTCCGCTGACCCGACCAGCCGACCGACGTCGTGGAGCTCGTCGTGCGCCCAGGATGCGCCGAACGCCGTCACCGCGTCGCAGAGCGGCGTGTTCGCGCCGTACTCGTCGATCTCTGTTCGTACGGGCGGCTGGTTCTCGACGTAGTGCGTCGCCGGTCCGATGACGTGCTGGCCGCGGGCGACGGATGTCATGTCAGCTCCTGGGTCCACGGGGTCGCGAGCGCCTCTTGCTGCTCGGGTGTGAGCGGCGCGCGGGTCACGATGTCGTGCATGAACGCGAGCTTCTCACGCACGGGCCGGACGATCTCGAACGGGTAGAGGTCACCGAATCCCATCGCCCGGTTGATGCGGTTGAACGCCTGCGACATCCACTCCCAGTCGGTCAGCAGTCGCTGCACCGGTTCGTCCTCGTAGGACTCGCGGGGTACGACGTCGACGTCGCGCATGCTCGTCACTGCGGCGTCGAGGCGGATGCCGATCGCCGCCGCCGTCTGCAGGGTCCCCGTGATGTGCAGGTAGTGAGCGAAGGTCTCGGCGAAGTCCTCCCACGGGTGCATCGTGGCGTACTCGGAGATGAACGACTCGTGCCAGTCCTCCGGTGCGCCGTACCGGTAATGCCGGGTGATCGCGTCCTGATAGCTCGCGCGCTCGTCGCCGAAGAGCGCCCGGCAGCGCGCCCACGCCTCGTCGTCGGTGAGCAGCACGTTCTGGAAGTAGTGCCCGACTTCGTGTCGCAAGTGGCCGAGGATCGTACGGTAGGGCTCGCCCAGGCGCACCCGCATGGCCTCCCGACGGTCGTCGAGGCTTTCGGCGAGATCGATCGTGATGATGCCGTTCGCGTGCCCGATCATGACCGGGCGCCCTTCGGACAGGCTGGAGATGAGGTCGAAGCCGAGGCCGCCCTCCCGCAGATCCCACCCGACGATCGGGAGCCCGAGATCACCGAGCTGCAGCAGCAGGCGGCGTTTGGCCTCTTCGACCTTCGACAGCTTCTCCAGGGCGACGGTGTCGTCGGAAGCGGGACGTGTGCGGGTCAACCGGCACGAGAAACATCGGCCAGCCGGTGCGTCCTCTCGTACGAGCCAGTTGCACGACCATTCCCGGTTCGAGCACGTGTACCAGATGCGCCCGTCGATCACGGTCTGATTGCCCCGCAGACCGTGGAACTGCCGCGTGAGCATCGAGTAGCCGAGGTCGGCGCCGCACTCGGGGCAGGTGAGCCGGTCGAGGTAGAGGAAGTGGCGACAATGCGGACACCGCGGCTGTGAGGTCACGTCCTCACCGTAGCGCGCGGGTGCGGGCGGACGCCTCGTTGCGGCCAGACCAGTCCCGCCGCCCCGAACCGGACGCGAGACCACGCCCGACCGCCTGTCTCTGCAGGTCAGCCCATCGTCGAGTGTCCAGGACACGCCGCAGTGCGTGGCCTGACGACGGCGCGTCGTGGACACTCGACCCGCGGATGAGCCGGGGGCATGCAGAAAGCCCCCGGGTTATCCGGGGGCTTTCGTTCGGTGGACCTGAGGGTGTCTGGGTTCACGACATAGGTCACACCTGATAGGTCTCTCATGAGTCGGGACATAGGTCTCAGGTGAGTCGCGTCATGGGCGACACTCGTGCATGTCGTCGAAG
>JASBUD010000273.1 GCA_030148105.1 Microbacterium sp. | reverse complement strand
CAGCCTGTCGAAGACGCTTGTCGCGATAAGGGGATCGGCCATGTTCACTCCTGATTCGGTGGTCGTGGCTACGAATCTACCGGCGCGTCCCCGGCGACCCGCCCGTGTTCGCCCTGGGCAGAGTGCGCCGCGTCGCAACGCGGAAAGGGGACGGATGCCGCAGCATCCGTCCCCTTCCTGACGACTGTCCGACCTTACTCGGCGGCGTCGGCCTTCTTCTTGGCGGGAGCCTTGCGCTTGGGCTTGGCGGGAGCCTCGGTCTCCTCGGCGGCGATGATCTCGTCGGCCTCGGCGGCCGCGTCCGCGATCTCCTCAGCCTCCTCGACGACCTCTTCCTCGGCCTCGTCGTCCACGACGATTCCGGTGAGGTCGACGACCTTGCCGTTCGTGTCGACGACGACGACCTGGCCGAGAGCCACGGCGACGGCCTTGCTGCGAGCGACCTCGCCCACGAGGGCAGGGAGCTGGTTGTTCTGCTGCAGCGCCTCGACGAAGTCCTGCGGCGCCATGCCGTACTGCGCGGCGGACTGGATGAGGTACTGGGTCAGCTCGTCCTGCGACACCTGCACGTTGAGCTTCTCCGCGAGCGCGTCCAGCAGCATCTGCGTCCGGAACTGCTTCTCGCTGGCCTCGGTGACCTCGGCGCGGTGCACGTCGTCCTCGAGGCGTCCTTCACCCTCGAGGTGGTTGTGCACCTCGTCTTCGATGAGCGCCGGCGGAACCGGGATGTCGGTCTGGGCGAGGAGCTGCTCGATGAGCTTGTCGCGAGCGGCGCTCCCCTGGGTGAAGCTGGACTGCTGCTCGACGCGCTCGGTGAGGCTTTCGCGCAGCTCGGCGATCGTGTCGAACTCGCTTGCGATCTGCGCGAAGTCGTCATCGGCCTCGGGGAGCTCGCGCTCCTTGACGGCGGTCACGGTCACGGCGACCTCAGCCTCTTCGCCGGCGTGATCTCCACCGATGAGGGTGGAGCGGAACGTGGTGTCCTCGCCCGCGGTCAGCGAGTCGATGGCCTCATCGATGCCCTGGAGGAGCTCGCCGGAGCCGACCTCGTAGGAGACGCCTTCGGCGCGGTCGATCTCGGCGCCGTCGATCGTGGCGACCAGGTTCAGCTCGACGAAGTCGCCGGTGCTCGCGGGGCGGTCGACGGTCACGAGCGTGCCGAAGCGGGCGCGCAGACGGTCGAGCTCCTCGTCGATCGCAGCCTCGTCGACGGCGATCGCGTCGACCTCGACGGTCGTGCCCTCGAAGGCCGGCAGGTCGAACTCGGGGCGGACGTCGACCTCGACCTCGACGAGCAGATCGCCGGAGAAGTCCTTCTCGTTCGGCCATACCTTCACGTCAGCGCTGGGACGACCGAGGACGCGCAGCTCGTTGGCCTCCACCGCCTGACGGTAGAACGTGTCCAGGCCTTCGCTGACGGCGTGCTCGATCACCGCGGTGCGGCCGACGCGCTGGTCGATGATGGGTGCGGGAACCTTGCCCTTGCGGAACCCGGGGATCTGCACGTCCTGAGCGATGTGCTCGTACGCGTGCGTGATGCTCGGCTTGAGCTCCTCGGGGGTGACCGTGATGTGCAGCTTCACCCGGGTCGGGGTGAGCTTCTCGACGGTGCTGGTGACCATGGCTTTTCGTTCTCCTTGTGATCGACCGCGCACGGCGGCGCAGCAGCTGAAGTTCGTGGGTTCTCGGGGCCGTATGTCGGGGCGACAGGATTTGAACCTGCGGCCTCCCGCTCCCAAAGCGGGCGCTCTACCAAGCTGAGCTACGCCCCGGGCGGGTTGCGCACGCGGATACGTGCGGATCGGCCCCCAGAAGTCTAGCCGACGGGCCGCGCGGCACAGGCACGGTCGCGTCATGCCATAGAATCGTGGATGCCGCGGCTCGCCGCTGCGGGGATGTAGCTCAATGGTAGAGCCTCAGTCTTCCAAACTGATTACGCGGGTTCGATTCCCGTCATCCCCTCCAATGCCCCGATGTGCCGACGAAGTCGGCGCAGCGGGGCAGTCGTGTGGATGCCGTAGGAACCGATCCGCTTCGGGCAGGCCCCACCGCCCCGAGGCTCCGCCCGCCGACGAAGTCGGCGAGTGGAGTGGGCGGAGGGACGATTCCCGTCATCCCCTCCAATGCCCCGATGTGCCGACGAAGTCGGCGCAGCGGGGCATTCGTGTGGATGCCGTCCGAAACGACGCGCTGCGCGTCGGCCCCTCCGATGCGCGGATGTTTGCGGAGATGTGCAGGATGACGGACGGAACTCGTGCCCGGCATCCGTGATTCTGCACATTTCCGTCATTCCGACCGCGCCGGACCGACCGCGCCGGTACAGAGGTTCATTCCGTCCCGTCTCGTCCCTCACCCTCGCCGGGCGATGCCCCCGCCATCCCCGCGCGGCATGATCGGTGCCACGGGGAAGGAGCGGCGATGGTCAAGAACGCCGAGAAGGAGTCCTATCGGCACCGGGCTCGCATGACGCCGCGCCGGCCCGCCTCCGGGCTCGCGGAGCGGTGGACGACGGTCGACGGGGTCGATGTCTTCTATCGCGAGTCGACCAACCCACCGGATTCCCGCGTCATGACCCACCTCCACGGCTTCGGCCTGTCGGGGCGCTACCTGCTGCCGACCGCCGAGCTGCTGGCCGACGAGTTCCACACGTTCGTGCCCGATCTGCCCGGCTTCGGACGCAGCGGCAAGCAGGGCGCGGCTCTGGACATCCCCGATCTCGCCCACGCCGCCGTGCGCGTCCTCGACGACCGAGGTGTGAAGACGACGAGCCTCGTCGGGAATTCGATGGGCTGCCCCGTGATCCTCGAGGTCGCGCATCGCTACCCCGAGCGCGTCGAGCGGGCGGTCCTCGTCTCCCCGGCGGGCGGCATCCACAATCAGCCGCTGCGGCGGGCCGTCGGGCAGCTCGCGAAGGACGGCGGACGCGAACCGCGCAAGATGGTCACCGTCGCGACGCCCGACTACCTTCGCTTCGGCGTCCCGAGCACGTTCAAGATGTTCCGCGCACTCACGCAGTACCCCTCGCTGGAGCGGCTGCTGCAGCTGAAGATCCCGACGCTGGTGGTGCTCGGCACGCGCGACCCGCTGCTGCCCGGTCCCAATCGCATCAAGGAGGTCGCGTCGCAGGACGAGAACCACGTGCTGCTGGTCGTGCTGGACGGCGCCGCCCACGCGATCAACTTCAGCCACCCGCGAGAGCTCGCCCATCTGATCCGGCTGTTCATGGACGACAAGCCGATCACGAGCCTGCCCGGCACCTCGACAGCGCGCGTCTTCGAGATCTTCCGCGGCGCGTACCATCCCGTCGCGTCCGAGGACTGATGCCTGTTCAGACCCGCCGGGCGCCCTCGTGCTCGCGGACGTGCTCGCGATAGACGACGGCGTTCCGGAGGATACCCGCCCGTTCTTGCTCGGTGAGCTCGCGGCGCACTTTCGCCGGCACACCGGCGACGAGCGACCCCGCCGGGATGACCGCGTCCTGGAGCACCACCGCTCCCCCGGCGACCAGGCATCCCTCGCCGATCACGGCGCCGTTGAGCACGACGGCGCCCATGCCGATCAGTGACGCGTCGCCGATCGTGCATCCGTGGATCACGGCATTGTGCCCCACGGACACGTTCTCGCCGATCACGACGGCGTGGCCGGGATCGACGTGGACGGACACGTTGTCCTGCAGGTTGCTCCCCGCACCGACAGTGATCGTGGCGCCGTCGGCCCGCAGCACCGCGTTGTACCAGACACTCGTCTCCTCGCCGAGGCTCACCCCTCCGACCACGCGCGCACCGGCTGCGACGAAGACGGTGGGATGCAGTTCGGGGGTTCGTCCGGCGGCGGACAGGACGGAAGCGCCTTCAGCGATCGTCATGGTGTCGTCCTCTCCTGCAGCGCGTCGGAGATCGCTGCGGTGTACCAGGGTGCCAGGGTGTCCACGAAGCTCACCGTCAGATGATCCTGGTCGCGGTAGACGTTGGCGCCGCCCACGACGGGCGCACACGTGTCGGCGTCGCAGAACACATCGGTGAAGTCGAGCAGTGTGACGCCTTCCAGACCGGATGCCGCGTCCCGAAGAGGATCGTCGGCGACGAGCAGCTCGGAGCGGGGACCCTCGCACAAGCTCAGGTCCTTCGTGCGCAGGCACTTGTTGGGATCCGTCTCCCACACCGGGTTGTCGACGACCGTGATGACAGGGATCCCGCGATCGAGGACCTCGCTCCACGCATCGCGGTATCCGGCCACGGCGGCGTCGTGCGCCGAGTCGTAGCCGGCGGCGGAATAGGGCGTGGTGGCGATCGCCGCGGTGAACACCGCATCGAGATCGGCATCCGCCAGTGCCTCGGTGACGCCCGCGCGCCACTCGGAGCAGGCCTCGCCGAAGGCGCCCGGGGTCGACAGCGGAGTGGTGTTCCACGGGCACGCGCCCTTGAAGAACGTGGTGAGGTGCCAGCCGTTCTGCTCGGCCATCGTCTGGAACGTCGAGAGCAACTGGTAAGCGTGGCTGTCGCCGACGAGGGCGATGCGCGGCGCCTCGGGGTCGTCCGAGCCGAACTCGCAAGACACCGGCCGCGCGTCGTTGAGCTGGACGAAGCACTGCTCGTCGCTCGGGCGGTCGACCCCGGCGAATCCCGGCGCGGGCAGGATCGTCGTGCCGAAGTCCGTCCCGGCGCACGACGCGTCGAGCACGACCGCCGCTCCGAAGCATTCCGGCGGGTTCTGCCTGAGCTCCGCGATCGCCCGCACTCCCGCGTTGTAGGTCGGCGCGTTCACGGACCACGCGAGGCCCGCCGTGGCGGCGACGACCAGCATCGCGGCCAGCGAGGACCACAGGGTCACCCGCGCGGGGCGCGAAGTGAGCACCTTCCAACCGCGTGCCGGGTCCTCGACGAAGCGCTTCGTGAGCCAGGCGAGCACGAAGCACAGCGCCAGGAGAGCCAACCGGTGGTAGATCGTCAGCCCCCAGAACGGCACCGACGGGGCGATGATGATGAGCGGCCAGTGCCAGAGGTACAGCGAATACGAGATGTCGCCGACGAACTGCGCGGGCCGGATGCCGAGCAGGCGCGTCGGATACCACCAGCGCTCCGTGTTGGACGCCGCGATCACGGCGGCCGCGGCGAGTGTCGGGATCGCCGCCATGTAGCCGGGGAACGGGGTCTGCCCGTCGAAGCGGAAGATCACGACGAGCAGCACGATGACCCCGGCCCAGCCGAGGACGAAGCTGCCGATCGCGTTGCGGATCCGCAGCGCGGGGATGAGCGCCACCATCGCGCCCACGCCGAATTGCCACATCCGACCGAAAGTGACGAAGTAGGCCGGCGCGGGGTCGGTGATCGTGAAGATCACGCAGAAGATGAACGAAGCGATCGTGACCGCACCGAGCGCGATCAGGACAGCACGCCGTCGGGCGCCGCGGAAGAAGCGGATGCCGAGCCACGCCGCCAGCAGCATGATGAGCGGCCACATGACGTAGAACTGCTCCTCGAGCGAGAGCGACCAGTAGTGCTGGACGGTCGTGGGATCGCCCGCGTGGTTCAGGTAATCGGCGGAGTTGAGAGCCAGGTACCAGTTCTCGACGTAGAAGGTCGACGCGAGGATCTCGCGCACCTCGTTCGGGAGCGCCGAGGTCGGCGTGAGGTACGGCGACATCGCCACGAGCGCGCAGAAGAGCAGCACCAGCAGGGAGGCCGGCAGCAGACGACGCGCGCGCCGCGCCCAGAACTGGCTGAGACGCACCGTGCCGGTCGCGGTCAGCTCGCGCATCAGGTGCGCGGTGATCAGGAAGCCGGAGATGACGAAGAAGATGTCGACGCCGACGTAGCCGCCCGAGAACCGAGCCGGCCAGAAGTGGTAGAGCACGACCGCGAGGACCGCGATCGCGCGCAGCCCCTGCACGTGCGGGATGAAGCGCGAGGGCTCGGCGTGTTCGGGCGAGCGGTCGGCGGGCTCCCGCACGACGCTCCGCGACGGGACGTTCAGGTGCTGGGGTCCGAGGTCGTGATCGGCGGAGGGCACCCCTCGACGCTAGTCGGTGGGCGGCGGCATCCCTACCCGACCCGGCGACCGGCGCCGACTCCGTGTGCTGCGGGTTAGCGGAGCCTGTGCTTGCTTGCGGAATGCGGAGGCGTGAGGAGCGTTGGAGCACGCAGACGGACGGTGCACCCCGGCGCACGAACCGCTCATATGGAGGCGAAACAGATGACCGACACGCAGACCACCCCCGCAACCGCCGCCGACCCCACGGTCGCGGCCGGAACGGCTCAGTTCCTCACGCCGATCGCGCTCGGCATGCAGGCGCTGGCCGTGAACGGAAAGCAGGCGCACTGGAACGTGCGCGGCGCCAACTTCATCGCGATCCACGAGCTGCTGGACACGATCGTCACGCACGCGCAGGACGGCGCCGACCTCGCCGCCGAGCGGATCGTCGCCCTCGGCCTGCCGATCGATGCCCGCCTGGGCACGGTCGCCGCGAAGACGACCGCCACGCAGGTCCCCGCCGGCTTCACGCAGTGGGAGGACATGATCCGCGCGGTGATCGCCGACATGGACACGGTCTTGGTCGACGTGAAGGCCGCGATCGACGGGCTGGACGAGGTGGACCTGACGAGCCAGGACATCGCGATCTCGATCCGCGAACAGCTCGAGAAGGACCGGTGGTTCCTCTTCGCGCACCTCGCGGGCTGACCCGCATTCCGCAGAAGTGCCCTCGGCCGTCCGGTCGGGGGCACTTTCTCGTCAGCGGACGTGCGTCAGTCGGCCGCCGATCATCGTCGCCCGCACGATTATCGTCCGCAGTTCCCCCTCCGCGGCCCGCAGCGGATCGCGCTCACACAGCACGAGGTCGGCGACCGCGCCCGGCTCGATCACCGCGCCGTGCGCCGATCCGCCGTGCGTCGAGGCGGCCAGCGCCGTCGCGGCATCCAGTCCCTGCTCGGGCCGCCACGCGGGCATGCCGTCCCGTGTCCGCCAGACCGCTGCGGCGATCGCCGCCCACGGGTCCAACGGCGAGACGGGCGCGTCCGAGCCGAACAGGAGATTCGCGCCGGTGTCGGCGAGGGATCGCAGCGGATACGGCAGCGCCGTCTGCGCCGCCCACAGCGAATCGGTCAGATCCCGGTCGTCGATCGCGTGTTCGGGCTGCACACTCGCGCCGACGCCCAAACGCCCGAACCGGGGGATGTCGGCGTGCGCCACGAGCTGCGCGTGCTCGATCGTGCCGTCCGCGCCCGTCAGGGCGAACGCGTCCAGCGCGTGCGAGTTCGCCACGTCACCGATCGCGTGGACCGCACACGCGAACCCGGCACCGGTCGCGGTCGTCAGGAGTTCGACGAGTCGCTCGGGAGACACGGTCAGCATCCCGTGGTTGTGCGGATCGCCAGGGTACGAGTGCGTGCATGCGGCCGTGCGGGTACCCAGCGACCCGTCGGTGATGATCTTCAGCGGTCCCATGTGCACGAGGTCCGAGTGCGACCCCCGTACGGGGTCACCGGTCCGCAGGCCCTCGGTGACCGCGCGCTCGAAGAGATCGGGGTAGACGCCGAACTCGACCCGCAGGGTGTCGAAGCCCGCGTCCAGGCGCCGCTGCCAGGCGGTCTCGTTCCACGCCATGTCCAGATCGACGAGTCCCACGACGCCTCGGGATGCCGCATCCTGCGCCATCGCGGACACGAGGGCGTCCGCGACCGCGGGTTCGACGTCGTTCAGGCGACGCGAGATCTCGAACGCGGGGGCTTCGCGCAGCATCCCGTCACCGTCGGTCGGATGTCCCTCCCGCCGCAGCGCCGCGGTGTTCAGCCACACGCTGTGCACGTCCGCGTTGATCAGGTAGGTCGGCTCGACGCCCGTGGCGGCGTCCAGCAGTTCGCGCGTCGGCAGATCGCCCCAGAGCGCGTCACGGAACCCGGTTCCGATGCGCCGTCCGTCCGACAGCACGGGCGCGTCGGCCATGATCCGCGCCGCGTGAGCCGCGGATTCGGCGTGTCCGAGCGCCTGGCGCTGCGCGACCAGGGCCCACTGAGTGACGTGGACGTGGTGGTCCCACAGCCCCGCGATCAGCCAGGCGCCGTCGGCGTCGAGCACGTCACCGCGAGGACGCAGGACGCCGGCCGGAGCGATGTCGATGATCCGGCCGTCCGCGACGAACACATCCACCGGGCCGTCGACCGGCAGGAACTCCCGGCCGGCTCCGGATACCCGGGCGCGGGTGATCGTCCCGACCGTCTGTCCGATCGCCGGCGCGCTCACGGGCGCACCCGCGCATCCTGCGCGCGACGCATCTCGGCCGCGAGGGCGGGGTTGGCGAACGGACCATCCGCGTTGAGCTCGGCGATCACCGTCTCGACGACCTCGGCGGGCTTGTTCTGACTGAGCTTGCGCTTCGCGACGACCCGCGCGGGAGTGAGCCGGAATCCCACGGTGCCCCGTTCGAGCCGGTCGATGTACGAGGGATCGTTCGGCGGCGCCCACATGAGCCGGGGGTCCGGCATCCGCTCTTCGAAGTGGGCGACGAGATGCTCCAGCACACGAAGATTCTCCTCGGCGGAGAGGAGTTCGGGGACCCCGGCGAGGTGCGCCGAGATGAAGTTCCATGTGGGCACGGCGGCGACGTCGCCGTACCACCCCGGTGAGATGTAGCCGTGGGGTCCCTGTACGACGACGAGCAGTTCCTGCTCTCCCAGCGCATGGATGAGGTCGTCGGGCTTTCCGACGTGCCCGAGGATCGTGAGGTCGTCGCGTTCCGGGTCGAGCACGACGGCGTAGTGGGACGCCACGAGGCCTTCCGGTGTGGAGCTCACGAGCGTGACCCACGGGTTCCGTTCGATCAGAAGGCGCAGCTCCGCGACATCGGCCAGGGCGAAACTCGGGTTCTGACGCATCCCCTCAGCCTAGGCAGTTCACGCCTGGCACCGCGGGCACCAGTAGAGCTTTCGGGCCGCCATCTCCTCCACGACGATCGCCGTGCCGCACACCCGGCACGGCAGTCCCGCCCGGTGGTACACCCAATGCCGGTCATCGCGATGGGCCATCGCCGCGCGATAGGCATCGGGGTCGAGATCGTCCATCGTCATCATCTGGCCGGTCTCGACGCCGATCGCGAGCAGCCGCACCCAGTCGCGCCACAGCTCCCGGACGACCTCTTCGCGGACGTCACGCCCGGGCGTGTGCGGATTCTGACGCGCGCGGAACAGCAGCTCCGCCCGATAGACGTTGCCGATGCCGCTCACGACGGACTGGTCCATCAGCAACTGACCGATCGAGGTCGGCTTGCGGCGTACCACCTCGGTGAAGCGCTCCTCCCCTTCGGCCACGTCGTCCACGAGCGGATCGGGTCCGAGCCGGGCGATCGTCGCGGCGACCTCGCCGGGAGTCTGCAGTTCGCACGCCGTCGGGCCGCGCAGGTCTGCGCACGTGATCTCGGTCAGCAGACGCAACCGCACCTGCCCGACCACGGGCGGGGGCCACTGGTCCGCCTCATCCTGCAGGCCCGTCGTCTGCTCGGACATGCGCACGTGGACGCGGGCGCGCCGAGGTGCGCCGATCGACGTGAGAGAGTTCTCTCCCGCGTCGTCCAGGATCGGGACCTCGAGTGCGGTCCCGCGCTGATTCGTCTGGCCCATGCGCCCGTTGGCCGAGGCGATCGTGGGATCGACCAGCACCTCACCGGCGAAGTCCCAGGCGCCGTACATCCCGAGATGGACCCGCAGCCAGAGATCGTCGTCGAACGCGAGGAACATCTGCTTGCCGACCGCGCGCACCTGCGTCGCCGTGCGCCCGGAGATCACGCTCGCGCCCTCCGCGAATCGTCCCTGCGGACTGGATGCCGCCACTTCGCGACCGACGAAGTTACGGTCGAACTGACGGGCGATGCGATGGACGGAATGCCCCTCCGGCATCAGCCGGCTTCGGGGTCGAACGAGCTGTCGTCGGCAGCGAGGACGTCGGGTGTCCCGGCAGCGGCGCGCGGATCGGGCTCGAGCGATCCGTCCGTCTCGAACGCCGCGATCTGCGCGATGCGGCGCGAGTGCCGCTCCTCCCCCGAGAACGGCGTGGCGATGAAGAGATCGATGAAGGACGCGGCCTCCTCGAACGTGTGCTGGCGGGCGCCGATCGCGATCACATTCGCATCGTTGTGCTCGCGTGCGAGTTCGGCGGTCGCGATGCTCCACGCCAGAGCCGCCCGGATGCCGCGCACCTTGTTCGCAGCGATCTGCTCGCCGTTCCCGGAGCCGCCGAAGACGACGCCGAGCGCCTCGATGCCCGCCTCCTGATCGCGCACGACCGCCTGGGCGGCACGGATGCAGAACGCGGGGTAGTCATCCAGCGGCTCGTACTCGAGAGGACCGTGGTCGACGACCTCGTGGCCCTGTCCGGCGAGGTGATGCTGCAGCTGGGTGGAGAACTCGAGGCCGGCGTGGTCGGTCGCGATGTGGATGCGCATGGCCTTCATTCTAGGGAGGCGCCAGGTGACCCGGTCGACGGCTTCGATCCACCGATATGATGGTTTTATCATGTCGTTAACCCTTGATCAGCGTCCGCTCTACGAGGTCAAAGCCGGGCTGTTCAAGGGGCTGTCGCATCCGCTGCGCATCCGCATCCTCGAGCTTCTGTCGCTGAGTCCGGAAAGATCCGTCGCGCAGCTCCAGACCGAGACGGGTCTGGAGGCGTCCCACCTGTCGCAGCATCTGTCGGTGCTGCGACGTCATCGCCTCGTCCTCTCGGAGCGCCGGGCGAGCAGCGTCTACTACCGGCTCGCCTACCCAGAGGTGGCGGAACTGCTGACGATCGCCCGCCGCCTGCTGCTGCTCATGGTGACCGCCGACGGCGAACGCATCGCCGACGCAGCCTCCTTGCCCGCGCTCGGACCGACGGAGTGACCCGGGCCGGGCAGTACCTGCGCGCCCTCCTGCCCGCGCGGGGCGACTATCAGGCAGTGCGCCGAACCTGGCGTGGGGACCTGCTCGCCGGTCTCACCGTCGGCATCGTCGCGCTGCCGCTGGCCCTCGGGTTCGGCATCGCCTCCGGCGCCGGCGCTGCCGCCGGCCTCATCACCGCGATCGTTGCCGGCGTCATCGCGGCGGTGTTCGGCGGATCCCACGTGCAGGTCTCGGGGCCGACCGGGGCGATGGTGGTCGTGCTGGCGCCCATCGTCGCCGCCCACGGCGTGGGTGCCGTCGCCATCGTGAGCGTGCTCGCCGGCATCATGGTGCTCATCGCCGGGGCCGCCAGACTCGGCCGCGCCGTGTCCTTCATTCCGTGGCCGGTGATCGAGGGGTTCACGCTCGGTATCGCCGTCATCATCTTCCTGCAGCAGATCCCCGCACTCACCGGCGCCGACGTCGACGGCATCCTGCATTCGAACGTGGTCGTGACCGCCCTGTCCTCGCTCGCCGGGGCCGACCCGCGCTATCTCGCGTGGTCGCTCGCCGCCGTCGCGGTGGTCGCTGCGTGCATGTCCCTGCTGCCCCTCTGGCATCACGCCATTCCGGGTTCGCTGGTGGGCATCGTCATCGTCACCGTGCTCGCGCTCATCCTTCCCTCGCCGCTCGCGGTGATCGGCGGGCTGCCGACGGGACTGCCCGCGCCCGGCCTGCCGACGTTCTCGATCGACACGCTGGCCCGGCTCCTGCTTCCCGCGGTCGCCGTCGCCGCCCTCGCCGCGATCGAGTCGCTGCTGTCCGCTCGGGTCGCGGCGTCGCTCGCCGACACCGGTCCGTATGACCCCGACCGCGAGCTGGTCGGACAGGGACTCGCCTCGATCGGCGCAGGCCTGTTCGGCGGCATTCCGGCCACCGGCGCGATCGCGCGGACCGCGGTGAACGTGCGCGCGGGCGCCAAGACCCGGCTCGCCGCGATCTTCCACGCCCTCGTCCTGCTGCTGGTCGTGCTCGTGGCGGCGGGACCGGTCGGCGCCATTCCGCTCGCCGCGCTCTCGGGTGTCCTCATGGTCACCGCCGTGCGGATGGTGCACCTGGCCACCGCCCGCTCGATCCTGCGCTCCACGCGCGCGGACGCGATCGCATACCTCCTCACGGCGGTCGTCACCGTCTCGGTGGACCTGATCGTCGCGGTCGTCATCGGGATGGCGGTGGCCGGCATCTTCGCGATCCGGGGACTGTCGCGTGCTACCGGGGTGCATCGCGAGCCCATCGACGGACCGGCCGAGCCGGGTGATGACCGGATCGCGGTCGTCCGGCTGGATGGCCCGCTGTTCTTCGCGGCGGCGGACCGCGTCCTGGCGACGGTCACGTCGCTGCACGGCGTGACGGTGGTCATCCTGCGCATGTCTCACCTCGAGCTGGTCGACGCGACCGGTGCGCACGTGCTCTCCGAGATCGTCCAGCAGCTGGAGCGCCGCGGCGTGACGGTCCTGATCAAGGGCGTGCGCGAAGGTCATGTGGAGCTGTTCAGGACCGTCGGTGTGCTCAGCTCCCTGCGCCACAGCAAGCACCTCTTCGCGGAGCTCGCACCGGCGGTCGCCCATGCCCGCAGCCACATCGTCCGCGCGCCGGTGCCGCCGGCGCCCGATGACGACACCGGGTCCGCCGCGCGGGCCTGACGTAGGCTGGGGAGGTTGCCAGCGTCGGCCACCCGCCGGTCTCGCGATATCCGAACCCCCTACACGACCCCGTAGAACCTGGGAGTAGCAGTGCCTGGAGAGAACCTCACCCGCATCGAGGCGCAGGAGCGCCGCGCGATCGTCGACACCCACTCCTACGAGGTGGGACTCGATCTCACGAGGGGCGCCGAGATCTTCGGGTCGCGCACCGTCGTGCGATTCTCGGCCACGGAAGGCGCGGACACGTTCATCGATCTGATCGCCCGCGAGGTGCAGTCGATCACGCTCAACGGCCGCGACGTGCCGGTGAGCGCGTTCGCCGACTCGCGCATCGCGCTGGAGGGACTCCAGCGCGAGAACGAGCTCGTCGTGGAGGCCGACTGCCTCTACACGAACACCGGTGAGGGCCTGCACCGCTTCGTCGACCCGGTCGACGGCGAGGTGTACCTGTACTCGCAGTTCGAAGTGCCGGACTCCCGGCGCGTCTTCGCGGTCTTCGAGCAGCCCGACCTGAAGGCGACCTTCGCGTTCACCGTGACCGCTCCGGAGCCCTGGAAGGTCATCTCCAACTCGCCGACCCCCGAGCCGAAGAAGCACGGCGACGGCCGCGCGACGTGGGTCTTCGAACCGACGCCGCGGATCTCGTCGTACATCACGGCGATCGTCGCGGGACCCTACGAGGAGGTCCGCTCCGAGCTGACCAGTGCGTCAGGTCGCGTGATCCCGCTCGGCGTCTACGGCCGCAAGAGCCTCTGGCAGCACCTGGACGCCGACTACATCTTCGACAAGACGCGCGAAGGATTCGCGTACTACGAGGAGAAGTTCGACTACCCCTATCCGTTCGCGAAGTACGACCAGCTGTTCGTCCCCGAATTCAACGCCGGAGCGATGGAGAACGCCGGCGCGGTGACCTTCACCGAGACGTACGTCTTCCGCAGCAAGGTGACCGACGCCGTCAAGGAGCGCCGCGTCGTCACGATCCTGCACGAACTCGCCCACATGTGGTTCGGCGACCTGGTCACCATGAAGTGGTGGAACGGACTCTGGCTGAACGAGTCCTTCGCCGAGTGGGCCTCCACGATCGCGACGGCCGAGGCCACGGAGTGGACCGAGGCCTGGACGACGTTCAACGCGATGGAGAAGACCTGGGCGTACCGCCAGGATCAGCTTCCCTCGACCCACCCCGTCGTCGCCGAGATCAACGACCTCGAAGACGTGCAGGTGAACTTCGACGGGATCACGTACGCCAAGGGCGGATCGGTCCTCAAGCAGCTCGCCGCGTGGGTGGGCATCGAGCAGTTCTTCGCGGGCGTCGCCGCCTACTTCAAGAAGAACGAGTGGAGCAACACCGAGCTGTCCGACCTCCTGACCGAGCTCGAGACCACGAGCGGGCGGGAGCTCGGGACGTGGGCCAAGAAGTGGCTCGAGACGGCGGGGGTCAACACCCTCGCGCCGGTGATCTCCGAGGACGCCGACGGGGTGATCACGCGCTTCGCGATCACCCAGACCGCGCCCGCCGACTACCCGACGATCCGTCCGCACCGTCTGGGCGTGGGCTTCTACAACGTGACCGACGGCGCCCTCGAGCGCGTCCACCACGTCGAGCTCGACGTCGACGGCGACCTCACCGAGGTGCCGGAGCTCAAGGGACAGCGCCGGCCCGATCTCGTCCTGCTCAACGACGAAGATCTCGCGTACGCCAAGATCCGCCTGGACGAGCGGTCTCTGCGCACCGCGATCGAGCACCTCGGGGGCATCGCAGACCCTCTAGCTCGCTCGCTCGTGTGGGGCGCCGCGTGGGATCAGACCCGGGATGCCGAATCCTCGCCGTCCGATTACGTCGACCTCGTGCTGCGCAACATCGGACGCGAGACGGAGTCGACCACCGTCCGCACCACGCTCGCCCAGCTGCAGCTGGCGGCGAACTCGTACGTCGCGCCGGAGAAGCGCGAGTCCACGCGCGCGAAGGTCGCGGACGGGCTCTGGCAGCTCGCCGAAGGGGCCGAGGCCGGAAGCGACAGCCAGCTCCAGTTCGTGACCGCCTTCGCGACGGCGGCCTCCACTCCCGCGCACTGGGACACCGTGCAGGCACTTCGCGACGGTTCGCAGACCCTGCCGGGACTGGAGATCGACACCGACCTGGCGTGGCAGCTGCTGATCTCACTGGCAGCAGGCGGCCGGGCTGACGCCGCCGCGATCGATGAGGCGCTGGCCGATGACAACACCGCCAAGGGCGGCGAGTTCGCCGCGCAGGCAAAGGCCTCGATCCCGTCCGCGGAGGCCAAGCGCGCCGCGTGGGACTCGCTGATCGCGAAGGACGACAAGCCCAACACGATCGTGCGCTCCACGGCACTCGGCTTCCAGCATCCGGCCGGCGTCGAACAGCTGCGCGACTTCGTGGCGTCCTACTTCGACATGCTGCTGCCGATCTGGAACTCGCGCTCGTACCAGATCGCGCAGTACATCATCGTCGGGCTGTACCCGGCTCCTCTGGCGAACCGCGAGCTGCAGGACGCCACGCGCGCGTGGCTGCGCGCCAACCCGGACGCCGCGCCGGCACTCCGCCGCCTCGTGGATGAGAACCTCGCCGGTGTCGAGCGGGCTCTTGCGGTCCAGGACCGCGACGCCTCGTAGTCGATCGACCGTCATCGGATGCCTCGGCGCCGCATTCAGCGGGCGCCGAGGCATCCGTCGTTAGGCTGGATCCGATGATCTCGATCTGGACGGAAACCGGCCCTGCCCTCATCGATCCCGCCTTCTGGGCGCCGATCGGAGTGTTCTTCCTCGAAGCCGGAATGAATCTGCTGCGCGTGCTCGGCATCCTCATCGGCGCCCTCGTCGTCGGGTGGATCCTCCGACTGGTCATTCGCCGCGTCGTCAACCGGATCGTCAACGGAGCGAAGGACAAGGCGAACGTCGACGACACCCAGGCGCTCGAGCGGTCCCCGCTCGCGTCGATCCGGCTCGTTCAGCGCACGCGGACGCTCGGGTCGATCCTGCAGAACGTCGTGAACGTGGCGATCGTCATCGTCACGATGCTGTTGATCGTCACTCTGCTCGCCCCGGATGCGCTGGGTTCCCTCACGCTCCTCACCGCGGCGGTGGGCGCCGGTCTGGGATTCGGCGCGCAGAACATCGTCAAGGACGTCCTGAACGGAATCTTCATCGTCGCGGAGGATCAGGTCGGCATCGGCGACGTCGTGGATCTGGGGCTCGCGACCGGGATCGTCGAGTACGTCAGCGTCCGGATCACCACCGTCCGCGACGTCAACGGCACGCTCTGGTACGTCCGCAACGGCGAGATCACCCGCATCGGCAACATGTCGATGGGCTGGTCCCGGGTCATCGTCGATCTGGCTCTGCCGGTGGACACCGACGTCGACGAGGTCGAAGCCGCCATGATGGAGACGATGAAGGAGCTCGCGAAAGATCCGAAGTGGCGGACGCGCATCATCGAGAAGCCCGAAGTCTGGGGCCTCGAGTCGATCTCGGGAGACGCACTCGTCATCCGCCTCGTGATGAAGACGCGAACCAACGCGAAGGACGACGTCGCCCGAGAACTGCGGATGCGGGTCATGAAGGCCATCGACACGATGGGGCTCACCCTTCCGCAGCTCAACTCGATCGTGCTCACCGGCCCCGAGGGTGCGCAGCGGGTGCGCGGCGCGAACCCGCCCCGGACGAAGCCCACGACGGCCGTCACGGCGCCCCCGCCGCCCGAGCGCCCCATCTGGCGGCCCAAGCGCACGCCGAAGTCCCCTCCGGAGAACCCCGAGGGCTCGGCGTGACGCTCTCGTTCTACGACGAAGTCGGGGGACACGAGACCTTCGCGAGGCTCGTGAACGCGTTCTACCGCGGTGTCGCGACCGACGATGTGCTGCGTCAGATGTACCCCGAGGAGGATCTCGGACCGGCGGCGGAGCGATTGACGCTGTTCCTCGAGCAGTACTGGGGCGGACCCACGACCTACAGCGCGCAGCGCGGACATCCTCGTCTGCGCATGCGGCACGCCGCGTTCCACGTCAATCCCGACGCCCGCGACCGCTGGCTCCAGCACATGCGCGCCGCCGTCGACGAGCTCGACCTCCCACCGCTGCAGGAGGCGACACTGTGGGATTACCTGCAGCGCGCCGCATTCGCGATGGTGAATACGTTCGAACCCACGCCCTGACCGTCCGTCGACGAAGGAGTCGCCCATGTCCTCAGGTACGCACCACACCACGGATCTCCTCGTGATCGGATGGGGGCTCGCCGGTCTCGTCGCCGCCTCCGAGGCGGTCGCGGCGGGGCGGACGGTCACGATCGTCGACCAGGAGCCGCGGACGAACCTCGGCGGCCAGGCGTGGTGGTCGTTCGGCGGTCTGTTCTTCATCGACTCCCCCGAGCAGCGCCGCATGGGAATCCGGGACTCGATCGATCTCGCCCGCCAGGACTGGTTCGCCACTGCGGGGTTCGACCGCGAGGAGGACGCGTGGCCGCGGCGCTGGGCCGAGGCCTACCTTCACTTCGCCCACGAGGAGAAGCGCTCATGGCTGCGCCAGAAGGGCGTCGGCTTCTTCCCGGTCGTGGGCTGGGCCGAGCGCGGCGGATACACCGCGACCGGCCCGGGCAACTCCGTCCCGCGCTTTCACATCACGTGGGGAACGGGGCCGGGGATCGTGGCGCCCTTCGTCGCCGCGGTCGAGGAGGCGGAGACCCGGGGAACGCTGACGATCCTGCCGCGCCACCGCGTGACGGCGCTCAGCTCCGCGGACGGGCGAGTCATCGGGGCCACCGGCGACGTGCTCGCCCCGTCCGGTGCCGTCCGGGGCGCGGCGTCCGCCCGCGAATCGATCGGGCAGTTCGAGGTCACTGCGGGCGCGACGATCGTCTCATCGGGTGGTATCGGCGGCAATCACGACCTCGTCCGTCGTCAGTGGCCCGCTCGGCTGGGCGAGCCTCCTGCGTCGATGATCGCGGGGGTTCCCGAGTATGTCGACGGTTCCATGCTGGCCGTCGGCGAGAATGCCGGCGCCAGACTCATCAACGGCGACCGCATGTGGCACTACGTCGAGGGCGTCCGCAACTGGGATCCGGTGTGGCCGCAGCACGGCATCCGCATCCTGCCGGGTCCGTCGTCGGTGTGGCTCGATGCGACCGGCCGACGCCTTCCCGTCCCCCTGTTCCCCGGATTCGACACGCTCGGCACCTTGGAGCACCTGCGCACCACCGGGTACGACCATTCCTGGTTCGTGCTGTCGCGGCAGATCATCGAGAAGGAGTTCACCCTCTCCGGCAGCGAGCAGAACCCCGACCTCACCGGACGCGACATCCCGCTCCTGGTGAAGTCACGACTGGGCAGAGGGGCTGCAGCACCCGTTCAGGCCTTCATGGACAACGGAGAGGACTTCATCGTCCGTGATGACCTGCATGACCTCATCACTGCGATGCGCGCCGCACCGGGAGGGGACGCGTTGGACGCCGATCGGGTTCGCCTCGAGATCGAGGCACGCGACCGTGAGATCGACAACGACTTCACGAAGGACGCGCAGATCGCGATGCTGCGCTCCGCCCGCGCCTACCGCGGTGACCGGCTCGTGCGCACCGCCGACCCGCACCGGATCCTCGACCCCAAGGCCGGACCTCTCATCGCGGTCAAGCTCCACATCGTCACCCGGAAGTCGCTCGGCGGCATCGAGACGGACCTGGACGGGCGGGCGCTGGGCGTCGACGGCCGGCCGGTCCCCGGGCTCTACGCCGCCGGTGAGGCGAGCGGGTTCGGCGGCGGGGGCGTGCATGGGTACCGCGCGCTCGAGGGGACGTTCCTCGGCGGGTGCCTGTTCTCGGGCCGAGCGGCAGGACGTGCGGCAGCGACTGCGGTCTAAACGACCGGCGCGCCGGTCGACCGCACGGCGGTGAGGCCGGTGCGTGCCGGTCCCCTCACCACGACGTGTCCGCGAACGAGGGACAGCCTCGTCCAGGCCCCTGCTTCGCGCACGGCCGCTTGTTCCTCGCCGACGATGAAGCCCAGCACGAAGGCGGCGAAGGCCGCGCCGAGCGGTATCCCCCCCAAGGCCTCGTCCGGGGCGCCCCAGACGGCCGCGCGCACCGCGCGGACGGCATCCTCCCCCGAATCCTGCGGCAGCGCCTCGGCGACTGCGGCGATCCCCCACTGGGCGCGGGAGGCGAGGACGGATGCCGGCACCTCGGCGATCTCCGTCCACCCGGCTCGCGGCGGGGCGACACCCGCCCAGGACGGTGACAGCGCCGTGTCGGGAAGGACGAGGTGTGCCGCATCGTCATCCGCGGGCTGCAGACTCCCCGCCGACACCACCAGATCGCACACGAGCTCGGGGTCCACCGGCAGCGCGCGCATCGCCAGCACCGTGGGGGTCGCATCGAACAGCCCTCTCGGAGCGAGCGGAGCCGCCGTCATCAGGAGCGTGCCGCCCGAAGCCTGCAGGCGCACGGCTTCATCGCCGAGGCGTGCCGTCCGGCCCGCGAAAGTCAGGGCGTCCGCGGCCGCCGCGGCGTCCGTGAAGATCAGGCGCGACGACATCCGCCTAAGCTACAACACTGTGATCGACGCCTCGCACACCACCCCCGCCGCCGACGACTACTCCCCCGATCCCGACCCGGTCGCCTCGATGCTCGCGGTGCTGGATCTGTCGCAGTCCGGTGCGCGCACGACCGAGGACATCTTCACCGGGGTGTCCCAGTCGATGCCTCTCGGGCGTGTGTACGGCGGCCAGGTGCTCGCCCAATCCATCGTCGCCGCGGAGCGGACGATCCCGGACGGAAGATCCGTGCATTCGATGCACGGATACTTCCTGCGCCCCGGCGACGCATCCCAGGGCATCACATTCTCCGTCGACCGCATCCACGACGGCCGTTCGTTCTCCACACGTCGCACCCAGGCGTTCCAGCAGGGCGTGCCGATCTTCTCCATGATCGCCTCCTTCCAGGACGAGGACCCCGGGATCGAGCACCAGGCGGAGATGCCGGCAGGGCTCCCCGCTCCCGAGGACCTACCCGACCTGGAGGACCACCTCGCCGGCCTCCACCCGGTCTCCAAGAGACTGTTCACCGACCGGCCGCTTGATCTTCGTCACGTGCCCTCGCCGATCTATCTGTCGGTGCAGGGCGAGCGCGTGCCCCGGCAGGCCGTCTGGATGCGCACGCGGCGCGAGATCCCCGACGACCCGGCGACGCACCGCGCGGCACTCGCCTACCTCAGCGACATGACGATCCAGGAGTCGATCCTGCGCGCACATGGTGTGGCGTGGGCGACGCCCGGGCTCAAGGTCGCAAGTCTCGATCACGCGATGTGGTGGCACCGTCCCGGTCGCGTGGACGAATGGATGCTCTACGTTCAGGAGTCCCCGAACGCTCGCGGCGGACGAGGATTGGCGACAGGGCGGATCTTCAGCCGCGACGGCGTTCTCGTGGCCAGCGTCGCGCAGGAGATCATGATCCGGCTCCCCGAGGCGCCGCGCGAGTGAGGACCTTCAGCGCCGGTGGGCGTACTCCACCGGCGCGCCGAGGAACGGTTCCCACGCGGAGCGCTGTTCGTCGGTGAGGCGAACCGGTCTTCCGGTGGTCGCATCCACCATGACGACGACGGCCGATGCACGCGCGTACAGCTCTTGCGTCGCACCGGAGGCAGGGCTGAAGACCTCGTAGCAGACTTCGATGCTCGAGCCGCCGATCTTTCCGAACCACAGCTGAGCGTCGAGCGGGTTCCTCTGGTACGGCACGGGGCGGAGGTACTCGATCTCCTGCCGGGCGATGAGCGTCAGCGTGCCGGCGTCGATGCCGGAGTCGAGCACGGCCGTCGGCGGCGCGGCCTCGTCCGCTCCGGGTCGCCAGAAGGCGCGCACGCGCACCTCTTCGAGGAGCTTGAGCATCGAGGCGTTGTTGACGTGATTGAAGGCGTCCAGATCACCCCACCGCAAGTGGATGGGGATGTGGAGTCGGCGACCGTCCCCGGTCGCCGACACCACGAACTCCTCGTCAGTCACGCGTGAGCTTGCGGTACGTGGAGCGATGCGGGTTGGCCGCGTCCGCGCCGAGACGCTCGATCTTGTTCTCCTCGTACGCCTCGAAGTTGCCCTCGAACCAATACCAGTTGTCGGGGTCGTCGGCGGTGCCCTCGTACGCCAGGATGTGCGTGGCGATGCGGTCGAGGAACCACCGGTCGTGAGTGATGACGACCGCGCATCCGGGGAACTCGAGCAGCGCGTTCTCCAGGCTGCCGAGCGTCTCGACGTCCAGGTCGTTGGTGGGCTCGTCCAGGAGGAGGAGGTTTCCGCCCTGCTTGAGGGTGAGGGCGAGGTTCAGCCTGTTGCGCTCACCACCGGAGAGGACGCCCGCCTTCTTCTGCTGGTCGGGACCCTTGAAGCCGAACTGCGAGACGTACGCGCGGGACGGGATCTCGACCTTGCCGACCTGGATCCAGTCCAGACCGTCGCTGACGACCTCCCAGAGGGTCTTGTTCGGGTCGATCCCACCGCGACTCTGGTCGACGTACGAGATGTCGACGGTCTCACCGACCTTCAGCTCGCCGCCGTCGAGCGGTTCGAGACCCACGATCGTCTTGAAGAGCGTCGTCTTGCCGACGCCGTTCGGGCCGATGATGCCGACGATGCCGTTGCGCGGGAGGCTGAAGCTCAGCCCGTCGATCAGGCTGCGGCCGTCGAAGCCCTTCTGGAGCTTCTTGGCCTCGAGCACCACCTGTCCCAGGCGCGGACCCGGCGGGATGACGATCTCGTCGAAGTCCAGCTTCCTGGTGCGATCCGCCTCTGCGGCCATCTCCTCGTAGCGGGCCAGGCGCGACTTCGACTTCGTCTGACGGCCCTTCGCGTTGCTGCGCACCCACTCGAGCTCGCTCGCAAGACGCTTGGCGAGCTTGGCGTCCTTCTTGCCCTGAACCTGGAGACGCTCCTGCTTCTTCTCCAGGTAGGTCGAGTAGTTGCCCTCGTACGGGTAGAGGCGGCCGCGGTCGACCTCGCAGATCCACTCGGCGACGTGATCGAGGAAGTAGCGATCGTGGGTCACGGCGAGGACGGCGCCGGGATACTTCGCGAGGTGCTGCTCGAGCCAGAGCACGCTCTCAGCGTCGAGGTGGTTCGTGGGCTCGTCGAGCAGCAGGAGATCGGGCTTCTGCAGGAGGAGCTTGCACAGCGCCACACGCCGCTTCTCACCGCCGGACAGGTTGGCCACGATCGCCTCCGACGGGGGCGTCCGCAGCGCGTCCATCGCCTGCTCGAGCTGGGAGTCCAGATCCCAGGCGTCGGCCGCGTCGATCGCCTCCTGGAGCGTCCCCATCTCGGCCAGCAGCGTGTCGAAATCGGCATCGGGGTCCGCCATGAGCCCGGAGATCTCGTTGAACCGGTCGAGCTGCTGCTTGATCGGACCGACGCCCTGCTGGACGTTCTCCAGGACCGTCTTGTCCTCGTCGAGCTCGGGCTCCTGCATCAGGATGCCGACGCTGTAGCCGGGGCTGAGCTTGGCCTCGCCGTTGCTCGGCGTGTCCATTCCCGCCATGATCTTCAGGATCGTGGACTTTCCCGCGCCGTTGGGCCCGACGACGCCGATCTTGGCCCCCGGGAGGAACGCCATCGTGACGTCGTCGAGGATCACCTTGTCGCCGACTGCCTTGCGGGCACGGACCATCGAGTAGATGTATTCAGCCATAACCGGTCCAGTCTACGTGCGCGCGGTCCTGCCCATCCGCCGTCACCAGTCGATCGGGCGCGTCTGACCGACCAAGCAGGTGCCCTCCGCGAGGACGGGCACGATCACGGCGACCGGCTCCCCGGTGGCCGGCCCCACCTGACCGACGAGGCAATCCTGACCCCAGCGCACCGAGAACTGGATGCTCTCGGCGGGATTGCCGACGGTGCTCCGATCGGGTGTCAGCTGCATCGCAGCCTTGTCGAAGCCGGCGGCGACAAGAGCGTCGACATATGCCTGCCCGGTGACCTGCTGGGGCGTGGCCCAGACCGCCGCGACGATGCTCGAGAACAGCGGCAGGTTGTCCTCGGCCGTGCCGTCCGGGATCAGCACGGGCCCCGTGGGTTCACCCGGTGACGGTGACGCAGACGGAGTCGCCGTCTCGACGGCCGTCGTCGCCGTCGTGAGCGGCTCGGCGTCCTGCCCGGCCGGTGTGCACCCGGAGAGGGCGATGAGGCCTGCAAGGAGGATCGCCGGGACCGACGCTCCGGTCGCGCGTCGGCGGAGGGAGACATTTCCGATCGCCGCCCGCGGCGCGCTCGGACGGGGGATGTCCGGGTGGCACTCGGGGCGGCGGGGCACGTCTCGAGTGTAAGTCGCGACGATTGCCCCGCCCGCCCCATGCCCGTCGCCGCGGTCAGAACGGCGTCTCGGCACCGACGAGCTCAGGCTCTCTCGGTTGCGCCGGCTCCACCGCCGGGGACGGGAGTGCGGGGCTCGCCGAGCTCGACGTCGACTGCTCCGCCACGTCCCAGCCACCGTCGGAAGAAGTCGTCGCCCATTCCCCGGCGGGCGCGGCCGCCGAGCCCGATTCGTCCGAGCGAGCGTCGTCGGAACGGAATGCCGTGGTGCCGAAGAGCAGGTCATGACCGATCGCATCGATGTCGATGTCGACCGACGTGCCGCGCTTCTCGCCGGTGTCCCAGTTGCGCACCTTGAGCCGCCCGGTCAGGATGACGCGTTCCCGGCGATGCAGCGACTCGTAGACGTGGTCGGCGAGCCGTCGGTACGCCGATGCCGTGTACCAGTTCGTCTCGCCGTCGACCCATGCCCCGGATGCCTTGTCGAAGCGGCGCTCCTTGCTCGCGACGCGGAACGTCGTGATGGGCACGCCGCCGCGCACCTTCCGCTCGGGGTCCGTGCCGATCGTTCCGACGATCGTGATCGTGTCGTTCATCTCGCATCCTCTCCTCCCGAAGTCCGTCCTCGGGCTGCGCCGGCGCCCCGTGCCCGTTGAGAGCGCCGGCGCAGCTCCACGATGCCCGTCTAAGGGCCAACAGGTGCGGGTCGAGTGGAGATCTGCGGACAACGTCGCGCCGAGGCGTCCTGGGGAGGAATCGACGAACTGCCGGCGTGTCGGAGGTCGAACGTATCTTCGATGGGAGGGGAGAACGACCATGACCGCACCATCGACCGCCGCCCGGCTCTCGGCGTCGCGCCGCGATGCCGCACCCGACCTGTCACCGCCCGTCCTCACCCGTGCGGTGTCACTCACGGCCGCGGGGCCCGCCCTGTGGCGGGTGATCGACCGCCCCGGCCGGGTGATCGGCCACCTCCAGGTGATGACCGCCGGCGCAGACACGCGGTATCGCGCTCGTCGCTTCCACGCGGCATCAGGTCGATTCCGCGAGCTGGGCGAATTCTGGGCGGCTGACGACGCCATCGATTGCCTGAGGTTCTCCCGCTGACGGCGGGCGGGGCTCAGATGACGGCGTGCCGGGATCAGATGACGGCGTCGAGCTGCATCGATGACTGCATGGGCGCCCCGCCGCGCACCCGGGGCCATGCGTCGGCGAGTATCTCGACGGCGCGGATGAGCTCGGCAGGGCCGCTCGTGAAGGGAAGGCGAAGGTGCCGGTCGTACCCGCCGTCCACCGCGAATCTCGAGCCGGCCGACAGCAGCAGGCCTCGCGATCGCACGTCCATCACGAGCGGTGAACTCAGCGGGGCATCCAGCCCGATCCACAGCGACACTCCCCCGTGTACGACCGGAGTCCGCCAATCCGGGAGCAGCGTCGCGAGCGCCTCGCGAGCGGCATCCCGGCCTGCCCGGAGCAGATGGGAGCGCTGCGCGATCACTTCCGGGAATCGCCGCAGAGCGGCTGTCGCAATAGCCTGCTCGAACTCCGGGGTGCCCAGATCGTGCGCCGGACGAGCGGCCACGAGACGGCGGATCAGATCCGCGCCGGCCCGGACCCATCCCACGCGCAGCCCTCCCCACACCGTCTTGCCCAGCGAGCCGATCCGGATGACCGACTCGGGATCGCTCGCGAAGCCGGGCGACTGCAACCCGCGATCGATGTCGAGGTCGGCCGTGGTCTCATCGAGGACCACGAACGTACCCGCGCGCTGTGCGGCCTCGCCGATCGAGATCCGCTCGTCTGCGGACATCGAACGCCCGGTCGGGTTCTGGAAGTCAGGCATCAGGTAGGCCAGCACCGGCAACGCGCGCGCAAACGCCTGCTCGGCGCGGTCCAGATCCCAGCCGTCCTCCGGGGTCACCGGTACACCGATCAGCCGGGCGCCCGCGCGCCGCAGGGCATCGGCAGCGTGCGGGTAGGTGGGCGTCTCGATCAGGACACGATCCCCCCTGCCCAGCAGCACGGCGGCGAGCAGGTGGATCGCGCTCTGCGCGCCCGTGGTGACCAGCACCTCGTCGACGGACGTCGGGATGCCGCGCTCGCGGTACCGGCCCGCGATCGCTTCGCGCAGATCGCTCCGGCCCACCATGTCGTATCCCGTCCGCGCGACGATCGAGGAGGCGGACAGACTGACATCCGAGAACAGTCCGGCCAGTCCGGGCCATGCCGGTGGGCTCGCCTGCTGGAGGTCGATGGCCCCCTCTCGCGGAGCGACAGCGCCGGCATCCGCTCGCCGTAGAGGCAGCGTCATGCTCCCCGACCCTCGCAGACTCGCGATATGTCCCGAATCGCGCAGGCTCCGGTACGCCGTCGCGACGGTGCTTCGACTCACTTGCAGCGCCGACGCCAGTTCGCGCTCGGCGGGAAGCGTCGTACGTGGCGCGATGCGGTTGTCGAGGCAGAGAAGACGGATGCCGTCGGCGAGGGCCTCATATGCCGGCTCACGCGTACGCCAACCACCTAGTGCCGCTCCGAGGGAACGAGCCGATATGCGGGAGTCCACCGGGCCAGACTATCCGCATTGGCCTGGTGCTACCAGTCCAATAATGCGATGAAATGGGGCCATGACGCGTCGTGTGGTGCAGCTCCTGGTCGGCCTCTTCCTCTATGGGGCAGGGTGCGCCCTCACGGTCGAGGCGGGGCTCGGGGTGGACCCGTGGACCGTCTTCGCCCAGGGCATCTCGGTCCACACGGGGATCGGCATCGGGTGGGTCACGAACATCGTGGGCTTCCTCGTCCTGCTCGTCTGGATCCCGCTCCGCCAGAAGCCCGGAATCGGCACTATCGCCAACATCCTCCTGGTCGGGACGAGCATGCAGGCCGTGCTCTGGCTCGTGCCGCCGGTCTCGGGCGTCCTCCTCCAGGTGGCCGTGCTGCTGGGTGGCATCGTCCTGGTCGCCCTGGCGTCGGGACTCTACATCGGGGCGCGATTCGGGCCCGGTCCCCGAGACGGCCTCATGACGGGTCTCCACGCACGTCTGGGCTGGCCGATCTGGGCGTGCCGTGCGTCCGTCGAGATCTCCGTGCTCGCGATCGGCTGGCTTCTGGGCGGCACCGTGGGCATCGGCACGGTCCTTTTCGCCGCGCTCATCGGCCCGTTCGTGCACGTCGCGCTCCCGCTCCTCGACACAGCGCGCGCGAACCCCGCCCTCGCGGCGAAGCCGTCCGACGCGTCAATCGCCCGCGTCTGACGGCTCCGTCCCCGTGGGGTGGATCAGTGCTCCTGGAACCGGGGCCAGTCGCTTCCGGCGGACATCCGGGAATGCAGTGCGCTCTTCGCGACCTCCATCGACGGGTACGTTCCCGCGGTCGTGTCCGCCCCGGCCATCGTGACGGTGTAGCCGTCGTCATCCTTGCGGATGCTGCCGGCGACTCCTGACGCTCCATAGGCGACCCAGAGGGCGTGGTGTGTCTCGGTCGTGCTCATCATCGAACTCCTTCCGTGTCTCAGAACGTACGCCGCCGGCGCGCGCGCTGCCAGTGCCACGCGGCGGCGACTTCCGGCTGTGCGAGGCGGACGGGTAGCGTAGATGCGTCACCCTCCGTAGCTCAGTGGAAGAGCGTCCGGTTTCTACCCGGCTGGTCGGGAGTTCGAATCTCTCCGGGGGGGCTTCGCCCGAGATCCGTGTCCGTGCCCCCTGGCTAGGATGGAGCAATGGTGGGCGCTTCCGAGAACGATCGTCTCGTATGGATCGACTGCGAGATGACGGGCCTCGACCTCGCGATCGACGAACTCGTCGAGATCGCCGTCGTCGTGACCGACTTCGAACTCCGCCCTCTCGACCCGGGGTTCTCGATCGTCATCAAGCCCGATGACTCCGCGCTCGCGCACATGAACGACTTCGTGACGGCGATGCACGAGAAGTCAGGGCTCTTGACGGAGATTCCCCAAGGCGTGAGCCTCGCCGAAGCCGAATTCGAGGCACTCGAATACATCCAGCGCTTCGTGCCACTGCAGGGCAAGGCGCCGCTGGCCGGCAACACGATCGGCACCGACCGCATGTTCCTGGCCAAGTACATGCCGCGCGTCGACAGGTGGCTTCACTACCGCAACGTCGATGTGTCCAGCATCAAGGAGCTCAGTAGACGCTGGTACCCCCGTGCCTACATCCACGCGCCGGCGAAGGGCGGCGGTCACCGCGCGTTGGCGGACATCCGCGAATCGATCCTCGAGCTGTCCTACTACCGCTCGGCCGTGTTCGTCCCAGAACCGGGGCCGACCAGCGACACGGCACGCGCCGCGGCATCGGCGGCGCTTTCGTCGTTCGCGCCCGAAGTATGAGAGAATCTTCGGGTTGCCCGCTCGCGCGGGAGACATGGTGGGTATAGCTCAGTTGGTAGAGCGCGGCCTTGTGGTGGCCGATGTCGCGGGTTCGAGCCCCGTTACTCACCCCAAGCAGGAGAGCATCTGATGCAGATGGATCCCGAGGGGTTCGAAGCACTCGTCACGGCCGAACTCGATCGGCTCCCCGACGACATGGTCGATGGTCTGGAGAACGTCGTGTTCGTGGTGGAAGACCGTCCGGAGGATGGAAGCCTCGACCTCCTCGGTCTGTATGACGGTTGGGCTCTGACCGAACGCGACCGCTACGGCATCGGCGAGTTGCCCGACCGGATCATCATCTACCGCGAGCCCCACCTGGCGGCATGCGAGACGGCCGATGAATTGCGCGACGAAGTGCATACGACGCTCGTGCATGAGATCGCCCATTTCTACGGCATCGACGACGAACGCCTGCACGAATTGGGATGGGCGTGATGTCGGTCGCACTCCCCGATCTCGGCGAAGACCTCCGCACCACGGGTTCCGAGCAGCCTCATCATCCTTGGCAGACGGTCGTCTGGAACGACCCCGTCAATCTGATGAGCTACGTCGCCCATGTCTTCCGCGAGTACTTCGGGTTCGATCGCCCCGAAGCCGAACGGCTCATGCTCGCTGTGCATCATGACGGGCACGCGGTCGTCGCAGAAGGCGCGAGGGAGCAGATGGAGCTGCATACTCAAGCCATGCACGACTACGGGCTCTGGGCGACAGTTCGGCAGGCGCCACGGTGACCGGTGATCGCAGCGTGGTCCTCGAACTGACACGCCTCGAGGCCACCCACCTCGCCGGCTTGGTGGCGCAGTTCGCCGAGCTTCTGGAGGACTCCGGCGCGGCGTCGAGCACGGATCCGGCGGTGCTCCGGCTGGTGCCGGACGCTTACGCCGATGACGCCGGCGCAGCGCGCGAGTTCCGCGAGCTCACCGAGCGCGATCTGCTGGAACGCCGCCGTGCGGACGCGGGCATCGTCCTCGGGTCTCTCTCACCCGCCGCGAGCTTCGCGGACGCGGACGACCCGATGGAGGTCGTCCACCTCACGCTGGATGCCGATGCCGTCCAGGCATGGCTGCGCGCTCTGGCCGCCATCCGCCTCGTGCTCGCGAACCGGCTCGGCATCGAGTCCGAAGACGATCACGACGACGAGGATCCCCGGTTCGGGATCTATGACTGGTTGGGCTACCGGTTGGACGGTCTCGTCCGCGCGGTCGAGAACGAGACCTGAATCGCAGATCCTCAGGGAATCGCGAAGACGTGCGTCGCCCGCAACGGCGGTCGGTCGGTGACGAGGTGTTCCTCCTCCTGTGCCGCCCACCGCGCCCAGTGCGGGCGATACGTATCGCCGTCGCGCGCCAGGGCGCGGCGCATGCGCGAGGGCGCTGGGGACTCGAGCCAGACGCGGACGTCTCCGAGTGCGGAGGTTTCCGCGGTCAACAGGCCTGAGCCCTCGACGATCAGCGGGAGGGACGGGTCGACGGCATGCGCCTCCGCCGGTGCGCCCACCTCCCAGTCCCACCGCTGCCAGACTCCGACGAGTCCGCGGGCGTGCGGCCGGAGGATCGCATCTCTGGCGAGCTCCACGCCGTCGCGGAGACCGTCCCAGCCCGGGTACAGCGAGTCCAGCGCGACGAGCTGCACGCGACCGCGTAAGGGCCATTGGGCGACGAGCCGGCGCGCCAAGGACGTCTTCCCCGATCCGCTGCGCCCGTCGATGAGCACGACCGGATTGGATGCCGCCACCCCGACGACTGCCTGCGTGATGTGCGTGGCGGCGAGATCGAGCGCGTGTGCGACCGGATCGGCCCTAGCGCTTGAGGGCGCGGATGACACGGCTGAGTGCACGACCGGCGACCCATACGAAGGGGATGGCCACCGCCAGGAAGGACACGATGTTCGGCTCGAAGCTCAGCGAGTCGCCCTTGCGGACGTACGCCCCCAGGGGAGCCGCCCAGCTGCCGCCACCGCCGCCGCCGTTTCCGGACTCGTCGGATCCTCCACCGAAGCCCGACCACGACAGCGCGACGGGGACGATTTTGACGCCGTCGACGTCGATGGGCTCGCCGTACGCGCTGTGCACGCCGAGATTCGCGGACTGCTGACCGAGTTCAAGTGCGATGTTGGGCATTCCTTCACGCTACCCGTCGTGACGCGCGCTGCCCAGGCCCGAGCCCGGCCCGGCGGAATCCGACCCCGGCGCGCGCGGGTGCGACGGCAGCGCGGTGCCGCCGCGCGGCCCCCCGATCAGCGTCGCGCGGGTCACGGCGCCGCGCCCGAACCGCGCCGCCGCGTCATCGAGCGCGCCCTCCACGCGGCGCCACTCCTCGTCGTCGTCCCACAGCGCGAGATCGCCACCGCCCGACGGGCGCAGCTTCTCTGCGCGCACTCCCACCAGGCGGACCGGGAGGGGTCGGTCGAGCGCGTCGAACATCCCCAGCGCGGCTTCGCCGATGCGCTGACCCACCGCCGTGGGTTCGGGAAGGGTCTGCGACCGCGTGAGCGTCGTGAAGTCCGAGAAGCGGATCTTGATCGCGATCGTACGCGCCTCCCAGCCGTTCGAGCGCAGGCGAGCACCCACGCGGTCGGCCAGCCGTCGCAGCTCTGAACGGAGGATCGTCGGCTCGTCGATGTCGGAGTGGAACGTCTCCTCGTGGCCGACGCTCTTCTCGACACGTTCGGTGTCGACCTCGCGCGCGTCCATGCCGCGCGACAACTGCCAGATGCGCTCGCCCATCGCGCTGCCGAGTGCACGGTCGAGCACCCCGCGGGGCGTGTCGAGGATGTCGGCGATCGTCCGGATGCCGCGTGCCTCGAGCGCCTCGGCGGATTTGGGGCCGATGCCCCAGAGCGCACGGACCGAGCGGGGCCGCAGGAAGTCCTCGGTCCGGTCGGCCGCCACGATCAGCAGACCGTCGGGCTTGCTGATCGTCGAGGCCATCTTGGCAACGTGCTTCGTCGCGGCCACGCCGATGCTGCAGGTCAGGCCGGTTTCCTCACGCACGCGTCGACGGAGCGAACGCGCGATCTCACCCGGACTCCCCCACAGCCGGCGCGCACCGCGCACGTCCAGGAACGCCTCGTCGATCGACAGTGGCTCGACGAGCGGCGTGACGTCGTGGAAGATGCTCATCACCTGCGCCGACACCGCCAGGTATCGCTCGAAGTGGGGTGTCACCGTGATCGCCGTCGGACACAGGCGCAGTGCCTGCGCCATGTTCATCGCCGAGCGCACGCCGAACCGTCGTGCCTCGTAGGAGGCGCTCGAAACGACGCCGCGCCCCTCCACACCGCCGACAATGAGGGGCTTGCCCTTCAGCGAGGGATCGTCGAGAACCTCTACGGCCGCGTAGAACGCGTCCATGTCGACGTGCAGGATGCCGGTGCCGGTGTCGTCGGCACCGTCGGGCGACACGAGCCGCCCGGTCCCGTCACCGCGTCCCATCAGCCGATGGTCTCACCGGGCACCGACATGCAGGCGTATCAGTGCCCTGCCCGCTCCAGCACGAGCTCGCGCACCCGTGCGGCATCCGCCTGGCCTCGCATCGCCTTCATCACCGCGCCGATCACCGCACCGGCGGCCTGAACCTTGCCGTCGCGGATCTTCTCCAGGACATCGGGCTGAGACGCGAGCGCCTCGTCGATCGCCGCGATCAGGGCGCCGTCGTCCGAGACGACGGCGAGCCCGCGGGCGTCCACGATCTCCTGCGGCGTGCCCTCGCCCGCGATCATGCCCTCGAGCACCTGACGGGCGAGCTTGTCGGTGAGGGTGCCGGCGTCCACGAGCTTCTGGAGTTCGGCGACATCCCGCGGCGAGACGAGCTCGGCAGGCTCCTTGCCCTCCGCATTCGCGATGCGCGCCAGTTCACCGGTCCACCACTTGCGCGCCGCGGCGGGGGTCGCGCCGGCGGCCACGGTCTCCTCCACCTCGACGAGCAGGCCGGCGTTCACCACACCCTGGAAGTCGATGTCGCTGAATCCCCAGTCCGCCTTCAGACGACGACGTCGCGCGGCCGGCGGTTCGGGCAGCGCCGCGCGCAGCTGCTCGACGAGCTCGGCGGAGGGGACGACGGGCAGGAGGTCGGGCTCGGGGAAGTACCGGTAGTCGTCCGCGTCGGACTTGGGGCGTCCCGGTGAGGTCGTCCCGGTGTCCTCGTGCCAGTGCCGCGTTTCCTGGGTGATCGTCCCGCCGGCTGCGAGGATCGCGGCCTGGCGCTGGATCTCGTATCGGACGGCACGCTCCACCGACCGCATGGAGTTGACGTTCTTCGTCTCCGTGCGGGTCCCGAGCGCCGCCTGACCGCGGGGACGCAGCGAGACGTTCGCATCGCATCGGAGGTTGCCACGCTCCATGCGCGCCTCGGAGATGCCGAGGGCGCGGACGATGTCGCGGATCGTGGAGACGTAGGCCTTCGCCACCTCGGGCGCGCGGTGCTCGGCGCCGTAGATCGGCTTCGTCACGATCTCCACCAGCGGGACGCCGGCGCGGTTGTAGTCGACGAGGGAGTACTCCGCGCCCTGGATGCGACCGGTGGAGCCGCCGACGTGCGTCAGCTTGCCCGCATCCTCCTCCATGTGCGCACGCTCGATCGGAACCTCGACGATCGTGCCGTCTTCGAGTTCGACCTCCACGCGTCCTTCGAAGGCGATCGGCTCGTCGTATTGGGAGATCTGATAGTTCTTGCCGAGATCGGGATAGAAGTAGTTCTTGCGCGCGAAGCGGCTCGACGGAGCGATCGAGCAACCCAGCGCGAGCCCGAGACTGATCGATGAGCGGATCGCGGTCTCGTTGACGACCGGCAGCGATCCGGGCAGACCGAGGTCCACCGGGGCGATC
>JASBUD010000259.1 GCA_030148105.1 Microbacterium sp. | reverse complement strand
GCGCATGGCGGACGAATCCGACTCGCGGGACGTCGTGGACGACGCGATCGCGGCGACATTCCCGGCGAGCGTACCGGGGCGCGCGATCGCCAAGACCGGCCCCGGTCGCCTCGTGCCGTTCCAGTCCGCCTACGCCGGAGGCTGGACGACGGAGGACGATTCCGCCGCCGCCGAAGTGCGCGTCGCCGAACTGCGTTTCGGCGCCACGCGCGAATGGGAGCCGGAGGGGCTCGCCGAGTCGGACTCGCACGAGGAGGACCTCGGCCCGAACGACCAGAAGCGGATCGTGTCCACCCTCATCGACGCGGCCGACCGTGCGCGCCTTCAGCGGCCCCGCCGGCCGTGGCTCGATGATCTCGCACCCGTGGTGGACCTGCGCGATCTGCCGAACGAGGGCGACACCCGCATCCCGATCGCTCTCGTGGACGTGCCCGAGAAACAGCTGCAGCAAGCGGCCGTGTTCGCACCGGACCGCGACGGCTCGCTCGTGATCTACGGCACCTCCGGCTCGGGCAAGTCGACCCTGCTCAAGACGATCGGCACCGCGGCCGGCATGCGACCCGACCTCGGGCGGGTTCAGGTGTACTGTCTGGACTTCGCATCCGGAGCCCTCGGCGCGCTCGCGGCGCTGCCGCACGTGGGTTCGGTCGTCGACAGTGCGGACGTCGAGCGCATCCAGCGGCTGCTGCGCACCCTGGATGCCGAGATGGACCGTCGCGCGGCGGCCTTCTCGGCCGCGAGCGCCGCCTCCGTGCAGGAGTACCGCGAGCTGCGCGACCCGCGGATGCCGCGCATCCTGTTGCTGATCGACAACTATCCCGAGTTCAAGAAGGACTGGGAGGTCGCCCCCGGCCGCGGACCGTTCTACCGGATCTTCATGCGGATCCTCGGCGAAGGCCGCACGCTCGGGCTGCACACCGTGCTCACGGCCGACCGCGGCAACGCCGTGCCCAGCGCGGTCGCCGCGAACATCTCGCGACGCGTCGTGCTGCGCATGGGCGATCCGAGCCAGTACATGCTGCTCGGGGCGCCACGCGACGTGCTGGATGAGCAGTCCGGTCCCGGACGGGCGATCGTGGACGGCCACGAGGCGCAGATCGCGGTGCTCGGCGGGACGATGAACGTCGTCGAGCAGACGAAGGCCCTCGCGGCGCTCGGTGAGCGACTGCGCTCGGAGGGTGTCCGCGATCTTCCCGAGATCGGCGCGCTGCCGACCATGGTCGGTGCGGACGAGATGCCGGCGCAGGTCGACGGGATGCCGGTCTTCGGTGTCGCGGACGACACGCTGGCCGCGCACGGGTTCGAGCCGATCGGTTCGTTCGTGATCTCCGGTCCGCCGGCGTCGGGTCGCACGAACGCGCTCAAGGCTCTGATCGTCGCGATGGAGCGCTTCGACCCGCAGGTGAAGATGTACCACCTCGGCAGCAGGCGCTCCGAGCTCAAGGACTTCCGCCCGTGGGTGCGCAGCGCCACGCGGCCCGAAGACGAGAAGGAGCTCGTGACCGAGCTCGCGGAGCTCGTCGTCAGCGAGTCGCCCGGTGGACGCATCATGATCGTGGTCGAGGACATGCCCCACCTCGCGGACGGTGTGGCGGACCGGCCCATGCGGGCGCTCCTGCAGGCGATGAACGACAGCGATCATCTGCTGATCGGCGAAGCCGAGATCTCCCGCGCGAGCGGCAGCATCGGCGTGCTCGGCGAATGGAAGACCGGTCGCCAGGGGATCGTCCTCAAGCCGGACACCTACGACGGCGAGGCGATCTTCAAGACCGCATTCGGACGCGTGAAGCGCTCGGACTTCCCGGTCGGACGCGGCATCTTCGTGCAGGCGGGCCGTGCGGTGACGATGCAGATGCCGTTCGTCTCCGACACGCCGGCGACGGCGCGGGACGCCCGGCGCGCCGACGATGTGATCGCCGCGGGCGGCTGAGAGGACCGGAGCGGGTTGTTCTGCCCATCGACCGACGCCGACCGGCGCTCGTAGGGTCGGAGCGGAGGTGGCGCCGTGGACCAGACGATCCGAGCGGTAGGCAGATGAGCATCGGCAAGGCCGTGATCCGTCCGCTCAAGGACGCGCTCGATGACATGCCGGTGCACGTCCGGCAGCTGTCGGAGATGTTCCGCAAGCACGCGCAGAGGCAGAACCGCAACACCGGCGAGGTCACCGATCTCGACGCGACCCGCGTGCAGCCCCCCGACGGCCACGTGCCCGACGCGTCCCGCCCGGGTGTGGACCGTGGCGACGGCCGTGACGCGCGCGGGCGATACGCCACCGGCCAGGAGAACAAGCCCTGGGTGGACAAGGAGCAGCTCGGCCTGGCGCATTACGCGGAGGACAACGATGTCGAGGTCATCACGACGCAGGTCCGCGTCGACTATCCGGGATCGCCGCAGAACGGACGCAAGTACGACGGTCTGGTGGCCAACGGCGACGGGGAGAACACGTACGACGGGATCGAGATCAAATCGGGCGGCGCGCTGGCGAAGTATCTTCAGCCGGGCAACACCCAGTACCAGTTCGACAATGCGGTGAACGCGGGGGCGCCCGCACGCGGCACACTGGACGGCAATGAGATCCTGGTCACGAGGGTGATCATCCGGGAGGAACCATGACGATGTACGGCCCCTTTGCCGAGACCACGCCACGAGGACAGACGGGCTGGATCGATGAGCGCCGCCGGCCGATCGCCGAGCACGTGCGCGCCGTCCTCGGCAAGCTCGACGGTACGAGCAGGTTCACCTACACGCTCTGGCGCGGATCGAACCCGGAGAGCATCGTCGTCACGCGCGACGACGACGCGGAGACGTTCATCCAGGCCGCAGGCTCCGCCGAGGCGATGACGGTGGAAGCGCGACTGCGCGGTGAGGACGGCGATCACCACCTGTACACGATCGGCAGGAGGCAGGCCGCGGATGCAGGGACCGAGGAGACCGTCCTGGTGCCCATCGGGCCGGACCGCTCGGTGCGGGTCCTCCTTCGCGAGATCTTCACCGCCGACGAGGCGGCGGAGATCTTCGCCGCATTCGTACGGACCGACACGGTCCCCGACGCGTACGCGCGCCGCGAGCTGGATCTCTCGGTGGCGCAGTCCGAGCCTCGGTGATGGGCATGGGTACCCCTGCCCGTGTGCCGATTCGGGATCTTTGGCTAGCCTCGAAACACGAGAGGCCGCAGAGCCTCACCACGACGAACGCAGGAGGCGGTTCTCATGGCCGGACATGATTTCGGAGCAACGTACAGCGAGATGGAGAGTGCGGCAGCGCGCCTGCGCGATGGCCGCAGCACCGTCACCGACACCCTGAAGGAACTCCAGGGCGTCATCGACGACCTCGTCCAGGACGGCTTCAAGACCGAGAACGCCTCCGAGGCGTACTCCACCGCGTACTCCGAGCTCACGTCGTCGCTGGATGATGCGGCCGAGGCCGTGAACGACATGGCCCAGGCGCTGGACCGCATGGCGGACTCGATCCGCGACAAGGACGCCGAGCTCGCGGGTGGCTGAGTCATCGAGCTGATATCGAGGTCGTGGCGCCGGTCCGTGGACCGTCGCCACGACCTCTGTCGTGCGGGGTGCCCCGCATCGGCGCTTAGGATCGAACGGATGCGCGGAGGAGAAGAATGAGCGGCGGAGCGCCCTACTGGTACAACCTCACGACGCAGTCGGTGCAGCGCGCGGATCAGCGTCCGTCCGAGGACACGATCGGACCGTTCGACACGGCCGCGGAGGCGGAGGACTCGCCCGCGGTCCTGCTCGAGCACGCCCGCGCCTGGCTGGAGAGCGAAGAGAGCGAACGCTTCCGCGAGATGGCCGAGGGTGACGACGGCTCCGACCTCGTCTGACCCTCTCCTCATGAGCGCACGACGCCGCATCGCGGCACCCTTGGCGGCCGCCCTCGCGCTGAGTGTGACGGCTTGCGCTCCGGCCCTCCCGGAGACCGTGGTGCCGGGTTCGGCGGTCACCGTGGGGTGGCCCTCCGCGTTCACCTCGGGGAACGCCGAAGCGGCGCCGACACCCGGCAATCTGAACGTCGCGGCGATGACGCGTGACGGATTCGGCGATCTCGTGGACGGCGAGTTCGTGGCGGACAGCAGCTTCGGCGCGGTCTCGATCGTCAGCGACGACCCGTTCACGGTGCGCTACGACCTGCGCGAGCCCGCCTGGTCCGACGGCATCCCGCTGGACGCCGCCGACCTGCTGCTGGGGTGGGCGGCAGCATCCGGATTCATCGACGTGACGCCGCCGGGCGCGGACGGCAACGCGACGGCGGGGGACGCTCTGCCGACGGATGCCGCGACGCAGGTTCCCCGGATCGACGAGTTCGCGCGTGCGATCGAGGTCACCTATCCGACGGCGATCGATGACTGGCAGAGCCGCCTCACCGTCGCAGTGCCCGCGCATGTCGTCGCGGCATCCGCGCTCGGTGTCGAGGATCCGATGGAGGCGAAGCAGGCGCTCATCACGGCGATCGAGCAGGATGACACCGCTGCCCTGGCATCGATCGCCGAAGTGTGGCGCGAGGGCTTCACTGTCGGCGGCAAGGTCTCCGATGGCGCGCTGATCTCGAGCGGGCCGTTCCGGGTCGACGAGGTCGCCGCCGACGCCCAGGGCCGCAGTCTCACTCTCGTCCCGAACGCCGCCTACCGGGGGGCTGCGACGCCCAAAGTCGCGAAGATCGAGCTCGTCCCCGCCGGTGCCGATCCGGTGGCCGAGGTCGGTGCCGGTGTGGACGTGGTGCAGGTCGCCCCCCTTACCGCGAACCGCGAGGCGATCGACGACCTGGAACGCAGGGACTTCCCCGTCGACACGACCCACGACGGCACGGTGTGGACGCTCCTGCTCCGGCCCGGGGGTGTCTTCAGTGCGACGCCGGCGCGCGCGGCGTTCCTCCGCGCGATCCCGTCGGCGGCGCTCATGGAACGCGGAGCGGGCGCATGGGCGTCCGCGTACACCGCGAGCTCGGCGCTGCTCGCGACGCCGGGAGGTCGCGCGTACGACATCATCGTCGAGGACGCCGGTTTCGCCGCCGCGCTGACCGGTGCCGACGACTCGGGCCGCGAGCGCGAAGCCGCGGGCATCGCCGCGGGGACCCCCGTGTGCATCGTCTTCGACCGCGCGGACGAGTTCGCCGTCGGAGCGTTCTCCGCTGCTCGGGATGCCGCTGCGGAAGCGGGCTGGAACGTGGGCGACTGCGGCACCGAGGACCTCGCGGGTGCGCTCGAGCAGGGTGGCTGGGATGCCGCACTCGTGCGCGTCACGATCCCGCAGACCGCCGACGAGATCGGCGCGCAATGGGGTACCGACGGGCTCGCGTCGCTGGTCGGCCTCGCGGATCCCGCGGTCGACGCACTCATCGGTCAGCTGGCGACGACGACCGATGTGTATGCCGAGCGGGATGTGCGCGCTCAGATCGAAGCGGCGATCATCCGCGACGCCGTCGCCCTGCCGATCGCGCTCAACCCGATGATCACGGTCACGGACAAGTCGGTCGCGGGTATCGCCGCACGAGACGGTCGGGGAGCGTCACTGACCGCCGGCGCCGTGCAGTGGGAGGTCATCCCGTGAGAGCGGTGGGGTGTTCTGCCCATCGCGGGACGGAGCAGGGGTTCGTAGCGTCGAGGAAGGAGGTGCGGTCGTGGGGATGATG
>JASBUD010000258.1 GCA_030148105.1 Microbacterium sp. | reverse complement strand
CCGACCGAGATCGACACCCAGCCGCTGTACACGCTGTCGCGCTTGGTGGGCAGGGTGGACGGGAAGGTCTCGAGCGCCTCGAGGATCTCGAGCTCGGCTTCTCCGTTGTGACGGGACCGCTCCAGCAGGCTCGGCAGCGACCCCATATTGTGCGTGCCGAACACGACGTCCACCCAGGGGGCCTTCTCGAGCACGGCCTGCTTGTCCATCTGCGCCATGCACCCGCCGACCGCGATCTGCATGCCGTCCTTGCGCCGCTTCACGGACGCGAGATGTCCGAGCGTGCCGTAGAGCTTCCCGGCGGCGTTGTCGCGGACGGCGCAGGTATTGATGATCACCACGTCGGCTTCATCGCCCGGCTCTGCCGCGACGTATCCGGCGCTCTCGAGCGAGCCGGACAGCCGCTCGGAGTCGTGCACGTTCATCTGGCAGCCGAACGTGCGCACGTCGTAGGTGCGCGCGGACCCGTCGCGGGTGAGCGCGGCGGGTGAAGGCGCGATCGTCGTCGGCGCCGAAGACGGAATGGTCATGATGCCTGCCATTCTACGTGCGGGTCCGCGGGGAGTCCGCTCGGGGCCGGACCGTCAGCGGATGCGCCCGCGGATGCGCACGGCCGACAGGACGGTGCAGATCAGGGTGATCGCGACGAGGATGCCGATCACGAACCACGCCGGCACCGCCCAGTCTCCGACGCTGAGATCCATGCCGTAGAAGGCACGGAGCGTGTCCTCGGCACCGGGCGCGTCCGCGGTGATCGTCTGAAGCGTGTCTCCGGCGAAATCGCGCCGGAGGAGCATCCCGGCCTGCGCGAACGGCAGGGCGGCGACGACCGCGGCGACTTCGTCGGGGAAGGCGCCGATCGGGATGTAGGCCGCGGCGATGAATCCGAGGACGGTCCCCACGATCGTGGCGAGGCCGGAGAACGCACCGCTGGTCCGGACGAAGGAAACGATGAGCGCGGACAGGGATGTGAACGCGATGCAGCAGAGCACCACGACGCCGCTGATCCGCGCGATCTCGGGAACGCCGAGCCACACGCCGCGGAGGACACCGAGATACACGACACTGACCGCCAGCACGATGAGGGACAGGATCACAGCCACGATCACGGCCGCCAGCAGGTATCCGAGCACGAGCTGTCCACGCCGGATGGGGGCGACCAGGAAGTCGCGGAATCGGCCCGACTGATCGTCTTCGACGAGCACGGACAGCGCGCCGAGGCCGGTCGTGACAGTCGTGATGAGCACGATCCCCGCGAACATCCAGCTGTCCACGAACGCCTGCACCTCGGCGCTCGTCGCTCCGGGGAGGGAATCCGTCAGATCGGTCGTCTGGAGATTGCCGAGGAAGAGCGTGTACAGCCCGAAGAGGATCACCGCGCCCAGCAACGAGAAGAACACGTTCAGGCGGTCACGGAAGAAGATGCGGAGATTCCGCCGGATCACGGCGAGGACGACGTTCACGCGGCCCCCACCTCTGCGGCGGTGCGACCGGTGAGAGCGAGGAACACATCGTCCATGCGTCCGTGGCGGAACTCGAAGTCCTGCACGTGGTCGCCGTGGGCGGAGAGGATGCGTCGTGCGATGTTCGCGTCGGGCACGCCGATCACGACGGCCCCCGCGTCCAGCGCGGGATCGGCACCGGCCGCGTGAGCGAGCGCGAGGAGTCCGTCCTGATCATCGGTCGTGACCGTCAGGACGCTCCGGCTGTGGCGGGCGCGGAGGGCGGACGGAGTGTCGTCGGCGACGATGCGGCCGTCGTCGATCACGCAGACCCGTGCCGCCTCCTCGGTCTCTTCCAGGTAGTGGGTCGTGAGGAACACCGTGAGGTCGCCGTGGGTGCTCAAGGCGTGCAGGGTGCTCCACACCAGCGCGCGGCTCGAGGGATCCAGACCCGCCGTCGGTTCGTCAAGGAAGAGCACGGCGGGCTCGTGCAGGAGCGCGCGGGCGATGTCCACCCGTCGTCGCTGCCCACCGGAGAGCCTGCCGTACCGCCCGTCCAGGATCTCCTCGAGACCGATGAGCTCGGACAGCTGCGCGATCCGCGCCTCGAGAGGACCACGGGGAACGCGACTCAGTCGTCCTCGGAGCCGCAGATTCTCGCGCACGCTCAGCAACGGATCCAGGAGCGACTCCTGGAAGACCACCCCGATCGAGTCACGGACCTTCTCGCCGTCCCGGCGGACGTCGTGTCCGCAGACCCGCACGTCACCCGCGTCGAAGGGCAGCAGGGTCGTCAAGCAGCCGATCGTCGTGGACTTTCCCGCACCGTTCGTCCCGACGAAGGCGAACACACCGCCGTCGTCGACCGAGAACGAGATGTCGTCGACGGCGACCTTGTCGCGATAGCGCTTGGTCAGGCCACGGACCTCGATCGCCATCCTGTCTCCCCTCGGTCGCCCCGGACTGAGACTAACGCGCGGCGATGCCCCTAGCGGAACCGTACGCCGCCGGTTCCACCCCTGCTCTCGGTGAGCGCCGTGCGCGCCGCGGTCGACGCGACGGAGCCGCCGTATCCCCGACGGGACAGCTGACCGATGAGTCGGCGCAGCGCGGTGTCCATGTCGTAGCTGTGCAGACCGTGCGCCTTGGAGCGCGCGTATTCGAGTGCGCGCTCGGCGTCGTCGTCGGGCAGATCCGCGAGCGCCGCGTCCGCGACGTCACGCGGAATCCCGCGGGCCGCGAGAGCCTGTGCGATGGCGCGACGCCCCTGACCTTTGCGGGTCGTGCCGGCATGGAGCAGCTGCTCCGCCAGGACCGCGTCATCGATCCAGCCCCGCCCGACGAAGCGCTCGATGGTGGCTTCGATGATCGACGTATCGACATCGCGCTGCGCGAGGAAGGCGCGCGCCTCACGCTCCGAGAGAGCGCTGCGCCGCAGCCGCTTGGTCAGGGCGTCCTCCGCCTCGACCGTCGCGGACTCGCCGCTCTCCACTTCGCTTCCACCGGAGAGGCGGAGTGGCTCGGGTCCTCCCGTGCCGGTGTCACGCGCGAACGGCGCCGCGGACGACTCCAGCGGCACCGCCCACCGCACCGGTTCGTCACTCGGGTAGGCCGCCTCGTTCGACACCGCGGGACGATCGGCACCCGGGAGGTAGGTGATGGGGGCGAGGCGCTCGCCCCCATCACCGCCGGAAGAGGTCATCACGCGGGGCGACGCTTGGCCAGCTCATCGGCCTTGGCGACGGGCGCCTCCACCGCCTTGGGCTGACCGATTCCGAGCTTCACTTTGATCCGCGATTCGATGTCCGCGGCGATGTCCGGGTTCTTCAGAAGGAAGTTGCGGGCATTCTCCTTGCCCTGCCCGAGCTGCTCGCCCTCGTACGTGTACCAGGCGCCGGACTTCTTGACGATCTCGTGCTCGACGCCGAAGTCGATCAGGCTGCCCTCGCGCGAAATGCCGGTGCCGTACAGGATGTCGAACTCGGCCTGCTTGAACGGCGGCGCCATCTTGTTCTTCACGACCTTGACGCGGGTCCGGTTTCCCACCGCATCGGTGCCGTCCTTGAGTGTCTCGATGCGTCGGATGTCCAGTCGCACGGACGCGTAGAACTTCAGCGCCTTTCCACCGGCGGTCGTCTCAGGGCTTCCGAAGAACACGCCGATCTTCTCGCGGAGCTGGTTGATGAAGATCATCGTCGTGTTCGTCGTGTTCAGACCACCGGTGAGCTTGCGGAGCGCCTGCGACATGAGGCGGGCCTGCAGACCGACGTGGGAGTCGCCCATCTCGCCTTCGATCTCGGCCTTGGGGACGAGCGCGGCGACCGAGTCGATCACGATCAGGTCGATCGAGCCGGAGCGGATCAGCATGTCGGCGATCTCGAGCGCCTGCTCACCCGTATCGGGCTGCGAGACCAGGAGCTCATCGATGTCGACGCCGAGCTTCTGCGCGTATTCCGGGTCGAGCGCGTGCTCGGCGTCGATGAACGCGGCGATGCCGCCCTGCTTCTGCACGTTCGCGATCGCGTGCAGGGTCAGCGTCGTCTTACCCGACGACTCGGGGCCGTAGATCTCGACGATGCGACCGCGCGGCAGCCCGCCGACACCCAGCGCGACATCGAGCGCGATGGAGCCCGTGGGGATCACCTCGACCGGAGCGCGCTCGTCACTGCCGAGACGCATGACCGAGCCCTTTCCGAACTGGCGGTCGATCTGTGCAAGAGCGGACTCGAGGGCCTTCTCGCGGTTTTCGGGTGAGGGCATGGCGTGCTCCTTATGCTCGCGTTCCGTCGCCTGTAGGCTGTCGCGCTCCTCGCCGAGGCTCGGCGGGGATGCTGCGACAAGGCAAGTGGTGTCGTTCGACGCTGCTCACACTACGAAGGGGCTCCGACATCGGTCGGCGCTGACGTTCGAACTGTGGACAGCGGCCGTACGGCATCCGCTGTGCAGAAGCCTACGGAGACATAGAACGGATCTTCGACGACACGCCGTCGAAGATCCGTGCGCACTCGGACGCGAATCCGTGTCAGGAAGAGCGCAGCTCGCGCCGTCCGACACCATGGCGGCGCTCGAGTGGAACATCGGCCTCCACGCACAGCGCCAGCCATACCTCGCGGGGCGGGATGCCGGCCTCCAGCGCTTCCGCCGCCGTCCGCTCACCGAACCGGGGAAGCACGAGATCCGATATCAGCGCCGCCCCGCTTCCGCCGAACTCATCTGCGACGGCGCGGTCGAATTCACTGCGACGCATGAAGAGCGCGCGTGATCAGCGCAACGAGAGCTCGGCGTCGACCGACGCGACGAGGTCGTCGGGCACGACGTCGGGGAAGGTCTGGATTCCCTCGAGCACGGAGATGCGGTCTCCGACCTCGCGCATGATCGTGGAGATCGGCACGTCGAGCGCTTCGGCAACCGAGGCGAGGATCTCGCTCGATGCCTCCTTCTGGCCCCGCTCCACCTCGCTGAGGTAGCCGAGTGCCACGCTCGCGCGGCTCGCAACCTGGCGGAGGGTCCGACCCTTCTGCTGGCGGAAGTCACGAAGGACTTCGCCGATTTCTTGGCGTACCAGGATCATGATGGGCCCCCTCCTCACTGCTGATTCCGCGCTATCCGGGTGGATAACAGTACAACACCCGATGTGGCCAATCTAATCCTGCGCGCTGGGCAAAGGGTGGGAATCGCCGAATGTAACCGACACGAAACACCGGATGTTCCCGACCGCGCGGATCCGGTCAGGACAGCAGCTCCAGAGCGACGCGCACCGCTGCCGCTGTCGCCTCGGCGCGGATCCGCTCGCGCGACCCGGACAGCGCAAGCTCCACCACGCGCGACGCGGACGGAGTCTCCACGGCCACGAACACGGTACCGACGGCGTGCCCGTCCTGCTCGGTCGGTCCCGCGACCCCCGTCGTGGCGATGCCCACATCCGTCGGCTGATCGCCGATCCGCGTCGCGAACCGGACGCCCGCCGCCATCTGCGCGGCGACCAGGGGGTCCACCGCGCCCTGCCGCGTCAGCAGAGCGGCATCCACGCCCAGGAGCGTGCTCTTCAACGGTGTGGCGTAAGCCACGATCCCGCCCCGGACCACCGCCGACGCCCCGGGGATGTCCACGAGCGAGGACACCACCATCCCGCCGGTCAGCGACTCGGCGACGGCGACGCTCCACCCGCGATCGACGAGCCGCGCGATCAGGTGACCCGCGGTGGGCTGATCCGCGGCATCCGTCATCGGGCGGCGCGTCCGCGACGCGCGCCGCGGATCTCGGTGAGCACGTAATCGATCCCGCTCGCGATCGTGAGCGCGACGGCGATCGCCATCGCGATGCCGTTGACCCAGAAGATCCACTCCCCCACGAGGGTCCACAGCGGGAGCAGTGCGAGCGACAGTGCGATGGCCTGTGCGACCGTCTTCAGCTTGCCCATCCAGGCGGCTGCGACGACGTGATCGCTCGCGACGACGAGGCGGTGGACCGTGATGCCGATCTCACGGACGAGGACCACGATCGTGATCCACCAGGGCAGCTCGCCGAGGATCGACAGACCGATGAACGCGAAGCCCGTGAGCACCTTGTCGGCGATCGGATCCAGGAGCTTGCCAAGATCGGTGACGATCTCATAGCGCCGGGCGATCCAGCCGTCGATGCCGTCGGTCGCGATCGCGACGATGAAGATCACCGCCGCCCACCAGCGCAGCGGGCCGTCTGAACCGCCGTCTGCCAGCAGCATCCAGAGGAAGACCGGCGCCATGAGGATGCGCACGATCGTGATCGTGTTGGGCAATTGACGGGGAACGGCCATGTCAGTCTCGCCCCGTCAATCCCCAGGCGTCCTCGTCACCGTCGGACTCGACCACCGGGTAGCCCTCGAACTGCGCCTCGACCGGATCCGACGGGCCCGACGCCGGCGGGTCGTCGCCGCGCAGACGTGCGAGCACGTCCGGCAGCTGCTCGACCGTCACGAGCACGTCACGGGCTTTGGACCCCTCGGAGGGTCCCACGATCTCGCGCGACTCGAGCAGGTCCATGAGCCGCCCGGCCTTGGCGAAGCCGACGCGCAGCTTGCGCTGCAGCATCGAGGTCGAGCCGAACTGGGTCGAGACGATGAGCTCGGTCGCCGCAAGCAGCAGTTCGAGGTCGTCGCCGATGTCGGCGTCGATCTCCTTCTTCTCCGCTGCGACCGCGACCTCGCGGTACTCGGGTCGCGCCTGCGCCGTGACGTGCTTGACGACTTTCTCGATCTCGTCCTCGCTGACCCACGCCCCCTGGACGCGCAGCGCCTTGGAGGCGCCCATCGGCAGGAACAGCGCGTCGCCCTGACCGATCAGCCGATCCGCGCCGGGCTGGTCGAGGATCACTCGGGAATCGGTCACGCTCGTCACGGCGAACGCGAGCCTGGAGGGGACGTTGGCCTTGATGAGTCCGGTGACGACGTCGACCGACGGTCGCTGCGTCGCCAGCACGAGGTGGATGCCGGACGCGCGCGCGAGCTGCGTGATGCGCACGATCGAATCCTCGACATCGCGCGGGGCGACCATCATGAGGTCTGCGAGCTCATCGACGACGACGAGGAGATACGGATAGGGCTTGAGCACGCGCTCGCTGCCGGGAGGCACCTGCACCTCGCCCGCGACGACGGCTTTGTTGAAGTCGTCGATGTGGCGGAAGCCGAACGACGCGAGGTCGTCGTAGCGCATGTCCATCTCCTTCACGACCCACTGCAGCGCTTCGGCCGCCTTCTTCGGGTTCGTGATGATGGGCGTGATGAGGTGCGGGACGCCGGCGTAGGAGGTCAGCTCGACGCGCTTGGGGTCGATGAGCACCATGCGC